>CAJFPD010000105.1 GCA_904398315.1 Candidatus Alangreenwoodia gallinarii | reverse complement strand
GTTAATATATACAGGATGTATACATAAATGTATCATATCACTTTATCGCCTGATTTTCGATGTTTTCCTGCAAAATTATCATGAGCGCTCGCGAACGCGCATTTTTCTTGCGCGAAGGGATATGGCGGAATATACTCGGAATCAGAAAAGGAGAAAATATCATGGCAAACAAGATAGATTTACATATGCACAGCACTTTTTCCGACGGGACGCTGAGTCCTGACGAACTGATCGCGCAGTTAAAGGGGCAGGGGATTTCGGTGTTTTCTCTGACGGATCACGATACGATGCGGGGTGTTTCGGAGATCCGCAAAAGAGATCTGCAGGGAATGATTTTCATAAACGGCATCGAATTTTCCTGCCGGACGGAGGCCGGAAAATGTCATATTCTCGGTTACGGATATGATCCGCAAAGCAGCGCCATGCGGGGCATCGTGGAAACGGGCATGGCGAAGCGTGCGGCAAAGATGGAAAAGCGCATCGATTATCTGAGGGAGAGAGGAATTACTCTGACGGATGAAGAACGGAAAACGCTGCAGCCTCTGCATAGTAAGGGAAAGCCTCATCTGGCCGCTATTCTGGTGAAAAGAGGGCTGGCGCGGAACAACGATGAGGCGATCAGGGAATATATAGATCCTGTCCATACCGGAAACAGCCGAATCGACGCTAAGGATGCCGTCGGTGCCATACTGCGGGCCGGCGGAATTCCCGTATGGGCGCATCCGCTGGGAGGTCAGGGAGAAGATGCTCCGTCGGAGGAAGCTTTCCGGCGGCAGCTGGCGCTTCTGATGTCGTACGGAATCCGGGGACTGGAATGCTATTATTCGAAATATTCGCCAAAGGAAGCGGAAAAACTGGCTGCTGCTGCGGCCGCGAACGGCCTGTTTGTCAGCGGAGGAAGCGATTTTCACGGCGCGGCGAAACCGGGACTGCCGGCAGGCAGGCTGAATTCCCTCGATGAGGATGTGACTGCGGAAAAACTGACGATTCTGAAAGCGTTGGGAACCCGCAGGGAATGACAGAATGACAGGCAGGAAAGGAGGAAATCCGGGAAATAAGATTTTTTCGCTGGGCTGATGCAAAATAGACCTTTGCATCAGCCTTTTTTAGTGGTAGAATGTTAATTGCTTTAACGCGGTGATGCTTTTATGCGGGATAGTAAAAAACTCGTCAGGAAAAAATGCCGTAGAAAACACGGTGAAACAGTGCCGGGGAAAAACGGCGCCGCTAAAAGTGCGGCATCGTGACGAAAGCGGTGAAAGCGATGTGAGATCCTGATGAAAAACGACAGGATTTCATAGCGGAAAACGAAAATCCCCGGAAGGATGCATCGGGAAGCAGGTATTTTTTATCACTTACAGCAATTATTTTTATTATCAGGAGAAGATAGTATGAGCAGTAATCAGATCATCGTGCTGGTGTGCGTTCTGTACTTCGTCGTCATGATCGGCACCGGCATCTTTGCGGCGAAGAGAAACAAGAAGACATCGGACTTTCTGGTGGCGGGCAGAAAACTGAATGTCGCGATGACGGCCATCACGCTGGCCGCCGTCCAGATCGGCGTCGGCATCGTCCTCAGCGGGGCGACAAACGGATATAACGACGGGCTGTGGCCCGGCATTTATTATGCGCTCGGGTGCGGAGGCGGGCTGATCCTCGCCGGTCTTCTCGTCACGAAGAAGCTGAGAGCTCAGGAAGGCTATGTGCCTCTCGATTTTTTCGCTCAGCGGTACGGCGACAGCCGCGGCGTGCGTTTCTGGGCATGGCTGAGTAATGTGCCGAGTCTTCTGGGAATTTTCATCGCGCAGATGCTGGCCTGTGGCAGTATTCTGGAGGGATTCGGAATTCCGTTTCGCTGGGGCGTGGTACTGTGCGCAGGTGTTATTCTCGTATACTGCACCATCGGCGGTATGTGGGGCGTCGTTCTGACAGATGTCATACAGACGGGCATCATCATGGTAGGCGTGCCGATTCTGGCCGTCGCGATACTGATCCAGTATACGAAAGCCGGCGGCTCCGTGGGAGAGATTTTCGCGACGCCGTTTATCCCGGAAGGAATGGGTACACAGTTTATCTATCTCGTTCTGCCGTTTCTGCTTTCCATCTCAGTATCCTATGATGCGTATGCCAGAATTCAGTCGGCTAAAAATGCGAAAACGGCGGCGCTGGGATGTATCATCGGCGGTATTATCGTCATCGTCGTGGGAATCCTGTGTTCCATGATCGGTGTGGCGGCCAGACCGCTGTTCCCGGGCGTTACAGACGGAATTTTCACGATTGCGACTATGGGAATTCTGCCGCCTGTGCTGGCGGGAATCGTCATCGCAGCGATTCTGTCGGCTGCCATGTCCAGCGCAAACTGCGTGATTCTGTCTCTGGGTTCCTCTTTTTCCAGAGATCTGTATAATAAAGTACTCCATCCGGAGGTGGAAAATCTCGATGAACTTCCGAAATCCAAGCTGATTTCCAGGTTGACCGTCTTTTTGGGCAGCCTTGCGGGTATTTTCTTTGCGTTTCATATGACGAGTATTCTGGACGCCATGATCATTTTCAATTATCCTTATATGGGAAGTCTTCTCGTTCCGCTGCTGGGCGGACTTCTGTGGAGCGGAGCCACGAGAAGAGGCGCTTTCGCTGCGGCCGTGGCCGGCGGCATCGTGGGAGTGGGAGCGTTCCTGATCGGAATTCCGGGGCCGTTAAACGGTCTGATGAATACCGATCTGGCACTGCTTTTCGCCTATCTTGTATCAGCGTTTTTCTTTGTCGTCGTCAGTCTGACCGACAAGAACGGGCAGGAGGCCAACAGAGTGCGCAGAATGCAGTCAGGCGGAGGAATGATATAGAGAAGTTTTATGGAAGAAGGAGCCTGTACAGATGAGTCAGTATCAGTGGCCGTACGAAAATGAAGTCGGCCGGGAAGAGGAAGTGACAGCGGACGTTCTGGTGCTGGGCGGCGGGATTGCCGGCTGCTATGCTGCGATCGCGGCGGCACGCAAAGGACTGTCTGTGGCTTTGGTGGAAAAGGGAGCCACCATCCGTAGCGGAGCGGCGGGAAGTGGAATCGATCACTGGGAGTCCGCCTGTACCAACCCCTGTTCGAAGGTGACGCCGAAGGAAATCGCAGAGGCCTATGTGGACGAACAGGATCATTACAGCAATGGTATCGCCCACTATATCGAATGCAGGGAAGGATATGACCGGTTGCTGGATATGGAGTCCTTCGGCGGGAAAATCCGCGATACGGAGGATGAATTTAAGGGAGCCGAGTTTCGGGACGAGGAAACGAAGCTGATGTTCGCCTACGATTATGCGAACCGCTTTACGCTGCGCGTCTGGGGGACGACATTTAAGCCGGCGCTGTTTCATGAGCTGAAGCGGCTGGGTGTCAGAATTTTTGACCGTACGGAGGCGACAGCGCTTCTGCTGTCGGAGGAAAACGGCGAAAAGCGGGGCGCGGGCGCTGTGGGGATGAACGTGCGAACCGGAAAAATCACCGTCTTTCACAGCAGATCGACGATTCTTGCCATGTCCCGGCCGGCGCGGATCTGGCTGTTTCATCCGGATCTTCCAGGCCTGTGCGAATTCCGGCCGCCGCAGAGTATCGGCAGTGGCCATGCCATGGGCTGGCGTGCAGGAATCGAATTTACGATGATGGAAAAATCTGTAAAAGGAGAATTTTCCGCATCGGGAAGGAGTTTTCCGCCGTACGCCGCGGGAAACAATCACAATACCTGGTACGCGGCCACGATGGTGGACGCCAGAGGCGTGGAAATTCCCTATGTGGACAGAGACGGCAGGGAGCTTTCCGGCGTCTCCGAACGGTATTATCCGGCAAAGGGACAGAAATTTTTCCTCAAGGGCGGTGTTATCGACAATCCGAAGTACGAGTATCGTGGCCCGGAGACACTGGATTTCGAAGAACTGATGCGCAGAGGGTATCGGCTTCCGTTTTATGCGGATCTCAGCAGGATGCCGGAGATGGAGAGGCGCGTGATCTGGGGCATGATGGTGGGAGAGGAAGGCAAGACGAAGATTCCTGTACTTCAGAACTACACGGAGCGCGGCTTTGATCCGAAGCTTCACATGCTACAGAGTTACGGCAGCGGGTGGCAGTCGGCGTCGTTTCTGCCCCAGGAGCGCCAACTTTTCGGAGCTCCCGGAGGTGTGATGCACGACTGGGATCTGCAGACTAATATCGAGGGAATCTATGCGGCAGGCGATCAGCTGTTCGCCTCCGACTGCTGCGGCTTTGCGGCAGCGACGGGATATTACGCCGGGCGGAAAGCGGCGGAGTATGCGCGGAAAGCGCCTCTTCGCGAAATCCTCAGAGAAAATGTGGAACGGGAAAAGAAACGTCTCTATGCGCCGCTGCTGCGGAAGGAAGGCATGGACTGGCGTGAGCTCAATATGGCGATTTCCAAAGCGATGCAGAATTACTGCGGTGAGGTGAAGTGCCGTGATCTGCTTCTGGAAGGTCTTTCACTTCTGAAAAGTTATCGTAGTGAGGCGGTGCCTCAGATCTGCTGTCACAATCCTCACGAACTCATGCGTGCTCATGAGGTATTCGACATTCTGGACGTTTCCGAGATGATTCTGCACGCCTGTCTGCTGAGAGAATCCAGCTCGGAGCCTCTGTGCTTTATGCGGAGTGATTTTCCTCAGGTGGATCCGGAGGAGGATCGCCGTTTTATTACGCTGCGTCAGGAAAATGGCGAGGTAATAAAAGGGAGCGTACCTCTCGACTATTTCGGCGACCTTGAGGCGGAGTATGAAAAACGCAACAGAGATTATATCGATGAGGCTCGGGTGAGATATTACGGAGGTATCGGAACAGGGAAGGAGGAAAACGGATGACGGAAAAGCAGAAGGAGTGTGAAAGGCCCGGAAGAGATGGCGGATGCGGCGGAAACGCCGCAGCTGAATTTTTCGTCTGCCCGGTGCCGTGCAGCGTCCGTCCCATCGTCTATGACGATTCCGCCTGTATCGGATGCGGCCGCTGCGCCGAGGTCTGTCAGGTGGATGTACTGGTGCCTTCTTTGGAAAAAGGAAAGCATCCTCTGGTCATGTTTCCCGGAGAATGTTATTACTGCGGGAGCTGTGTCATGGAGTGTCCCGTGCCCGGCGCAATCAGGCTTGTCCATCCACTGATGAATCAGGCGAAATTTGTGCCTGTGCGGCGTGAAGAAAAGTGAAGAAGAGAAATCGGCTTTTAGCGGCCCGGCGGCTGCAGCCCGGCGAATTCGGCCGGACTGCAGCCGCCGGATCGTTTTTTGCCGGGCCACTCTGCGGATAGTGTGGGGAATTGTTCAGAGTCTTTCCTTTTATCTTACAGAGTGTTTTTTCAGAATTCCTTCCGTTCCACGATGAGCGTGCTGATCCGCAGGGAGAGGAAAAACAGGCCGGCCGATACCGCAAGGCAGATAAGGCACAGTGTACCTGCGGAAGCGGTCTGCAAAGCTTCAAACCAGTTCTGCAGGCCGATACCGAGCCGGTGAAGCAGCTTCGATGTCAGCCAGATGACAGCGGCGATAGCGAAGAAGGTGACAAAAATAGCGATCGTCCCTTTATTCTGGCCGAATTTCAGCTGGATCGGCAGCATGACAGAGGCGATGAGGCCGAAAGCGGCGAGAATGAGAAGAGCCGGAAAAACGGTATCCGTGATACTCAACGTGGAATATTTCAGATAGCTGCAGATGATAACAGCGGCTGTTGACAGCAGCCATGCCGCGCCGCCGCACAGAAGGGCGAAGAGATATTTTTCCCGTACGTAGTCTTTCCGGCGGAAAGGCAGCGTGAAGAGAAAAGCATTTCCGTTATCGTATTCATCATAGGAAATGGTGCTGATGACGACGACCGCTCCGATAAACGTGGCATATCCCACCACGAAGAGAGGAGAAATCCCTTCGCTGACCAGCAGAAACAGAGTGACAGCCAGAAAGACGAAGACCAGCGTTTTCTGGTTCTTCAGAAGTTTAAAATCCTTTATCAGTAACCCTTTCATACGTTTTCCCCTTTCACCATCATAGTGATCATGTCATCGATACTTCCTTTTTCAATGACGATGTCAGGATAATTTTCCATATAAAACTGTTTTTCGCCGGTCAGGCAGCTGTATCCGAAGGCTTCTTTTTTTATCCGCAGGATGTACTGCCGGTCCAGATGTTCGTACTGTTTTCCGCTGACTCTGAGAATGCCGTAATCGCTGAGAAGGACGTCCGTTTCTTCGTGCAGGAGTATCCGGCCGTCGTGGATCATATAAAAGTCGTCACAGAGATTTTCCAGGTCGGCTGAAATGTGGGAGCTGATCAGAACGGAACGGCTGTCATCCTCTCCGATATATGCCCGCAGCATGTCGAGCAGTTCGTCCCTGGCCAGGACGTCGAGACCGGAGGTAGGCTCGTCGAGGATGAGAAGGCGGGCCTTATGGCTGAGAGCCACCAGAAATTTCAGCTTGGCTTTCATTCCCGTGGAAAAATCCTTGATTTTTTTATCCAGAGGAAGTTGAAAACGCCGGCAGTCAGCGACGAAGGCATGGCGGTCGAACCGGCGGTACATGCTGTCGAGCACGGGCAGAATGTCGCGGATACAGAGATAGCCGCTGAAGCCGGAATCCGAAAGAACGACACCGAGCTCTTCACGGTCCCTTACGGTGAGACTGCGGGAGTCTTTTCCAAACAGCGTGACCGTGCCGCCGTCGGAACGGATCAAACCGAGAACAGCCTTAAAGGTCGTGCTTTTTCCCGAACCGTTCTGCCCCACGAGACCGGTGATATATCCCGGCTTTACGGACAGCGTGCAGTCCAGACGGAAAGCGCCGTAGTTTTTTCTGAGATGGTCGATGGCGAGCATGTGTTTTATCCTCCTGAAATATATCTGAAATCAGCGGGCGACCGGCGTCTGCGAGGCGGACCGGTGTTCTGCCGGCGATCCGCCGCGGCCATTCTTCCGGAAACCTCGGTCATTCCTCCAGAAGCAGATCGAAGAGATCTCGGATCTCCCGATCGCTCATGCCGTACTGCCTTCCTTTCTGAACGGCTTTTTCCAGATCGGCCTCCACGTCTTTTCTGCGTTCTTCCGCGAGAAGATCCGTACCGGAACCGGAGACAAAACTGCCTTTGCCGTGAACGGTAACGATGCAGCCTTCTTCTTCCAGACGGTCGTACGCTTTTTTTACGGTGAGAGCGCTGATTTTCAGCTCCTTCGACAGGGCACGGACCGACGGCAGCGCATCGTCAGGTCCAAGCTCGCCGGAAAGAACGGCGGCTTTGATCTGGGCGATGATCTGCTCGTAGATCGGCACCATCGAGGAATGTGCGATGATGATATTCATATAGGGTTCCCTCTTGCTTCTGCCGGCCGGAAGAGCGGAAAAAGCCGGCTGTCATGACGTATGCTGCAGGTTCCGCTTTTGTGATAACAGTATATAACAGTATATAACTGTATGTCAACTGTTTTATACTGTTTATCTGAAAGAAACAGTCCGCGGCAGGTTTTCAGGCCTGCCGTCTTATCTCCGGCGACGGTGTCGCCATATTTTTTATGCGGCCGTCAGGGCGGCTGACGCGCACAGGAAACCAACTGTTCGCTTCGCTCTTCGGGCAAGGCCCACAGTGTTTCTCAGTAAAAAAACTGTTGACAGTGTACTAACATAAATGGTACACTAAGTACGGAAAGAGATGAGAAACAGTGATGAGCGGAAACGGCTATGATCAAACTGTTTTTTATCCCGGAAACGCTAAGGAAAGGGGGACTGATTTTGTTTCAGGTTGACATGAAGAGCAGAAAGTCCATCTACGAACAGGTCGTCGATAATGTCAAGGAACTGATCGTCACGGGGCTTCTCCCCGCCGAATCAAAGCTGCCTTCTGTCCGCGAGCTGTCAAGGACGCTCACCGTCAATCCGAATACGATTCAAAAGGCGTATCGGGAATTAGAGCATCAGGGGTTTATCTATACGGTGAACGGACGCGGCAGTTTCGTAAAGGAGCGGGAAGAGATGAGGTTTGATGAAAAACGCATCGGCGAGGTCAGCGAGGATCTGAAATTCGCAGTGCGGGAGCTGATGTTCATGGGGGTGACATCGGACGAAGTGAAGGAAAAAGTAGATGAAGTATACGGAGAAGGAGGTGAGGAAAGTGATCACCGTAAAGAACGTGAATAAATATTTTGACGGTTTTCATGCGCTGAAGGATCTGTCGCTTCATGTGGAGAGCGGTTCCATCTACGGTCTGGTAGGGACGAACGGATCGGGAAAGACGACGATCATCAAACACCTCGCAGGTATCCTGAAGCAGGATTCGGGGGAAATCCTGTTCGACGGAGAACCCGTATATGAAAACGCGTCGCTGAAGGCGAAGATCGGATTTGTACCGGATGATCTCAGCTGGTTCGCTTCCTATACCCTGAAAGAGGCGGTGCGCTATTACCGCTCTCTGTATCCGGACTGGGACGAAGAGAGATATCAGGAAATGATCAAGACATTCGGCCTGCACAGCAGGAAAAAGATGAACAGTTTTTCCAAGGGGATGCAGAAGCAGGCAGCTTTTATACTGACGATGTCGATTCATCCTCAGTATCTGATTCTCGATGAGCCTATCGATGGTCTGGATCCCATCATCCGGCAGCTCGTGTGGAAGTATATCATCGAAGATGTGACGGACGGGATGACAGCTCTCATCTCCTCCCACAATCTGAGAGAAATGGAAGGGATCTGTGACAGTATCGGCATTCTCGACAGGGGCGAGATGAAGATCGAGCGGGATCTCGACGAGCTGAAATCGGATATCAATAAAATTCAGGTGGCATTCCGGGAAGAAGGGGATCCGGAGAAACGCTACCGCGGACTGAACGTGATTCACCGGGAATCCAGGGGCAAGGTGGATCTTCTGATCGTCCGCAACGACAGCGAAAAGATCAGGAAAAAAATCGAGGAGTTTCATCCGATCCTCTTCGACGTGCTTCCGCTGACGCTGGAGGAAATATTCATATATGAACTGGGAGGGGAAAACTATGAAGTCAAAGATATCATTCTTTAGCGTTTCGCCTGCGATCATCCGGGAGGATTTCCGGCGATTCTGGGCGATTCCCGTCCTGGCTTTCATCGGATATTTTCTCTTCGGTCTGCTGCCGATCATCGTAAATTACGGACTGATCACGAAAAACGGCGGGGAAAATGCCATGGTCGTCGGCCAGCTGGTGGATGCGATGCTCAGCGGCCGGAATCCGTTTCTCATAGTCAATATGGCCTGGGTTCCGATTCTGTCGGGGCTGCTGATCTTCAGCTATCTGCACCGCACGGGAAGTGTGATAACGGTTCATTCGCAGCCGGTGACGAGAAATATTCTGTTCGGCGGGCACTTCCTGTCCTGTGCGTTGTTCACGATTCTTCCTATCATCCTGACAGGCATCGTGCTTCTGATCATCGCTTCGCCGATCTACGATCCGGACAGTCTGACCGTCGGTTCTCAGATAGCGGCTCAGGGCGCGCAGCAGGCAGCGGAGACAGGGAGAAATATCTTTGCCAGAGCTGATATCGTCAGGTGGATGTGGGATTATATCCTGATCTCCCTTTATATCCTGTCTATCACCGTATTCGGGGGCATGATCACCGGTATGTCGCTGCATCATTTTATCGCGGCGGTGGGATTCAATGCTCTCGTGCCGGTATGCTACCTGTTGCTGATGCAGTTTTTCGACATCTATCTGTTCGGATACAACGGTTCGTCGTTTACGTATATAATGCGGCTTCATCCGCTGATACAATCTGTGGATAGTTCTCACTTCGGAGTGGTGGAAAGCCTGATCTACCTGCTGATTGCGGCAGCTATCACAGCTTTTTCTCTGCTTCTGTACAGAAAGCGACGCCTGGAGAGGGCGACAGACGGAGTCGTCTTCAAGGCGGCAAATGTGGCGATCACGCTGATCTTCGGATTCCTTGGCATGTCGCTTCTCGGTTTCATATTTCATGAAGCCTTCCATCAGTCCGCAAAAATGACGGTCTTCGGATATATTGCAGGAGCCGTTCTGGCGATCATCATCATCCGCATGATCATCATGAAGACGATCCGCGTGTTCGACCGGGGTCTATTGAAAATCATGATTTCCTATCTCATCGTCGCCTGCGCCTTTTTCGCGGTGATCACCTTTGATCTCACCGGATTTGAGTCGAGAGTACCGGGTGAAGGCGAAGCGGACGGCGTGAGAGTCAGCGGCATCGGGAAGTCGTATTATGAATCTCCGGCAATCCTGACAGATCCGGAAACCGTTGCTCTCGTGGAAGATCTTCACAGGGATCTGACAGAAATGAAGGATGCCAGTGAGAACGCACCGGATTACGAGACGGTTACCAATATTACTCTGACCTACTTCACCGGAAATGCGAACGGTGATGATTATAAAGAGACGATGACGCGCTCTTATTATGTTCCGGAGGGGCTTTTTTATCCCGGTCAGGCATTTGCCGCTCTGCAGGAAAGCGCGGAATGGAAAGAATATATTGCAGAAAATCTGTATGTTCCCGAAGAGAATATTGTCTCCGCAAGTCTCCTCCCGATTCAGGGAGTGTTCCAGAGCGGAGGAGAGATGGACATGGAAACGGGTGAATATGAAGGATCTTACGATACGTCTTACTATGAAGCCTCTTCCATCAGCCTGAACAAAGAGGAGACACAGGAGCTCTACCGCGTTTATCTCGACGAGATTAGGAATGCGTCAGGCAAAGAGATGGCAGCTTTCGGCAACGGAGTGGAGTGCTATGAGCTGGATATCTTTTACAACGAACAGTCGGGTGAGGAGAACACCTCCACAAATACCAGAGTCCTTTATATCTACACGACAGATACGGAAGCCATGAACTGGCTCACAGAACACGGATATCTGGGAGATATCTCCTCAGAGTATCGCTGTGCGGCTGTCACCGCTTTTGATCTGGATTCATCAGGATGGACGATACCGCAGTTTCTGAATGATGATATCGATCCGTCTGATGATGAAAATTCTGTCGTCACGGAGGACAGCGACCTGATCAATCAGCTGTTTTTCCGCATGAGATCCTCGGTCTCCGATATCGGAACAGAGGAGTCCCTGCTCGGAACAGACAAAGTCTATTATCTGACGCTGTATAACAGCAGCGACAATTATATCACGGGATATATCGCGGCGGAGGATATTCCGGCGGGAATGACAGTTCCGTCCGCTTCCTGAAAACGTCCCGGCAGAAAGTGCACCGTATGTACGATTGCGGTATGGCGGAAAATTCCGGATCTCAGAAGAGCGGAGTGCCGGGCGATTATAAAGAAACGCGTGAAAAACGCAGGATCTGTATCATGACACGGACGGCAAAACGCCGGCGCAAAATTTTGCGCCGGCGTTTTGCCGTTTTGCTATTGATTGCCGGAGCGATTGCGGATAACATATAAATAATACAGTCTTCCGGGAACCGGAAGACAAAATGCGAAAAAATCCGGCTGAAGCCGCCGGCTGTGCCCGGCAGTCAGGCCGGACGCAGGACGGACAAGAAAGAGAACAGAAGGACGAAAGAAAGGCGGAGGAATGAAAAGAGCATATATCGAAGAAGTCTGTACCAGTGAAAAAAAAGGAGTCCAGAAGACTCCGACGGCTCGGATCGAGATGCGGCCTGACTGGGGAATCGAAGGCGATGCCCACGCGGGAAACTGGCATCGTCAGGTCTCGCTGCTGGCACAGGAGAGCGTGGACCGTCTGCAGCAGCTCCTGACGAAGATCCGGCTGCGTCCGGGAGATTTCGGCGAGAATATCGTCACGAGAGGAATCGTCCTTTTTGAGCTTCCCATAGGCACGAAAATGCGGATCGGTACGGCCCTCGCAGAGGTGACGCAGATCGGCAAGGAATGTCATCAGGGCTGCGCCATCCGCGAAGCGGCCGGTGACTGTGTCATGCCGAGGGAGGGAATTTTCGTAAAGATTCTCGAGCCGGGAACGGCGCAGAAGGGGGATGTGATTCAGATCCTGGAGTGATGACCGGAGAACGGGGGAATCATATCACCGGATATCAGCAGTCATCACGTGCTGTCGGCGCAGCATGACGGAAAGGAGTTCACTATGGGAAAAATCTATAAAAATGTGACAGAAGCCATCGGAGGCACCCCTCTGGTGGAACTCTGCAATATGGAAAAAAAATACGGTCTGGAAGCGACGATCCTGGCGAAGCTGGAATATCTGAATCCGGCGGGAAGCACAAAGGACCGGGCAGCCCTGTGGATGATCGAAGATGCTGAGCGTCGGGGACTTCTTTCGGAGGGATCCGTCATCATCGAACCGACATCGGGAAATACTGGTATCGGCCTGGCTTCTGCAGCGGCGGTGAAAGGATATCACGTGATTCTTACCATGCCGGATACCATGAGCAGAGAGCGGATCAATATTCTGAAGGCTTACGGCGCGGAAGTCGTTCTGACGGACGGCGCTCTGGCGATGACGGGGGCCGTGGAAAAGGCCGAAGAGCTGGCACGTCAGCATCCCGGAAGTTTTATCCCGCTCCAGTTTGAAAATCCCGCCAATGCGCAAGCACACCGGCAGACGACGGGACCGGAAATCTGGGAGGATACCGGCGGCAATGTGGATATTTTTATCGCCGGCGTCGGAACGGGCGGTACGCTCACGGGTGCCGGGGAATATCTGAAATCGAAAAATCCGGATCTGAAGGTCATCGCTGTGGAGCCGGCATCTTCACCGATGCTCTCGCAGGGAAAAAGCGGTCCCCATAAAATTCAGGGCATCGGGGCCAATTTTATTCCGAAGCTTCTGAATACGGAGATTTACGACGAAGTCTTTCCTGTGGACGATGAAGCGGGATTTGTCATCGGCAGGGAGCTGGCGAAGTCGGAGGGATTTCTCGCAGGCATTTCCTCCGGAGCAGCGCTTTACGCGGCCATCGAAGTGGCAAAGCGTCCGGAAAACCGGGGAAAACGGATTGCAGTCATTCTGCCGGACAGCGGGGACAGGTATTATTCCACGCCTCTTTTCGGCGAATGACAGAAAATGCTTTTTGCAGAAACCCGGCTGCAGAGGGCAGAAAATGCAGAAAATCCGGGACGGCTGCGGAACGATGAAACGCGCTGCGGCATATGGCATATACATATGGCATATAGAGGAAAGGAATATCATTTTACAACAGAGCGGAGGGATATTTATGTCGGAAAAGACGGCGGAAATCGTAAAGAATATTATCGACAGTTATCGGAAGCATACGCTGACGACTCAGATCGATAAGGTCTCCCAGCCGAACCGCGAGATCGTGGTGGATGTGCTGGAATCGATCCGTAAACTCGTATTTCCGGGATTTTTTGAGGTAAAAAATCTCAAATCGGAATACATAGAATATTACGTGGGAGAACTGATCGAAGACATCCGCTATCATCTGAAAAAACAGATGATGAAAGCCTATCTGTGCTGCGATCCCGCTACCTGCGGATTCGCGGGGGCGATCGGGGAACAGGTCGAAGCCAAATGTGACGAATTCCTGATGCAGATCGGA
The DNA here is from genome assembly GCA_904398315.1 of Candidatus Alangreenwoodia gallinarii. Taxonomy (GTDB): domain Bacteria; phylum Bacillota; class Clostridia; order Peptostreptococcales; family Anaerovoracaceae; genus Alangreenwoodia; species Alangreenwoodia gallinarii. Next base: position 134 of record CAJFPD010000105.1, on the reverse strand, counting down.
AAAATAAGGAAATATCTGGAAACTGACGTACAGGCAGCTTTTGACGGAGACCCGGCGGCATACAGCATGGAGGAGATTATCTACTCCTATCCCGGCGTCTATGCCATCACTGTCTACCGCATCGCTCATGAACT
>CAJFPD010000104.1 GCA_904398315.1 Candidatus Alangreenwoodia gallinarii | reverse complement strand
TGCGATCGAAGAGGGACTGAGATTCGCGATCAGAGAAGGCGGAAGAACGGTAGGTTCCGGCGTCGTAACGGAGATCATCGAGTAAGGCATATCATACCGGATTTATCGTTCCGGTCTGAATGCGGAAAAAAGAAATATAAAGAACCGGCAAACCGGCCGGTATCGGATGAAAAAGAGCAGAAGCCCTGTGGTTTCTGCTCTTTTTGCATTGTGAAAACAAGACGGGCTCACGTTTTCGGATATTTTCCGATACTTTTCCGATTATCTGTTCTCTGGCATACCCGGCAAACCGGCGGTTCTGCTTCCGGAAGGATTATACAGAAGATGAAACAGGATTATGATCAACGCGAAAAATGGTTGAAATAATCAGATAAAAGAGTAGTAAAACACATTGACATGGTCGGATGAATGTATTAGAATTGTAGCGTAAAATAGTTTGATGAACAAAAGATTTTAATCCGGTAGACTGAAAACAGAATACCGGTTTTGAACATATCCGGAACAGAATACCGGAAAAGACCATGTATCGTTCTGCCCGGGCAGAAGCGTGCGATAAAGGAGAACAGTGAAATGAAATGGAATGCAGTGAAAATCGGTGAACATACTTTAAATATACCGGTGATTCAGGGCGGCATGGGAATCGGCGTCAGCCGGTGCAGACTCGCCGGTGCCGTGGCGAAAGAGGGAGGAATGGGCGTTATTTCAGCGGCTCAGATCGGTTACGATGATCCCGATTTCCGAAAAGATCCGGAAGCGGCTAATCTCCGCGCACTCCGCGCTCATATCGCCCGCGCACGGGAAATTTCAGAAGGAAACGGTATGATCGCCGTCAATCTCATGGCTGTGACTCAGCTGTACGGAGATTATGTGCGGGTATGTGCGGAAGCCGGTGCCGATGCCATTATTTCCGGAGCGGGGCTGCCTTCTCACCTTCCGAAATATGCGAAAAACGGCGATATCTGCCTGGCTCCCATCGTTTCCAGCGAAAAATCGGCCAGAGTGATTCTGAAGACGTGGGACAGGAAATATCAGCGAACAGCAGATTTTCTGGTCATCGAGGGACCGCTGGCCGGCGGCCATCTCGGTTTTTCACAGGAGGAGCTGGAACAGGCGCTTTCGCTGAATTATGATGAGGAAATCAGAAAGATTCTCAGGGTCAGAGACAGTTTTGCAGAAAAATACGGACGCCGCATTCCCGTCTTTTCCGCTGGAGGGATTTTTTCCGCTGAAGACGTCCGTCATCAGATCGATATCGGCTGTGACGGCGTGCAGGTCGGATCGCGTTTTGTGGCTACGGAGGAATGCGATGCCAGTCCGGAATATAAGCAGGCGTATATCGAGGCCGGAGAAGAAGATATTGCGATTATAAAGAGTCCGGTGGGGATGCCGGGACGCGCGCTGCGCAACGCTTTTATCGAGAGAGTGAACAGAGGCGGAGAGAAAATTTCCTGGTGTTTCAACTGTCTGAAAGCCTGCAATCCGAAGACCGCAGATTACTGCATCACCCAGGCGCTGATCGATGCGGTCCGGGGAGATCGTCAGAACGGGCTTTTTTTCTGCGGAGCGCGTGTCGGCGAGATCAGAGAGATCACAACGGTCAAAGAACTGATGAAAGAGCTGGCCGGGACAATATGAACGACGGGAGAAATCACATCCCGGCAGAAAAAGATGTATTACAGTGCAGGGAAACGTTGACATGACAAGAATATAGTGTTATTTTGTTCTAAAGATCATTTGTCTCGTAGCCCGGATTAAGCGGCACTTTTAAGGCTGCCTCCACATATCCAGAGATAGTGGAGGCAGCTTTTTTTCGGCAGGTGGCCTCTGCCGTCCGGCTTCCGCCGCCGAACGGAAAGCGGACGAGTGATTTTGCAATGATTCAGGAGAAAGAAAGGAAAAAGATGTATGAGAAAATCTGTACGTGCATCTGAGCGCTTTTTTGCAGTCATCATGACTGTCGCGCTCGTGCTGTCCGTCTGTGCAGTGCCGTCGTTTGCCGTCGAAGCGGCAGATGCCTCTGCTCCTGCGGCCAGTTTTGTAAACACCTCTGAAGACGGAGGGGATGATGCGGTATCTCTTTCCGCTTCCAGGACCTTCAAGGCATCCGTGCCGGTGGATATGACGGAAGCTGAAGCGAAAGAAGCCGCTGAGACGGTGACATGGTCTCTGCTGCGCGACAACAGCAGGACATATGTGGATCCTGCACAGTATCCGAACCAGTATCAGGGCGGTACGCTGGACAGCTGGATCTGTTCGGACGGTAAGACGAAACTGTTTACCGATGTGGTAAGCGGCGCGGAGACGAAAGACGGCCAGGTATATCTGACGGTGACATTCCGCAATAATTGCTATTTTTATGACAGAAACGGCAATGCAGATCTGAGCGTGCCTCATTCCAACGGCGGTACATATATGGATGTCAGCGGATATTTCCGGCTGACAGCAGAGTCGGGAGATGAGACTCTGGGTTATGCGGAGCTGAAGATCGCTCCTTACGATAATTTCCACACGATGTCCGAAATCTATGATGAGATCGATAAGATCGTGGATTTTGCAGCGGATGAGACCGATCTTTATGTAGAAAAATTCTCCATGGGAAAGAGTCAGGGAGATAACGGACTGGCTTCTTTGGACATGCCTTATCTGATCGTGGCGAAAAGTAAATCTGCGGTGGAGAAATGGCAGTCCATAAAAGAAGAAGCGGAGACGAATCCGTCGGCGCTTCTGAAAAAAATTGAAAACGGAACGCTGGGAAATTACCAGGTTCCTGTGATGTATTCCAACGTTCATTCGAATGAAGTAGCGGCGTCAGACGGTGTCCTGGAATTTGCATGGATGCTGATGGAAGCAGCGGCAAGCGAGAGCGGAGAGATCAGTTACGACAGGCTTACGGGCTTCACTCCGGAAGGAGAGGCGAAGCTGGCGGAACAGATGGGTCCGGAAGGCGCTGCGGGCTCTGTAGCTGTTCCTGATCTCGTAAAAGATACCGCCACCTATCTCGGCTATATTCACGCCGGAGACGGTGAACCGGTATCCGGAAAGGTGGATCTGGAAAAGTATTATACGATAGAAGAGGAGACGGTAAGCATCGATGAGCTTCTGGACGATGTATTCTATATTATCGTTCCGGAGGAAAATGTGGAGGGGCGTACTTATCTGACCAGAACGTCTTCCGGCGGTTTCGATCTGAACCGTGACAATTCCTTCCAGACCCAGGCGGAAACGCAGAATATGACACATCTGATTTCCGAGTGGAATCCGGTCAGCTTTACGGAATTCCACGGCAGAGTGGAGGCGTTTCAGTGTGAGCCGTGTGATCCTCCTCATGAACCGAATTTCGAGTATGATCTGCTGGCGGAACATCTCATGACCGGCGGAGAAGCTCTCGGCATCGCGGCGGTGGCCAATAATGAGGGACACAACAGTTACGTGATTCCGCAGCGCGATTATCTCGAATATACGGGAAGCGGCAGTCAGACTGTATGGGCAGATCCTTGGGATGATATGTCCACCAGCTATACACCGCAGTACGCGATGCTTCACGGTACTGTCTCCTATACGGTAGAAGTACCGGCATACGATGATTATATGGTTCAGGCACTCGGCTACGGCCAGCTGGGACAGTCGAATTATATCGCCGATAATAAAGAATCCTATCTCACCGCACAGACAAAAATTCTGGAACGCGGTGTTACCAATGCGAACTCCAACGACGAAGTGGAACCGTGGTTCTGCGATCAGTATGATGTAGAGGGCGGAGAAGCGGATCTCTTCCGTCCGACATACGAAGAAAACGGCAACTTCTATCCGGAATGCTATATCATTCCTCTGGATGCCGAAAATCAGCACAATCTCCAGGCGGCAAATGATATGATGACCTGGCTTACACGCAACGGCGTAAAGGTTCAGCTGACAGAAGATACTTTTTCCTATGACGGTGTGGAATATCCGGCCGGTACGATGATCGTCACGATGTATCAGGCGAAGAGATCGGTGGCAAACGGCGTGCTTTATGACGGTACCGTTATTACGGAATGGCCGCAGCTCTATTCGGAAGGCATTACCGCATTTAATAAGACGCGCGGATTCGACATGGCCACATGTGCTGATCCGGAAGCTTACGAAAATATCGAAGCCGTATGCGGATCTATGATGGACGAAGAAGACTGTGCGGCCTACATCCGGGGTGTCAGATCTTCCTTCAGCGGCCCAGAGGGCGCCGAGGTTATCATCGTCAACGCTTCCGAGGATTCTACAGCGGCGGTCAATTCTCTGCTGCAGAACGGAAAAAAAGTTTCTGTCATCACAGAAGGGGAATACAAGGGAAGTTTCCTGTGTGATTATGCCGCATGGGAAAGTCTTGATCCTCAGTATATCGTGACAGGTATCGGCATCGAAGCATCGGATGCCCCTGCTGCCAATGAGATGACAAAGGCTCCGGTAATCTATATCAGCGGTAAGCCTGCGGACAATACGTCCGGATTTGTAAAGTCTTCTCTGGTCAGCGGTGCTTATCAGTATAACTATGACCGTCAGGCTATGGAACTTCTGGGCTTCCGCGTAACGGAAAACGCTTCGGAAGCGGATCTGATTATCGGTGCGGCCGCGCTTGACGACGAAGCTATGGCAGCCGTCAGAGCGGGTACGGCGTATATCGGCTACGGCCAGAATGCTGTTCCGTCAGCGACAGAACTGTTTACGGCAGGAAGCGTCGGTTATCAGTCGGTAAGGGGCGGCATGGATGCGCTGTCCTATGTCACCTATCCGGAAGAGACGATGATAAATGCCAGTTATATCGCGGAAGGTGATGATATTCTCTACGGATACGGCGCGGCATATTTCTCCGCCGTTCCGGAGGGCGCAAAGGTTCTCGTAAAACTGGACAGCAGTAAAGGACTGCTGGAAGGATTCCTGCCGAGCACAGGAGAAAATTATTCCGCATTCCGGAACGATTCGATTCAGGCGTTCTCCTATGAAGGTTCCGGTGCGAATGGAGCTACGCTCGATGTGGTTCTTTTTGCCAATACGCTGACCAACAAGATTCACCAGCGTGATGAATTCAACTTTATCAGCAACGCCGCTTTTGATGCGGTAACGGACGGTTCCGGCGAATCTGCCGCCGGATATTCTGATGTGCCTGACAGCGCGTGGTATGCTGCTGCAGTTCAGAGAGTTACAGAGGAAGGCGTCATGAACGGCGTGGGCGAAGGCAGATTTGCTCCGGGCGCCAATCTGTCACGTGCGATGCTGGCACAGATTATATACAATATGGAAGATAATCCTGCTGCCGGAGCGGAAAACATTTTCAGTGATGTTCCTTCGGATTCCTGGTATGCGCCTGCGGTGGCCTGGGCGGCTGCCGGGGAGATCGTGACGGGATATGCGGACGGAACGTTTGCTCCGCTGAATGACATTACACGCGAGCAGCTGGCGACGATGCTGTATCGCTACGCAGGTTCGCCGGAGACAGAGGGATCTCTGTCCGGATTTGCGGATGCATCCTCTGCCGGCGGATATGCGGTACAGGCTCTGACCTGGGCCGTAGAGAACGGCGTCATGAACGGCGTCGGCAACGATATGCTCAGCCCGAAGGGACTGGCAACGCGTGCGCAGGCAGCTCAGATGATCGTAAGATATATGGATCTGGAAGCGTAGAGACAACGACTCTGTGTGAAGATTCGGTTTCCGGGGCATCCCGCTTTCGGAATTTTCTTCGATGCTGATGTTTGTTGTATAGGAACATCAGATCCGAGTCGGAGAAACGGAAAACGGTAAGAAATGTAACCGGTAATTAAAGAATAAAAACAGAACATCTCCTGCAGGTCGAATATGATTTCCGCGGGAGATGTTCTGTTTTTTGACAGAGGCGATCGAAGGGGAAACGGATGTGACCGGAATGATAAAAGGAAATATCGCCAAAAGACAATGATATCTACAGCGCTTTCCGGACGGAAATGGCTTTGGCGGGGCACATCTCCTGACAACAGAAACAGGAGATGCAGCCCCGCTTTTTAAATTTCGCCTTTCCCTTTTCGATCCGGATGACGTGGGCGGGACAACTTTCCGCGCATTTTCCGCAGCCGATACAGGCGTCTTTTTTCAGCTGAGGATAGGATTTCAGCAGCTTTGAGGCGAAGAATAAAAAAGGCCGCCGCACGAACGCAGGAACATTGTCGGCGAAGGTGAGGGATTTTGTATCGGGCAGACGGAAGGGCTCGATATTCTCCGGGAGATCGTCGCCGCGCAGAGTGATCTCTTCCGGGTGCGCCAGCCCCTGTTTGACGGCCTGACGGATCATGGAGATTTCCATCGGGTTCAGTCCCATGAGTTTTGCGGCGAAGTAATCCTGAGTGTAGAAATCTCTGGCCGCGAGCAGCAGGTGCATCGGACGGGTAGTGCCTCCGGTGGGGCCGTTTCCCTCCATGGCATCTATGGCGTCGATGACTGTGAGCTGCGGATTTACGATCTGCGCTACTTCCAGC
>CAJFPD010000103.1 GCA_904398315.1 Candidatus Alangreenwoodia gallinarii | reverse complement strand
TCTGTCTCACTCTTTGTTTATATCTTTTCCGTCTTCGCCGCCGGACAAAGTTCCGGAGTTCTGAGATACAGAGCGGAAATTGCCGGTGATGCCGGAATAAAAGACGGCGGAGGTCGTCTTCATATAAAGGGTCAGAAGAGCGTAGCAGACGACGGAGACCAGTGTGAGGACGACGGAGAGAACGGAAAAGACGGCGGATCCTTCTGTAAGCGCCAGGAAAAAAGTGACGAGCGCGAAGAAGACGGGAACGGCTGTCAGCAGAATCCACGGCAGGAAAGACAGCATCATAAGGAAATAGTTGGAAATATTTCCTTTCATCAGGCGCACGCTTTTGCTGACCGCTTCCCTGACGGTGATATTTTCATCCGCTGCGATGAAAAAGGCGAGCTCGTACCGCATCAGAAAGATAACCAGCGCGATGACGATGATAAAAAACAGCAGGGATGACAGAAAAATGGCAAAAGAACTGCCCGCGACGATTCCCGCGCTGATGACCATGCTTCCCGGAATCATGAATACCAGCGTCCAGAGAAACGTGAAAATCGCCACCAGAAGATAGGTGAGAAAGCCTTTGCCGAATTCCGAAAAGCCGGAGAAAATCGTTTTCGTCGAGTATTTGCGGTTTCTGAGGATCCGCAGACACAGCGAGCACAGTGACAGACTGAAAGGCCCTGCCGTGATAAAAATATAAAGAGACAGAACAGAGCTCATCATACTGAGATGTGAGACCGTATCCGCACTGAGTCCGATGGTAAGGCCCTCGGCCGCCCGGGCGGCGGAAGCTCCCGCACTGCCGGCAGTCTCAAGCATGGCCGGCAGATCGCTGGTCAGATAGGTGCCGACCTGCATGAAAACGCCGGGAAGCGAGACCAGAAGTACGTAAATCAGCATGGCCGGAAGTGCTCTGAGCCATCTTCCGGAGAGCTGACGTCTGGCCATCCGTCGTATTTCCCGGATCGTAAAGACCGGAATAGTAGTAGTATTTGGCTGATTCATGATTGTCCTCCTTGCAGGCCTGACCGCCGTAACAGGCGGGCAGGCCGAACAGATAAATAACAAAAGATAGATAAATGCGCTGAATAGACACTGCGGCTCCGGACTGTGTTTATTCCCGGTACGGGTCGATGTCGTCCCCTTCTATGACAGGGCTGTGCCGGTCCACGAATCCCTCTGTGTAGGGATCGATGGGACGGTCTCCCGCAGAAACAGAGGGGTCGTACAGATCCGGATCGTATTCGTCGGGCAGTATATCATCATCCCCGTCCTCTGTTTCTTCCCGCGGCATATCCTCCGACATCTCCGCGATGCGGTCCAGAAGATAGTCGTCCGGAACCGGAGGCATCGCTTCCGAAAAATCATAGAGATATTTCTGTCCGGAGAGTTTTTCCTCACGGAAAAGCGTGAACGCTTCACAGGGCGACAGGTGTTTCTCTTCACCGCCTCCCTCCGGCGTACAGATCACAGAACCCGGTGCCAGATACCATTCCCTGAAACGGTAAAGTTCATCCGCAAGAAAGCCGAATCCGCGGCTTTTGCCGAAACCGGAAAGAGATATGAGTGCATCTTTCTGTGACTGGACGGCTGCGTACAGGTCCGTGTTGTCGTCGGGGATTCCCCGGATTACGTCTTCAAAAAAAGATGACAGGAGATCCGGAAGAGTTTCCGGTCCGGCCAGCAGAAGAAGCTCGGTGAACATATCGTAGTCGATCTCCTCCTCGGTCTCCATCAGCGCTGCAAACTGATCGAAATACATAAAATCTTCTTCCGACTCGATATCGAGTATTTTCATCATTTCTTCGCGTGTCATAAAAAACCTTTCTACGTTGCGGTGAAAGAGGCGGCACCGGAGTTTCCGGATCCGCGCATGGTCTGTCCCGCGGGGTTACAATATGGGAGGTACAGAAAAATTTTCCTTTCCGGGGAAAGAGGAAAAGTTCTGTCCATTGTTTTTTTCGTAATATTATATATAATAATATGAAAAAATGAGTCTTGTAAAGAAAATACGAAGCAGTGACACAAATTCCGGATGCAGGCGGCCGGGGATGAGGGAGGACGGGAGTGCCGACATAAAACGGACAGATGAGGCCATACTGTCCGAACGGCAGGGGCCGGCAGAACGGAGAAAGAAAAACCGGAAAAACCGGGAATAAATATAAAGAAAAACAAAAATACAAAAGGACAGAAAAGAGGTCAGCATGTCAGATTCAAAAAAATTAAAACAGAGAGAAGAGATCGACGACAGATATAAGTGGAATATCAAAGCGATGTACGCCGATGAGGAAACCTGGGAGAAGGATTTTCACCGGGCGGAAGAGCTGGCGGAGCGGTTTGCCGGATACGCGGGAACGCTGGGAGAAAGCGCCGGACATCTTCTCAGCGCTCTGAAGGACAGAGACAGTCTGTGGATGACGGCGGAAAAGGTTTATGTCTACGCCAGAATGAAGAAGGACGAGGACAACCGCGTCTCACGCTATCAGGAGCTGAGTCAGCGTGCGCAGTCCCTTCTGTCTCAGATTTCCGCGAGGACGTCCTTTTTTACGCCGGAGCTGACAGAGCTGCCGGAGGGGACGATCGAAAGATTTCTCGGAGAGAATGAGGAACTGCAGGGATATTCCTATATGCTCAGAGATCTGATCCGCCGCAGAAAGCACGTGCTCTCCCGGGAGTCCGAAGAGCTGATGGCGAAGATGGGAGAAATCGCCGGTGCGCCGCAGCAGATCTTTTCCATGATCAATAATGCCGATATCAGATTCGGAAATATCCGCGACGAGGACGGCGATGAGATCGAAGTGACTCACGGCAATTATATCAGCCTGATGGAGTCCTCTGACAGAGAAGTGAGAAAAGCCGCCTACGAAAAGCTCTACGATGCGTATACGTCCCAGAAAAATACGCTGGCGTCCACTTACTATTACAATGTCAGGAAAAACTGTATCATCTCCGGGATACGGAATTATCCGTCGGCTCTGGCGGCGGAGCTGGACGGCGATAACATTCCGGAGGAGGTTTACCGCAGCCTGGTGGATACGGTGAACCGCAATCTCGATGTCCTTCACCGGTATGTGGGTCTGAGAAAGAAGATCCTCGGCGTGGACGAGATTCATATGTATGATATGTACGCACCTCTGGTCGATATGCCGAAGCGGAACGTCCCGTATGAAGAGGCACTGGATGTGGTGCGCAGAGGTCTGCGCCCTATGGGTGAGAAATATCTGGAGGATCTGAACCGCGGCATCGAAGCCGGCTGGATCGACGTTTACGAAAACGAAGGAAAGACCAGCGGCGCTTATTCCTTCGGAAGCTACGACAGCATGCCGTACGTTCTCCTGAACTACAATAATCAGTTTAAGGATGCCTTTACCATCGTACACGAGCTGGGTCATTCCATGAATTCCTATTATACGAGGGAAAAACAGCCGTATATTTACGGGGGACATTCCATTTTCACCGCAGAGGTGGCTTCCACGGTCAACGAGTGCCTGCTGATGCACGATCTGCTGGCGGACTGCACGGACAGAGAGGAAAAGCTCTATCTGCTGACGATTTATATCGAGGAATTCCGCGCTACCGTGTTCCGTCAGACGATGTTTGCGGAATTTGAGCTGGCCGTTCACGAAGCGGTGGGAAAAGGCGAAGTCATGACGGCGGATCGTCTGTGTGAAATCTACGGCGGCCTGAACAGAAAATATTTCGGTCCGGATGTGACCTATGATGATAGAATCGCCATGGAATGGGCGCGGATCCCGCATTTTTATAATGCCTTTTACGTCTACAAATACGCCACCGGCTATTCGGCGGCGGTGGCGATTTCCGAAAAGATACTGCGGGAGGGAGAGACGGCGCGTGACGCCTATATGGAATTTCTTGCGGCCGGCGACAGTGATTATCCTATCGAACTTCTGAAGGGCGCGGGAGTGGATATGAGCAGACCGGACGTGGTGGAGAGCGCCATGGAGACATTCCGCGGACTGATCGATCAGCTGGAGGAACTGGTACAAAATGATTAAAAAGTTTCATATTTTCGCCAACGGCGATGAAACTTCGGCGCAGATCGTACAGGAAGTGAGATCGAAGATGGTCGCAGCAGGCGCCGAATTCAGCGAAGATGAGAAAAAGGCCGATCTGATTTTCTGTATCGGAGGCGATGGAGCTCTTCTGAGGCTCCTTCGCCAGTATGATTTTCCGGAAGCACCTATTGTGGGCATCAATACGGGACATCTCGGCTTTTTCCAGGAAATCACCGTCGACGGTATCGATGAGCTGATCAGGATGCTGGCGCACGGCGATTATCACATACAGGAAAACAGCGCACTGAGTGCGGAAATCTGCACGGAGAGCGAGACGAAGCAGATTACGGCCATCAATGAGATCGTCATACGCGGTGAGGGCGAACGGCTGATGCATCTGGATATGAGCATCGGCAAAAATTATATCTCGAGGTTCAGCGGGGACGGAATTCTCATATGCACGCCGGCGGGCAGCACGGCGTATAATTATTCCCTGGGCGGCGTCATCGTCGATCCGGAGGTGGATATGCTCCAGATTACGCCTATCGCTCCCGTAAATAATTCCGCTTACCGTTCCTTTACGTCAGGCATCATCGTACCGACGAACAAAACCATCGAAATTCTGCCCGCAAAGGCCGAGGACCGCTTTGTGGTCGTCATCGAGGACGGCAGGATCGTGGCCAGAGACGATGTAAAAAAGGTTACCGTCGGTGTCGCGGGACGCAAGGCGAAAATCGTACGTTTCAGCAGCTACAATTTCTGGAGCAAGGTAAAGGACAAGATTCTGTAGGAAAGACACTGCAGCCCGGTGTTCCGCGCTGAAAGAGCGGAAACGCGGGGAAAAGCGGCGGAGGCGGAATGAGAATGTACAGAAAAAGAGAGCAGGAGTCAGGAAAAACATGTCAGGAGAAGTTATGCCGGATAGAGACTGGAAGAGAGAGCTTACCGATATCGTACGCAGAGAAATGAAGGAGATACCGGAAGCCGGCGGGATATCCGGCGCATCGGAGTCTTTGGAGCCTGCTGTCTCCGAAGCGGAAGACCGCTTTGTATATACCGTGACGGCTGACGACGGAGAGATGACGGTGAAGCAGATCTTAAAAAGGCGTATGGGCTTTTCCTCCCGCCTGCTGCAGAAGCTGAAGAGCGGTGGAAAGGTGATGCGAAACGGCGTTCAGGTCCGTCTGTTCGCCGATGTCATAGAGGGAGATGTGATACGGGTACAGCTGCCGGAGGAACGGTGTTCTTTTCTTCCTGAGGACATTCCGATCTGTCCGGTCTATGAGGACGAAGATCTTCTGGTCATCGACAAACAGCCCGGCATCGTCGTCCATCCGACAAAAGGGCATCCATCCGGCACGATAGCCAACGGCCTTATGCGGTATATGGAGCGCAGCGGACATTCCTTCAAGATCCGCTTTGTGAACCGGCTGGACAGAGATACCAGCGGACTTCTGATCGTCGCAAAGAATTCTCACTGTCAGGATTCCATGATGAAGCAGATGAAACGGAATCAGGTGGAAAAGACGTATCTGGCGGTGGTACACGGCATGATCCCGGAAGAAAACGGTACGGTGGATCTGCCTATCGGAAGGCCACAGGAAGACAGCGTGCAGAGATGGGTCATGGAGGACGGATATCCGTCTGTCACACATTACCGCGTATTGCAGAGGTTTGCCGGTAAAAAGACAGAGGAAGAGCCGCCGTCCGGATTTACGTTTGTCCGGCTGAAGCTGGAGACGGGAAGAACGCATCAGATCAGGGTGCATATGGCATATACCGGTCATCCTCTGGTGGGGGATTCTCTGTACGGCAGAGAGGAGCCGCAGCTGATCGGCAGACAGGCGCTTCACGCTGCCTCTCTGTCTTTTTTCCAGCCGGTCAGCGGACAGAAAATTGTCTGCGAGGCTCCGCTGCCCGCAGATATGAAAAAACTTATAGAAAAACTTTCCATATAACTAACAGCTTCTGGGCGGGGAGCGGAAACAGCCGGCTGCGGGGCGGTAAACCGGCCGGGGGTCTTCGATTCCTGTGGTTAAATCCTGCATGGCATGGTATAATAATTTGTTAGACTGAATCCGGGAAGGTACGGCGCAGGACAGGACGCTTGCCGTTCGTTTCAGAGATTGCAGAAGGAGGATGGCATGATCGTTTTCAAGGTGCTGCTCATCGTGGCTCTCGTCATACCCCTTATTTATATCAGCGCCGTCATGATGAACTCCATTCTGGACGAAGTGCTGAAAGACAAAAAGGATACAAAAGAGAAAAAAGACAGGGAAAAATGAGCGGTCAATATAGAAGAGGCGGTATATTTATTACATTTGAAGGACCGGATGCGTCGGGAAAAACGACGCAGATCGGAATGCTGAAACAGTATCTGGAAGAAGCGGAGGTCGACTGTATTCTGACGAGAGAACCGGGAGGCACCGGAATCGGAGATCAGATCCGGTCTATTCTGCTGGACCGGAAAAATGAAAGTATTCTTCCCGTCACGGAGACGTTGCTGTATGCTGCATCCAGAGCTCAGCTGGTGGGAGAGGTGATCCTTCCCGCTCTGCAGAGAGGATGTGTCGTCATCAGCGATCGCTTTCTCGATTCCAGCATCGCATATCAGGGATTCGGACGAGGTCTGGGAGATATCGTCCGCACGGTCAACGAACCTGCGGTCAACGGAATCCGGCCGGATCTCACTTTTCTTCTGCGGACGGATCCGTCGGCCATGAGGCGCCGCCGGGCCGTGTCGGAAGAGGACCGGATGGATGCGCAGGAGGATGCTTTTCACCGTGAAGTTCTGCGGGGATATCTCGCGCTGGCGGAAAAGGAGCCGGAGCGCATCCGCGTCATCGACGGAGAACTGCCGGCCGATGAAATTGCCGGAGAGATCCGCCGGTGTGTCGAGGCGCTTTTCGCCCGGAGGGGACAGGAAACAGAAGAAACGCGAAAAGAATAGGAAAAAATGAGGCCGGACGGGAGGAAAGCGGCGGAGTGAGCTTGCTGCTGCGGCGGAATCACCCGGATTAGAGGAGCGGAATATGTCATTTGCTGATCTGCAGGGAAATGAAAATCTGATCGTACGCTTAAAGAAAATGATACGCAGCGGGAGAATCTTTCACGGATGTCTCTTCGAAGGAAAGGCTGAAGATACGGAAGCGCTGGCAAAAGCATTCGTCAGGGCGGCTCTCTGTGAGCGGCAGGACGGCGATGCCTGCGGCATCTGTACGTCCTGCAGAAAGTTCGAAGCGGGAAACAGTGAAGATGTATCCTTTATCGGAGGAGAAGGATCGGTGCGGGACCGGGATATCGAAGCGCTGATTTCGGCTGCCATGAAAAAATCTTACACCGGACGTCCGGTCTTCATGATCGTCCGAAGTGCGGAACACATGACGCTGAGAGCACAAAACAGGCTGTTAAAGACGCTGGAAGAACCGCCTTCCGGTGTGAAAATCCTGCTTCTGACAGAGAACGCAGAACTCCTGGCGCCGACGATACGTTCGCGCTGTATTTTATTCCGGCTGGCATCCTCGTCGGAAGGTGAGACTCTTTTTTCGGCGGAGGAAAGGGAGAAGGCGCTGCGTTTTGCCTGTGACATTCTCGAAGGGAAACCGTTTTATGCGCTTTCCGGGCAGATCGCCGGATTCGCTTCCTCCAGAGAGACGGCGGAACAATGGGTTTCCTGTGCGGAAACGTTTTTCCGCGACGTTCTCGTATCGTTTTATGATCACAGCGGAAGACTGCTCATCCACCGGGAAGAAATTCCGCTCATCAGACGGTGTGCGGCCTCCTTCAGCGCGGAACAGATGGCCGAAGCGGCGGTCTGTGCGGAAAAAGCTCTGAGAGATCTGGCTTTCAATGTCAGCCCGGGGCGTGCGATAAAATATATGATATTCGATTTACAGGAAAAGCTGAGAGGCTGAAAGGGGAATCGCCGGCGGCGGGGCCGCGGCGGAATTCCGGAATGTCCCGGTTTTTCCGGCAGAAAAGGTATAAAAAAATGGTTACAGTGGTAGGCGTAAGATTTAAGGCGGCGGGCAAGATCTATTATTTCGATCCCGGAGAGCTCATGCTAAAAGAGGGGGATTTTGTCATCGTGGAGACCGCCCGCGGACTGGAATACGGCGAGATCACACGCGGACCGGAAGAGGTCAGCGAGAAATCGGTCGTTCAGCCGCTGAAAAAGGTGCTGCGCGCCGCTGACGAAGAGGATCAGCGCAGGCACCAGGAAAATCTGTCAAAAAAACAGGAGGCGCTGGATATCTGTCAGAAGAAGATCGACGGCCGGGGCCTGGAGATGAAACTGATCGATGTGGAATACACGTTTGACAATACGAAGGTGATTTTCTACTTCACCGCCGACGGCAGAGTGGATTTCCGGGAGCTGGTAAAGGATCTGGCCAGTGTTTTCAAAATGAGAATCGAACTGCGGCAGATCGGTGTACGCGATGAGGCGAAAATGCTGGGCGGCATAGGAAACTGCGGCAGGGGGCTGTGCTGCCATACCTGGCTGCGGGAGTTTGAGCCGGTTTCGATCAAGATGGCAAAGACGCAGGGGCTCTCCCTGAATCCCGCCAAGATTTCGGGAATCTGCGGCAGGCTCATGTGCTGTCTGAAGTATGAAAATGAGGCATACTGTGCGCTGAAAGCGGGACTTCCCGACCAGGGCGAACGCGTCCGCACGCCGGACGGTGTCGGCGTCGTGGTGGAGACAAACATTCTCAGAGAGAAGGTAAAAGTACGCCTGGTACAGGATTCCGGCAGGAAAGAACAGTCATCTGACGAGGAAAAACTCAGCGCGGATGTCAGCGTGTATAATAAGTCGGAAATCCGGCGTCTCGGAAAAAAACGGAATGTCCGCAGACAGGAGGAGGAAGATCTCAATGCGCTGCCGGAGGAGGTGAAGAGTCTTCTTGGAGACTGACCGATGGCGGAAAAAACAGATGAGATCGGATTCGGCGGACTGACTCTGATACAGGATGACAGGATGTTCTGTTACGGAATCGACGCTGTGCTTCTGGCATCCTTTGCTTCACGCACAGCCCATCGGAAGGTAGCCGATCTGGGAACGAACAACGGCGTCATTCCTCTGATTATGAGCAGCCTGGGAGGTGCAGAGTCATTTTGCGGTGTGGAACTGCAGGAGCGTGCCTGCAGTCTGGCGCAGCGCAATGCCGAGCGAAACGGGCTGGCGGAGCGTATCCGGATCGTCCATGCCGATGTGATGTCTCTGGGCGAAATCTTTCGGGCAGGCAGTTTCGACTGCGTGGTGACAAATCCGCCGTATATGGCGGCAGGAACGGGGATTATCAATGCGGAGGATGCTCTGACGGCGGCACGGCATGAGACGACAGCACGCCTTTCCGATTTTATCGGACAGGCGTCCTATCTTCTGCAGGACAGAGGTTATTTCTACATGATTCACCGCCCTTCGAGAATTGTCGATATCGCGGTACTCTGCAGGCAAAACGCTCTGGAACCGAAGTACATACAGATGATCAGCCCTCATATCGGCGAAAAGCCGAATCTGATGCTGATCGAGTGCCGTAAAAACGGAGGGAGAGAGCTGAAATTTCTCGATCCTCTCTACGTATATGAAAAAGAAGGGGTCTACTCGGAGGAGATTCTGAAAATCTACGGACGCAGCAGACAGGAAGAAACAGAAAATCACCGCTGACGGCAATGACTGCAGCGGGCGCGGGACCGGCAAAGCCGGGAAAGCGGAGACGGACAGAAGGAAAAAGATATTATTTTGTTGGAGGACAGTTATGGATTACAGAAAGCTGGCGGATCTTCTCTTTCCGCATATCACAAAGACCCCTCAGGATTATGAGGCTGTTTACCCGCCGAGGCAGCTGCCGGAAGGCGCGAGGGTAACGCGTCTGGCGCCGAGTCCGACGGGATTCATTCATCTGGGAAATCTCTACAGCGCTTTCGTGGATGAACGTCTGGCACATCAGAGCGGCGGTATTTTTTTCCTGCGGATCGAAGACACCGATGATAAGAGATTTGTGGAAGGCGCGGTGGAGACCATCGTAGGCTCTCTCGATTATTTCGGCATCGAATTTGACGAAGGTGCCTCTGTCGAAGGGGAGAGCGGTGAATACGGTCCGTATCACCAGAGCCGGAGGGCGGAGCTCTACCAGGCGTGTGTAAAGCAGCTGGTGCAGCAGGGACACGCTTATCCCTGCTTTCTGACAGAGGAGGAGCTCTCGGAAATCCGCGCGAAGCAGGAGGCGGAGAAGCAGAATCCCGGAATTTACGGACGCTGGGCTGTAAGCCGCAGTCTCAGCTATGAGGAGATCGAGGAAAAGCTGAAGCAGGGCGTTCCTTATGTCGTGCGTCTGAAATCCTCCGGAAAGACCGACGTGCCGGCGGAAGAAATGGATACGATCACAGTCAGCGATGCGATCCGCGGTGAGATTACGATGCCGGCCAATAATATGGATATTGTCATTCTGAAGGCAACCGGCATCCCGACGTATCATTTTGCTCATGTAGTCGATGATCATTATATGAGAACTACACATGTAGTAAGAGGGGAGGAGTGGCTTTCCTCACTTCCGGTTCACATCGAGCTGTTCGGACTCATGGGATGGCAGCCGCCGGTCTACTGCCATACGGCTCACCTGATGAAGATCGGCGAGGAGGGAACGAAAAGAAAGCTCTCCAAGCGGAAAGATCCGGAGCTTTCTCTGGACTATTACCGCAGAGACGGATATTATCCGCCGGCTGTGAGAGAATATCTGATGACGCTGCTCAACTCCAATTTCGAGGAGTGGAGGATTGCAAATCCTGAAGAATCTCTGGATGCCTTTGCCTTCAGCACGGAAAAGATGAGCAATTCCGGCGCACTGTTCGATCTCGATAAGCTGAGAGATGTCTGCAAGGATGTCCTCGTCCGTGTGCCTGCCTCCGAGCTGGCGGCTTTCCTGAAAAAATGGGCAGGAGAGTTCCGTCCGGAACTGCTTCCGCTCTTTGAGGAGCAGGAAGAGCAGCTGGAAAAAATTCTCGATCTGGGCCGTTCCGGAAACAAACCGAGAAAGGATCTCGTCTATGCGGAACAGATCTTTGAGTTTATCCGATATTTCTTCGACGATTATTTCGTCATCGAAGGAGAGCTTCCGGAGAACGTTTCCGCCGAAGATGCATCGCAGATTCTGCAGCGGTATCTGGCCACTTATGATCACAGCGATGATCAGAGCACATGGTTTGAAAAGATCCGTACGATCGCCTCTGATCTGGGCTATGCGGCAAAGCCGAAGGATTACAGAAAAAATCCGGATCAGTATAAAGGACATGTGGGCGATGTCAGCACGGTGATCCGCATCGCCGTAACGGGCAGGACACAGTCTCCTGACGTCTGGGAGATCCAGCAGATTCTCGGGGAAGAGCGCACGAGGGAAAGAATAAAATCTTATCTGGAGAGATAATCCTGTCTTGCCGGAGAGATATATTTAAATTAGAATAGTGTAAAGCGGGAAATCCGCAGCGTGAAAGGCGGCGGATTTCCCGGAGTCAGATTCACAAGGAGAAGGAGTAAAACATCATGGAAGAACTGGTAAAGCAGAGCATCGAAGAAATTAAGCCGTTCCTCAGAAGAGACGGCGGAGATATCGAATTCGTGGAGCTTACGCCGGAAAACGTCGTAAAAGTACGCCTGACCGGTGCCTGCCACGGCTGCCCGGGCGCTCAGCTGACGCTTCAGACAATTGTGGAAAGAATCGTCAAGGAAGCCGTTCCGGAAGTTGCAGGTATCGAAGCGGTATAAGCGAAATCGGGAAGTCTGCGGGGGGCGCTTGTTTCAGGCGGCCCCGTCGCTTTCGGAAATGTGCAGGGAGTTTTTCGCCTCTCCGTGCAGATTTCCGGAAAGAAAATGCGGAAAACATACAGGAAAACGAAAAAGAGAAGATCCGGACGAGAGGGGACAGAAGGGGAGCAGCAGAGTGATATGAGAAGCAGCAGAGGAAAAGAAACGGTCAGCAGGACGGAAGGCAGAGGCAGAATTGTGAGAAGAGCGGGAAAAAAGAGAGGACGGGCTGTGCTTTCTGCGGTACTCGCCGCACTGCTTCTTCTGACCTTTGCCGCCTGTACGGATTCATCAAAAGAGGGAAACGGCAGCACGGACGAAGGTTTCACGGGAAAAACGGAAGAACCGGTGGAAGTCAGTATTCTCTGTGTCGGAGATGTCATGGCTCATTCCACCAATATCCGTGCCGCACAGAATGCGGCGGGCGGCAGCGGATATGATTTCACGGATAACTATGAATACGTGAAACCGTACATAAGCGGTGCGGATCTCGCTCTGTGCAATGTGGAGACAACCTTTGCCGGAACCGAGCCTTCGGGATATCCTCTGTTCTGTGCACCGGACGAGCTGGCCTATGCGCTGATGGACGCAGGATTTGACGTTGGCATTACCAGCAACAATCATATGATGGATACCGGCTTTGACGGAATGCAGAGAACGCTAAAAGTACTCAGAAATCAGGGACTGATCACGGTGGGAAGCCGCTATGCAGGTGAAGATCGCTGGTCCATAGCTGAGGTAAACGGCGTAAAAATCGGCCTGGTAGCTTATACCTATGAGACGACGGGGGCGGATTCCGACGGGGTTACCATCAACGGCAATTATGTTTCAAAAGAGTCGGAGGAGCTGATCAATTCCTTCAATCTCAATGAACTGGATGAGGACATTGACAGAATCGCTTCCGACATCGAAGGAGCGGAAGAGGCAGGTGCCGATATTGTCGTCTGCTATATGCACTGGGGAAATGAATATCAGCGCACGCCGGATGAAAATCAGATCTACATGGCGCAGGCTCTCGCCGACAGAGGAGCTGATATCATTTTCGCATCTCATCCTCATGTGCTGCAGAAGGCTGATATTCTGAAATCAGAGGACGGGAGAGATGTGCCGGTATTTTATTCCATGGGGAATTTTATTTCCAATCAGCGGTATGAGACGCTGAATCAGAACCGTTATACCGAGCAGGGTATGATGGCTCAGGTGACAGTGGAGGTCCTGCCGGGTACGGGAGAAATCGTGGAAGAGACGGTACAGGTCATTCCGACCTGGGTGGACCGTTACGGCAGTCCGTACCGTTATGCGATCATTCCGCTCGATTCTGATCTGCAGACGAATCCGGTACTTGCGGCGTCCGGACATCTGGGCAGAGCACAGCAGGCTCTGCAGGATGTCACAGAGCTGATCGGAGCGGAATACCTCAGCGGGACAGCAGCCTGACGGCACTGTTTTGCCGCAGAAAACGGCTGCGGGCAGACCGGTAAAACAGAGAAAGGCGAATAGAAGTTTATGATAAAGCAGAGAGAAGATTTTGCAAGGATAACCGGAAAGATAGAATCTTTCCGTGAGGATATGGTGCGGGATCTTGCGGATCTCGTACGCTGCAGGAGTGTACTGTCGGAAGCGGAGGACGGTGCTCCGTTCGGCAGAGGAGTGGCGGAAGCGTATCACCGGATGCTGAAAATAGGTGAAAGAGAAGGATTCGATGTCTTTGACTGTGACGGATACGGAGGCCACATCGATTTCGGCGGACCGGAGAAAAACGGCGTCATGGGAATTCTCTGCCATCTGGACGTAGTGGCAGAGGGCGGAGGCTGGAACCATGATCCCTTCGGAGCCTGCGTAGAGGACGGTGTCATGTACGGGCGCGGTACTCTTGATGATAAAGGCCCTGCGATAGCGGCATTTTATGCGATGAAAGCCCTGAAGGAGTGCGGAATCGTGCCGGAGAAAAAGGTGCGTATGGTTTTAGGTCTCGACGAAGAGACGGGAAGCATAGGAATGGAGCATTATCTCCAGAAGGTGAACATGCCGGATTTCGCCATCGTTCCCGATTCCGATTTTCCTCTCGTCAATGGTGAGATGGGGATTCTGACATTTGATCTTGTCCGCAGAACCGGGAAGGCGGACAGAGGGGGCATTTCGCTGAAGCGTCTGAACGGCGGAAATGCGCCGAATATGGTCCCGGATTCCGCCTGTGCCGTCATCATGAGTGAAAACGGCTATGACGAAGTGAAGGAGGCGGCGGTCCGTTTTTCTGAGAGGACGGGATATTCCGTCATCACGAAGGGCAGAGGACGGAGGCTGGAAATCCTGTGCAGGGGAAAATCGGCCCACGGAGCTATGCCGCAGAAAGGCGTCAACGCTGTGTCCATTCTGATGGGGTTTCTGGGTGAACTGGATTTTGACAGTTCCGGCATCAATGATTTTATCCGCTTTTACAACCGCCATATCGGATTCGATCTATCGGGAGAAAAGATCGGCTGCGGGCATCTGAGAGACGAGATTTCAGGCCGTCTGATATGGAATACGGGAATGCTGTCCATGGACAGTGAATCGGTCAGCGTGACAGTCAATGTCAGATGTCCGGTAAGCTGCTGTGATGAAGATGTCTATGCGGCTATCCGTCCTGTGTTGGAAGAATATGAGATCGGCATAGTAAAGAGAATGTACAAAGAGCCTCTCTATTATCCCGAGGAAAGCAGGATCGTACAGACGCTGCTGGCTGTCTACCGGGACTGCACGGGTGACACGAAATCGCGGCCTCTTGTCATCGGAGGAGGTACTTATGCCAGGGAGATGAAAAACGCTGTCGCTTTCGGCGCATTATATCCCGGGGATCCGGATATCATGCATGAGCCGGAGGAATGTGTCCGCATCGACCGTCTCATACAGACAGCCGGAATTTACGCCGATGCGATCTGCAGGCTGGCCGGGACCTCCGGAGAGGAAACGGAGAGATGAGATGCTTTTGAAAATTAAGAATGAAGAGGAGACAAAGCGGTTCGGCAGAAATCTGGCAAAGCAGCTCTTCCCCGGAGATATCGTCTGTCTGACAGGCGATTTGGGAACGGGAAAGACGGCTCTGACGAAGGCAATCGCTGAGGGACTCGGTGTGAAGGAGACGATTATCAGTCCCACTTTCAATATCGTCAGAGAATATCATTCGGGCCGCCTTCCGCTCTATCATTTTGACGTCTACCGGCTGGAGAGTGCGGAAGAACTGTTTGAGACGGGTGCTCAGGAGTATTTCTCGGGACAGGGCGTCTGTGTCATAGAGTGGGCGGACCTCATCGCAGAGGAAATTCCCC
>CAJFPD010000102.1 GCA_904398315.1 Candidatus Alangreenwoodia gallinarii | reverse complement strand
GATTCCTCCAATGTATAAACCGGCGTTCCGGACAGTCGTACCTGTTCTGCCGCTTCCAGCTTCGCACGTAATTTCAGTGTCTCTTCCCGCTGTTCAAATGCTTCGATACTCATAACCACCAGATCTCCTTCGCCGTTTTTCGTAATATAGATCGGCTCTCCTTCCTCATCTTCAAAAATTCTTAAAAATTTTGCCGGTGGCATTTTAAATTTTATTGTTCTACAATAAAACATGCAAAGGGGAGGTTTTATGATGCATATGCAAAAGAATAATATCCTGATCTGCGACGACGACAAGGATATCGTCGAAGCGCTTAAAATATACCTTTCAGCTGAAGGCTACCATATCTACACGGCTTTTAACGGTGAGGACGCGCTGCGGATCATCCGCGACGAAGACATTCATCTGGCGCTCATGGATATCATGATGCCGCTTCTTGACGGAATCCAGGCTACCGTAAAACTGCGGGAAATCAGCAATATTCCCGTCATCCTGCTCACCGCCAAAAGTGAGGATGCCGATAAAATACTCGGTCTCACCATAGGAGCCGACGACTACGTCACCAAACCTTTCAATCCGGTGGAGGTCGTAGCCAGGGTCAAATCCCAGCTGCGCCGCTACACGATGCTCGGCTGTCAGCCGAAGCTGCCGGAAAACAGCTCTGTCATCACCATCGGAGGCATCACGCTCGACGACACGAAAAAGAGCGTGACGGTGGACGGTTCAGACGTGAGCCTGACACCCATCGAATACAACATCCTGAAATTTCTCATGGAAAATGCCGGCTGCGTTTTTTCCACCTCGAAGATCTACGAAGCCGTATGGAAAGGGGCTTCCTTCGGCTCCGAATCCACTGTCGCAGTACACATACGTCACCTGCGGGAGAAAATCGAGATTAACGCCGCCGATCCCCGCTATCTCAAAGTCGTGTGGGGGCACGGCTACAAATTCGAGAAATAGACAGCGGGAAAGGAATTTCAGAGTAAAATCCTGCGGATTTTCGGAAGGGGGTACCGGAAAAACGACAGATTTTATTCATAGGAAATCAACAGGGAAAAACAGATGAAGGGGGAAACAAACTGACTATGAAACGACTGATTTCAAAAACACCGGTCAAAGTGACCGCATTTCTGCTCTGCCTTATCCTGGCTGTCACCGCGGTCTGCTCTGTGATCCTGGCCGTTGTCATGTTCAGCTATACGGAGAATTCATCCGGACGGGAGCCCGATACGCTCCGTGCGGTGGAAAATCCGCTGATGAGCAACATGATCTACGACGGTGTATGGGACTGCGCTGTTTTTTTCCACGATCTGCTCACGACAGAACTGAATATGGATCGTGATCCGGCTGTTCCGACGGAAACGGCTGATACGTCTGAGACGGCAGATACATCCGACAGCGACACCACGGCATCGGAAGATTCCGACACATCCGGCGAAGATACGGATTCCGTCTTTACATCCGATTACGGTATGTACTATACCTACAGTCATTCCACGAATCCGGAAGACTTTACGGCAGAAAATTCCAATTTTTACGCGCAGCTGATCGACCGCAACGGTCTCGTCATCGCCAGCACGGATTCCGGCGTCACGGATTTTTCATCCTACGTTCCCGTCTCCTATATGGACTGGAATAACTGGTATGACGATAATATCGCCGACCGCTACGCGCAGGGAAAGAGCTTCACCGCATCCGCCTTCGCGGATACCTACCGGAATACGATTCTGTATCAGTTTCCGGGCTCAGACGATAATCCGAAATACCGCATTCTCCTCTGTGTCAACACACAGTTTACCGCCGACGACGGACTGCAAACGGCAGACCGTGCCTGGCATACGATCTACGGCTTCCGGGATCTGTACGCTCCTACGGCCGCCATATCCTGCATCCTGTTCGTGATTCTCTTCTGCCTGCTGATGGCCGCATCCGGCCGCAGACCTGATAAAGACGGCACCGCCGTCGCACTGAGAAAAATCGACAGGATACCATTCGATCTCCTCACCGTCATCTGGCTGATCCTCGTCATCATACCTTTTGCGACAGGCATGGAGATCGGCAATGTGACTGTCTACACCGGCTTCTTCTGGAGACATCTGACGCTGTTCGCAGCTCTCTTCTGCGGCGCCGTGGCCGCGGTGACCGCTCTGATTCTCTCGTGGGCCATGACCATTGCCACCCGTGCGAAGACACATACTCTGCTGCGCAACAATGTGATCTGCATGGCAGCCCGCGCACTGGGAAGGAGCATAAAGAAGGGCGTCAATTCCGTGAAAAGCCTGTGGCTCTGTGTCGTATTTCTCGCCGTCTGGGCATTCATCAACTTTATGATCGAAGTGCTGTGCTGGGATGTCGGATTGCGTCTTTTCCTGCTCTTCCTCGTCAACGGCGCCTCCATCGTCGGCATTCTCTGGCTTCTCAGTCAGATGCGCCGCCTGGAGCAGGGTGTGAAAAACATGAGTGAAGGCGATTTTGAGACGAAAATCGATACCCACGGTATGATCGGGCCTTTCCGCCATCACGCGGAATGTCTGAATTCCATCGGCGACGGCATGAATCTCGCCGTCGAGGAGCGCATGAAATCGGAGCGCATGAAGACCGAACTGATCACAAATGTCTCTCACGACATCAAGACGCCGCTGACGTCCATCGTCAATTATGTGGACCTTCTGAAAAAAGAAGACCTTCATAACTCCACCGCCGACGGTTACGTGGAAGTGCTGGACCGCCAGGCTTCCCGTCTGAGAAAACTGATCGAAGATCTCATCGAAGCTTCCAAGGCTTCCACCGGAAATGTGAAAGTGACGAAGGACACGTTCAATCTCTGCGAGATCGTCCGCCAGATCAGCGGCGAATACGCGGAACGCTTCGCGGCAAATCATCTGCAGCCGGTCATCGACATTCCGGAAGAGGGCGCATTCATCCGGGCGGACGGACGCCATCTCTGGCGCGTCCTCGACAACCTGATGAATAACATCAGCAAATACGCCATGCCGGGATCGCGGGTCTACCTCAGCGTAAGCTCTTTTGCCGGCCGGACCAGACTCACGCTCCGCAACATTTCCCGCGAGCAGCTGAACGCCGCTGACAGCTCCGATCTTTTAGAGCGCTTCGTCCGCGGCGACTCCTCCCGGACGACGGAGGGCAGCGGCCTCGGCCTTTCCATCGCGAAAAGCCTGACGGAACTCATGGACGGAACCTTTGAACTCGCCGTGGACGGCGACCTCTTCAAAGTGACACTGACGTTTGCGGACGCAGAAAAATAGATCTATCGATAAATATATCTGAGGAATATTTTTACGATCCTTCCGGAAATATCGGTATAGCCTGTATTTCCGGAAGGATAAACAAAGAGATTCGCATCGTTTCATGCTCTGCCTGCATGAATGATAATGCGAATCTCTTTTCTCTGAAAAATTGTAAATAAAACTTTTTTAAAATAGCTTGAGCTTACCGTAACACTACAGCCTTTTCGGTCTTTTCTCGGATCTCTTTTATCAGTCTGTGCAAAGTCGTACATGAATACATTTCCGACGGTTTTTTCAATCCATCTTTTTCTAACTGTATCAGTCGTTGTTCAGCGATAGAAATAGCCCTTCTTTCATCGCCATAGCGATTGAGTACCTCATAAATTTTTTTATTGGATTTTCTGTATTCCAGTTTCGTCTTCTTCTGAAACGTATCAGAAAACTGCCGGCAGCAGGTTACTGAATTATCGTGCTGATGTATTTTTCCAAAATAAGCATCGAACCATATCTCAATGCAGGGATTAGACCAACCTGCATGAATGCCTTCATCTTCAGCACGCCGGATGATTTCATCGAAGCCAACAACTCTGTCGCGATCAAAAACAATCCATGGTTCACTATACTGAGGAGCTAACGCTGCCGCATCTCTGCATGCTTCGACCAGATTATCTGTTCTGGTCTGTTTCACTTTAACGACAATCCGTCCTTTCAATTCTTCAGGCAGAGATTCTTTGAACCCCCGGATGTAATTTTCTTCTGTCTCTGCTGTGTCTGTTACTATGAAATAATATCCCAGATCCGGACTTCTTTTTGGAAAATTTTCTCTTCTTTTCCGATTACCTTTTCTGTTGCTTTTTCCCATTTTCAGTTTTCCTCAGATACATGAAAGGATTTCAGTGAAGGGATTGCCCCATATTTTCCAAGCAGATAATTTTTTTCATAATTTTCATCTTTACGTATTTTCATACCGTCTTCATCGAGAAAATCGGCTAACGAATATAATACAGATATCCCCTCCTCATCCTTTTCTGTAAACCATATCTCATCACGGCGCAGCAGATTATTCGATAACTGCCATGAATCATGTGTTGTAAAGATAATCTGCGCATGTTTTGTATTAATCCCGAGATCCAGAAACGTAATGAGGAAATTCCTCACAAGAAGCGGATGTAATCTGGAATTCAGTTCATCCACGAACAAAACACCGCCGCTTTGCAAAGTCTCACGAAGTACCGGATACAATGCAAACATTTTCAGAGTTCCGCCTGATTCCTCTTCCAGCGGAATGGAAGCTGTCTGATCTTTTCCCATACGATGAAGAGCATCGATTTTTATATGCTCTCTGTTTTCATTCTCATCTTCCATCACTTCCACATGAAATCCGATAATCGAAGGATCAAATGCGGAAAAGTATTCTATCACATCCTTTTGTATTTCCGGATCATCTGCAAATCCATCCGGAATCAAGGAAGAAAGAAAGGCATTTTCATAAGGATTTCCGAAATCCGCAAAATTGCAGCGATAAAACCAGTCTCTTACATTTTTTAATTTCGCTATTTTTAATTTTGCACCTAAAGAAACGATCAGTGTTTCTTTTTCCAGTGCGATTTCAATATTTTCCCGGCTTTTTTCCGGAAGCCCTGTCAGATCCAGTTCTTCTCGGTTCCGGTAAAAAATCATACTGTATTCTTTCGCTGTTTTGGCCTTGGAATTCAGCCACTCTTCAGAAATTCCGTCCCGATCTATGGTAAATCCATAGTTATACGATTTAAAAGTCTTGTTTTCTCCCCATAGCTCTTCCGCAATAAAGTAAACTTCAAAAGAAGATTCTGCGTTCCGGCTTTCTTCATTAAATAAAAACGGTGTGAGTTTCGGCCTTTTCCTCATATTTTTTTTGTCGTTTTCATCTCCGCCGTAAGCGAACGACTCTATCACATAGGTCACCATGTAACGAAAAGCTTTCATCACATTCGATTTACCGCTTGCATTTGCTCCGAAAATAGCAGCTGCAGGCAATAATTTTTCATTTCCCAGAGAGATGACTCTGTCGGAATGTTCTGTAAGCCTTGTCGCAGAAAGATCTAAAATGGTATCCTCCTTAAAGGATTTAAAATTTTTAAATCTGAACTGAATTAACATTGTCACCCTCCTTTCGCTTATATTATACTCAAAATTGCGATATATTTATACTCTTCATGAGATATTTTCTCATTTCACTCAATATTATTTCATACAATGAAAAGGCCGGCAAAAACGCCGATCCGTATCTGTCTGACTGAATTCTATTGATAAATTCAATATTTTTATACAATCATTGGAACTAATCGGCGATTTCGTTATTTGAATTTAGATATTTCTGTTTTATCTTATTTAATCTAATTTCGTTTTTTCTTATTTTTCCCGGTTTTCTTCCTACATCCCCAGATCTTCTCCTACGAGAATCACCTTGATCTTTCCCGCCGGACGCGAAATTCTCGTCACCAGCAGATAAGCGCAGATGCTCTGCTCACTGATGCAGTCGCCGCACTGTCCCGTTTCGGTACAGACTGTCGTCATCGCATCACAGAAGCGCTG
>CAJFPD010000101.1 GCA_904398315.1 Candidatus Alangreenwoodia gallinarii | reverse complement strand
TGAGAGGTGTTCCATGAAAAGAAAGAAAATCCTGCCGCTGCTGGCGGGCGTACTGCTGGCGGTATCTCTGTTTCCGGCTGCCGCTGCGATGGAAAACGGCGGACCTGTCGCTGCCGGCGAAAATACAGCCGTATCTTCCGGCAACACAAAAGAGACGGCAGGAGCAGCAGAAAGAGAGAATATAGAAGATACAGCAGATGCAGGAAATACTGCAGATACTATCTTATATAACGAACGCACCGGACATACTTATCTTATCAGCGGGCTGAAGGGAACGCTGCGGTGTATCACAGCGGATCAGCCGCAATCCGGAGCGGAAGCGGAATCTGAGCCGGAGCTCAAATCGGAATCCGGTTATGAGATCGATGTGGAACTGCTCTCGCAGCGAAAAGATGAGAATTTTGTCTACGGAGATATCTCCGCATCGGCTCTTTCCGAAGACGGCACAATGCTGGCGGTGGCTCTGTGTCACATGGATGCCGGTGAACAGGGACGCGCGGTGATTTTTCAGTGCCGGGATGACGGATCTCTGGAATATCTGAGTATGGTGGCAACCGGCATCAGCCCGGAGATGATTGTCTTTGACGACAGAGAATCTCTGCTGCTGACGGCGGACAGAGGCGGTGATCCTGCAGCAGACCGCGTTTCTGCGGATTCTGAGGATTCCGGCGAAAAATCCGGCGAAAAACAGGACGGAGCCGTCCGTGATCTTTCCGGCCGGGGCGGAGGAAGCGTCACCGCTGTCGATATCACGGCCGTCCGGCAGGCATCGCTGTCGCAGGATGATCTGCCGGGATTCAGTTCGGGAGCCGCGGTGATTACGGATTTTTCCGCCTTTGACGATCCGGAGATCAGAAGCAGACTGCTGCAGGCGCGGATCATCGGGGAAAAGGATGAAAAACCGTCAGAGAAATTCCGTCCGGAATGCATTACCGTCTCCGGCGGGCAGGCCTATGTTACGCTGAAGGGCATCGATGCGATGGCTCTGTTTGATCTCGGTGAAAAGCGGTTTACCGGAATTCTGCCGATGGATCCGGAACTTTAAGTATGCAAAACAGAAAAACACATTCTCCCATAGATTTGTAGAACAAGAGCTACACGAACAACGCAGAAGGGGGAGAGACGGAAGAAAAGGAATCCTTTTCTTCCGTCTCTCCCCCTTCTGCGTCTGACTGCGGATTTTATGTACGGTTCCGGAGCCGGTGATGACCGGAGAACGGAACGATGAAAGGCAGAGAGAAACGAAACGACGGGATGAAACGAACCGCATTCTTTTTTATTTCATAAATTTCATGACAGATATTAATTTTTTCAGATATTTTATTAAGTTCTTTTATACGTTCCTTAAGATTTCTTCAATTTCCCGTAATCCGGTTGCCTTTGAGCCTGCTCGTGCTAAAATTCTCACGAGAGGGTTTCAAGGGCAGAAGGAGCGAGTCTTATGGGAGAGAGTCAGAAAATTTTAATCGTCGATGACGACGCGGATATCAGAGAGGTTCTCAATATCCAGCTGAAGAGTGCGGGTTATCAGGTATTTCAGGCGGCAAACGGAAAAGAGGCTGTGGACATCGTCTCGGAAAACAGGGATATCGATCTGGTGATTCTCGATGTTATGATGCCGGAAATGTCGGGAGTGGAAGCGTGCACCGAAATACGCAGAATATCTTCTGTACCGGTCCTGTTTCTGACGGCAAAGTCAAAAGAGAGCGACAAAGAGGAGGCTTACGATAACGGAGGCGATGATTATCTGGTCAAACCGTTTTCGAGAGCAGAGCTCATGATGAAGGTAAAATCTCTTCTGCGCAGGTATGTGGTGTACAGGGGAAAGCAGGATATCAGACCGGAAGATACGGACGGTTCCGTGATTCAGATCCGTGATATTCTGGTAAACCGGGAAACTCACCGGCTGATGAGAGATAATCAGCCGGTGAATATCACGGGCACAGAATATCAGATTTTCATGTATCTTCTGGAGAACAGGGGGAAGGCACAGAGTGCCCAGCAGATTTACGAGCATGTCTGGGGCGAGAAATTCATGCCGTCTTCTGCCGGTACAATCATGGTGCATATTCTGAATCTGCGCCGGAAGCTGGAGACAGATCCGAACAATCCTGTGATCATCCGCACCGTGTGGGGAAGAGGTTATCAGATTGATGAAGCGTGAAAGAACGGTGCAGATGTTCCGTCTGCGGTATAAGATGTTCTGCGTACTGCTTCTGGGCATCGCCGCAGCAGTGGGCTTTTATTTCGCGGTGGAGTATCTCGGGGAAAGCCTGATCAACCGCTGGTATATGAATGAAGAGGCCATAGAGGAAAGGCAGGAAAAATATGAAGAGTCGCTGAGCCGCTATGTGCAGGAAAACCAGGTTTCGATCCGTGATGTGAGCAGGATTTCCGAATGGGTACAGTCGAAAAAAAATGTGTATCTCATCCTCTACGACGGAGATTATGTCGTGTATGAGTCCGGGTGGTGGGATGAGAACAGCGACGTATATTCCGCGTATGTGCAGCAGGAATCGAACGAGTATGCGGCGGATGAAGCTGCGGCGGATGATACGGAAACGGAGCCGAAAACGGAAAATTCCGCATCGGGCGGAGCAGCGGATTCGGAGGATATGACGGGCACGGCCGCGGGGGAAACCGGGGAAACTCAGGAAGCTGCGGATATAGTGCAGACTGACGGCAGCGGAGATGTGGAAGGCTCCTATGTCATCCCGATGCACGACATCGCTTTTACAGACGGCGTGTTTTCCGCGAGTATCATCGAATTTTCCGAGATGAAATGGTACGATGTGGTCGGAATCTTTTCATGGAGTGCGCTGATTGGTACGATTCTGGCTGCGCTGCTTCTGTACAGCCGATATATCACAAATCGCGTGGTCCGGCTGTCTCATGAGGTTGCCGATATTACAGGCGGAAAATGGGACGCGGAGATTCACTGCAACGGAAGAGATGAACTTTCTCAGCTGGCGGATGATGTGGATAATCTCCGGGATACAATGCTGCAGCGCCTGGAAAGTGAAAAGGAAGCGTGGAATACGAACAGCGAGCTCATCACGTCCATGTCGCATGATATCCGAACACCGCTTACGACGCTGATCGGCTACCTCGACATTCTGGATTCGGGGGATTATCGGTCTCAGGAAGAGCTGGAGAGATATATCGGGAACTGTAAACAGAAGGCTCTGCAGCTTAAGGATCTGTCAGATAAGATGTTTCAGTATTTTCTCGTCTTCGGAAGAGATTCGCTGGAGATGGAAAATGAGACATATGACACGGAAATTCTGCTTCAGCAGCTTCTGGGAGAGCATCTGTTTTATCTCAGCAATATGGGATTCCGGCTCAGTGTCGATTTTACGAAAAAGAAGAGCAGGCTGACGGCAGATATTCATTATCTGAAGCGGCTTTTTGACAATCTTTTTTCCAATATAAAAAAATATGCGGCACCGGAAGGGGAGGTTCGGATACAGGCGAAGATCGTCGGCGAGGGAATTCTGATCTGTCTCAGCAATGATATACGGAAAGATGATGCGTTGGTGGAGAGCACGAATATCGGACTGAAGACCTGTCAGAAAATCGTGGAGCAGATGGGCGGCAGGTTCCATGCGGAACGGGAAGAAAACAGGTTTGAAGTCCGCGTTCTGCTGCCGGTGGAACTGAACGGGAAAGAAGACGGCCTGAAAGAGGAGGATTAGAGAGATGAAATCGGTATTGGAGTATCTGGAGAATTCCGCGAAGCGGTATCCGGAAAAGACGGCAGTCAGGGATCTGCAGGAGGCTTACAGCTACCGGCAGCTGGAGGAATACGGACGCCGGATAGGCAGCGCGCTGGCTGCGGATCTGTCAGGATCCGGCTGTCCTGATCGGCAGAGGATGCGGCGTCCTGTAATCGTATACATGGAAAAGAGCGCCAGAGCGCTGGCTTCCTTTATGGGAACGGTATATGCAGGCTGTTTTTATACTTTCATCAGCCCGTCACAGCCGGTGAGCAGGATACGGCGGATCCTCGATGTGCTCAGAGCGGACAGGGCGATCTTTTCAGGCAGTCCGCAGGATCTGGAAAAACTGAGAGAAGCGGGTTTCAGGGGAAGTGTACTGGAATTTGAAGAGGTGCTGAAGTGCAGAGAGGACGCGGAACTGCTTGAGAGAATCCGCGGGCAGGCACAGGATATCGATCCGCTGTACTGTAATTTCACTTCGGGATCCACCGGTATTCCCAAGGGTGTTCTGATTGCTCACCGTTCGGTTATCGATTTTATGAATTATTTCCCGGATATGTTTCACATTACAGAGGAGGATGTGATCGGAAATCAGGCGCCTTTCGATTTTGACGTCTCGGTTAAGGATATCTATTCCACCCTGAAGACAGGAGCTTCTCTTGTGATTCTGCCGAAGCGGCTCTTTTCCGTGCCGAAGGAGCTGTTGGACTGTCTGTGTGAATACAAAGTGACGACGCTGATCTGGGCGGTATCGGCGCTCTGCATCATAACACAGCTGAGGGGATTTTCCTACCGGGTTCCGGAATCGGTGAACAAGGTGCTGTTCAGCGGGGAAGTCATGCCGGTGAGCCATCTGAATCAGTGGAGAACCTATCTTCCGGATGCGGAGTTTGTCAATCTCTACGGACCTACGGAAATCACGTGCAACTGTACCTATTACCGGGTGGAGAGAGAATTCGGAGCTGATGAGAAGCTGCCGGCAGGAAAGCCGTTTCCCAATGAAAAAGTCTTTCTGCTGGATATCGGAATGTATACTTCGGAAAAGGAACCGGGAGAAGCTGTACAAAAGCCGGAGTACAGAGAGATCACACAGCCGGGCAGGATCGGAGAGATCTGTGTTTCCGGCACAGCTGTGGGTCTGGGCTATTATAATGACCCTGTGCGGACAGCTGAAGTATTCGTTCAGAATCCGCTGAATTCCTCTTACGAAGAACGGATTTACCGCACAGGAGATCTTGGATTTTTTAATGAAGACGGAGATCTCTGCTTCGCCGGGAGAAAAGACTTTCAGATCAAACATATGGGGCACCGCATTGAACTGGAGGAGATCGAACGGATTATCGGAGGTTATGACGGTGTGGACCGCGTATGCTGCCTCTTCGATGAGGAAAAAGACAGAATTATAGCCTGGTATGTGGGGACGCCTGCAGGCCGGGATCTGAAGAAGAAAATGCGCGGGACGGAGTCGGTCTATCTGATTCCTCAGATGTTTTTTCAGATCGATAGTCTGCCGGTGACGGAAAACGGAAAAATCGACAGAAAAAAGCTGATGGCAGAATATAAGGAGAGCAGGGGGCGGAAAAATGGATAAGGATTTTCTGGAAAAGATCGCAGGGCGCTGGAAGACACCTTTTTATCTCTTCCGTACCGATTCGGCGAAGGATCAGATCCGGAAGGTGCGCGACGCTGTGGGAGATTCTGTGGAGATCTGTTACGCGATGAAGGCGAATCCTTTTCTGGTGGCGGATCTGGCGGAAACAGCGGACTGCTTTGAGGTGTGTTCGCCGGGAGAATTCCGCATATGTGAACGGGCCGGCGTTCCCATGGAAAAAATCGTTCTGTCGGGTGTCTATAAGGAGGAAAGAGACATCGACAGGATAGTGAGCCGATATGGCGATAAACTCACGTATACTGCAGAATCTCCGCTACAGTGGCAGATTCTGCGAAACTGCGCACAGCGCAGCGGTGTGAGAATCAGAGTTCTGCTCCGTCTCACCGCGGGCAGCCAGTTCGGAATGGATGCGGAGGATATCAGAAAAATCGTATCGGAACGGGCTGAAGAGGAATATCTGCAGATCGAAGGGATACAGCTTTTTTCCGGAACGCAGAAAAAAGCTCCCGGAAAATTCCGGCGCGAGTTTGCGAAGCTGTCCGGCCTGCTGTCGGAGCTCGGACGGGATTACGGATTTGTGCCCGAAAAGCTGGAATACGGTCCGGGGCTTCCTGTCCGCTATTTTGAAGAAGAAGAGGATGCCGGGGAACGTATGCTGGAGGCTCTGGCCGATCAGCTCGGAAAATTCGATTTCGAAGGCAGAATCGTTCTGGAGATGGGACGTTTTCTCGCTGCTGAGTGCGGCGTCTACGTGACGGAAATCGAAGATCTGAAATCGAACCAGGGTCAGAGATACTGTATCGCTGACGGAGGCATACATCACGTCAGTTATTACGGGCAGATGATGGCCATGAAAAAACCTCCTGTTTTCCAGTGGAGGAAAGGGTCCGGTATTCTGCCCCGTCCGGCAGACGGTACAGAGTCTGAAGAATGGACGATCTGCGGCTCTCTGTGTACGACCGGTGACGTGCTTGTAAAGAATTATCCTCTCCGGGACCTGAAATGCGGAGACAGGCTGATTTTCGGGCGGACAGGCGCTTATTCGGTGACAGAGGGGCTGTCGCTGTTTCTGAGCAGAGATCTGCCGCAGGTCATCGTCTGTTCGGGAAAGGACGATTTCCGCGTCGCCCGGGAGAATTTCCGGACGGACAGTCTAAACTGGTTTGCTGACTGAGATCTGTGCCAAAAGCCGGCGGTGACAGAATGAGCCCGTACGGGCCGAAAATGTACAGAAGTGAAAACAGAAAACGAAGTGAAGTAAAGAAAGGAACGCAGAAATGGAAGAATTACTGAATATACTGGAAGACCTGAATCCTGATGTGGATTATGAGACGGAGACGAAACTCATCGATAACGGGCTTCTGGATTCGATGGCGATTCTGTCGCTGGTATCGGATCTGGAGGATGCTTTTGATGTGGAGATCACGCCGGTGGAGCTGGTTCCGGCTAATTTCAATTCCGCCGATGCAATGTGGCAGATGATCCGGAGACTGCAGACGGCGTAAAGCTGCGGCACAGCGCCGGAAAATTCCGCGGACAGGAAAAACGAGAAGAATGTGACAGATGATGAGAGCTGGCAAATAACCGTTAATATGGCAGCTCTTCGGGGGAAACGGGATCTGCGGCCGCAGGACAGTATTAGGAGAGCAGCACCGGAATACGGTGCTGCGGTTCGGCTGCGGAGCTCGGAGATCAATATGACAGGGGAATTACCATGAGTTACAGTTCGATTCTGTATATCTGTATTTTTCTTCCGGCTGTGATGATGGTGTACGGCATCATGCCGCAGCGTCATCGCTGGAAGATTCTGCTGGCAGCCAGCTATCTGTTTTTTTACATGCTGAGCGGCAAACTGCTTATTTATCTGATATTGTCCACTTTTTCCATTCATCATATGGGATTATGGCTTTCTTCCTGCAAGAGAGATTTCGAACTGCAGAAAAAGCTGATTCCGCAGGAAGAACGGAATGCGCTGAAGGATGCTTACACGAAAAAGAGACGGAAAATCCTTCTTTTCGCCGTTGTGATACATGTGGGCATGCTGCTGTTTCTGAAATATTTCAATTTTTTCGGAGCAAATGTCAATCACGTCCTGGAGCTGTTTTCCGTGCCGGTACAGATCCCGCAGCTGAAGCTGGCGGTACCGCTTGGAATCTCATTTTACACGCTGCAGGCTGTATCTTACATCACCGATATTTATCAGGGAAAAATGGAAGCCGACGACAATCTCGGGAGGCTGGCGATATATATGTCTTTTTTCCCGATCATTATGGAAGGCCCGATCTGCCGCTATTCGCAGACGGCGCCGGCTCTTTACGAGGGAAATCCGCTTACGTACCGCGGCGTGACCTTCGGCTATCAGCGTATTATCTGGGGACTGTTTAAAAAGCTCGTTATTGCGGACAGGCTGAATCCGCTGGTTAAGACGATCTTTGACAATCATCAGGATTATGGAGGGATCGTCATCATCGCGGGAGCTGTGCTCTATACGTTTCAGCTTTATGCCGATTTTTCCGGATGTATCGATATCACCATCGGTACAGGAGAGATTTTCGGCGTAAAGGTGCCGGAAAATTTTCGTCAGCCGTTTTTTTCCAGAACTGCGTCGGAATTCTGGCGTCGCTGGCACATTACGCTGGGCGCCTGGTTTAAGGACTATATCTTCTATCCGATTTCTCTGACGCATTTTGTGAAAAATCTCGGGAAAAAGACGAAAAACAGATTCGGCAGACATGCCGGACAGGTGGTGACATCAGCTTTTGCTCTGTTCGGCGTATGGTTCTGCAACGGTCTCTGGCACGGCACAGGATGGAATTACATTTTCTTCGGACTGTATTATTTTGTGCTGATCATGCTGGGAAATATCTTCGAGCCGTGGATTCAGAATACGGCGGACAGACTGCATATAAACAGAAAGAGCGGATGGTACGTTGGATTTCAGCGCGTGAAGCTGCTGATTATCGTTTTTACGGGAGAGCTTTTCTTCCGCGCCGACGGTCTGAAGACGGGGCTGGACATGTTCCGTTCCATCTTTACGGAATTCGATCTTTCCGCTCTCACCGACGGATCACTGCTCTCACTGGGGATTTCTCAGGCGGATTATCTGGCCGTCCTCGGAGGTTTTCTGGCGGTTCTGACGGTGGGAATTATCCATGAAAAGGGGATTTCAATCCGTGAGCGCGCATCGCAGTGGGGCATCGTCCGTCGATGGAGTTTTTACTACGGAGCCGTTCTGATCGTCGTGATATTCGGGGCTTACGGTCCGGGATATCGCGCGGTCGATCTGATCTACGCGGGATTTTAGGGAGGAAGAGTGATGACACGACGTACAGGATGGATAAAAATAATCGCTTTTCTCCTGGGTTTTGTTCTTCTGCTTCAGGGACTTTCCTATCTTTTCATCGTCCGCGGAAGCGGAAACAAGAATGCGCTGACGATCATGAAACAGGAAGAAAATTCTCTGGACTATATTCTGATCGGAGACAGCGAATGTTATTCCAGTGTTTCTCCTATGGAGATCTGGAAAAACTACGGGCTGGCCGGCTATAACTGCGGCGTGATCGGTCAGCATGTCCAGTATACCTATTATCTTCTGGCAGAGATTCTGGAAAAGCAGTCTCCCGGAATCGTCCTGATGGAGACGAACGCGCTGTTTCGCAGCAGTAAAGGAGGCGGAGAGCTGGAAACGGTTGTCGACAATGCGGCAGCCAGGTATTTTCCGTTGCTGCAGTACCATAACGGCTGGAAAAAGATACGTCTTTCTGAAATCAGTCAGTTCAGGCCGTTTCAGAAGGTGACGAAGACAGATGTGCTGAAGGGTTTTCACTACCGTCCTCAGATCGAACCGTATACCGGAGGGGAATATATGGTGCCTACCGATTCGATAAAGCCGATCGAATCGATTCCGATGCATTATCTGAACTGTATCGCCGATCTGTGTGAGGAAAAGGGCATACGCCTGATTCTCTACAGTTCACCGTCGCCGGATAACTGGAATTATAAAAAACATAATGCAGTGGAGCAATATACGGAAGAACGCAGGATTACGTTTCTGGATCTGAACCTGAAGACGGAGGAACTCGGCATCGACTGGTCGAAGGATACGACAGACTGCGGCGATCATCTGAGCTTTCCGGGAGCGAAGAAGGTATCCTCCTGGATCGGAAAGTGGCTTTCTGACAATACGGATCTCCCGGACCGGCGCTCCGACTCACGCTACGCTTCCTGGAATGAGCTGCTTCCGCAGTATCTGAAGAGAACGCACCAGAGCGAATGAGTGGTGGATGAGAGACGAATTTCGCTGAAATCTGCGGGATTTTACGAACAGATTTATTTTTTCGGGCCGCCGGCACGGCGCAGCGCATTCATGTGCTGCGCCGTGTTTTCTTTTGTACCCGCTGAAAAAACAGAACTTTACTTGCACACGTATGGCAATTTGGGTATTATTTTCTTATATTACAGCGCTGTATGGTGTGATGTATGAAAAGGGTGTCACGGGAACGGAGGAGGATGATAATGAATTTTATAGATGATCCACAAAAAAGTAAAAAAATGTCAATCTGGCTGATACGGATCGTGGTAATCTGTCTCGTCATATACCTGGCTCTGCGCTATCTCAATATGGTGGGAACGGCGGTAAGTTTTCTGGCCAATCTTCTGGAGCCGCTGATTATCGGCTGTATCCTGGCGCTGGTCCTGAATGTTCCCATGCGGCCCATTGAAAAAAAGCTGTTTCCGGATACTTATCGACCGGGACTGCAGCGTCTGCGCCGGCCGCTGGCGATTCTCATCTCCATTCTGGCGGTGACAGGCCTGTTTATCTTCGTAGTGTGTCTGATCGTTCCGGAACTGATCCGATCACTGTATGTAATCGGAGAGGGTCTGGTACAGCTGGCAAACGGCCTGGCGGAGTGGGGGGATGAAACGGCTCTGTCTGATACGATGCTGGGATCGATTCTGGAAACTCTCGGTCTCGACTTTTCCTCGCTTCAGCATAAAGTCGCGGAGCTGGTGACGACATCCGGTCCGGAGCTCATGACATCACTGGCAGACATGATCAGTAATATCGGTTCGGCCATATTCAACTTTGTCGTGGGACTGGTGTTTTCCATCTATATTCTCTACAGTAAGGAGCATCTGAAAAAACAGGCAAAGCGTCTGATTCATGCGTGGATTCCGAGCCGCGCGGCGGATGTGACGATTCATGTGGCTGATGTGGCAAGTTCGACATTCCGCTCCTTTGTGGCAGGGCAGACGATAGAAGCTCTGATCCTGGGAACAATGTGTATGGTGGGAATGATGATTCTTCGGATTCCTTATGCTTCGATGATCGGAGCACTGGTGGGAGTGACGGCGCTGATACCGATCTTCGGCGCTCTCATCGGAGCGCTGATCGGAGCGGTGATGATTCTGTCGGTGGATCCCTTCAAAGCGATGGTTTTCGTCATCTTTCTGCTGATTCTGCAGCAGGTGGAAGGAAATGTGATCTATCCTAAAGTGGTAGGATCGAAGATCGGCCTGCCCGGAATGTGGGTACTGGCTGCTGTCACGATCGGAGGCGGTCTCGGCGGTGTATTGGGCCTGTTCCTGGGCGTTCCCGCATTTTCCGTTCTCTATACACTGATCAATGAGGCGACAGATCTGAGAGTGAGAGAACAGGAAAGAGAGAAAGAAAAAGAAAGAGATACGGAAGCGGACGGGGACGAAACCTGATCAGCCTGCATTCCGACAGGCTGCGGATTTCAGATCCGGACCGCATTCCGGATTTCCGGCGGCGGTCCTTCAGACGGACCAGTGGTTCGGCAGAAAATAGTCGGTGTAGATTCCGTAAAGGCCGAATCCGTGCCAGTATTCCCAGGTATCCAGTGTATTAATGGTATGAGCGAAAGTGCGGATTCCGAGGCCGGATAATTCCTCCACGAGGTCTTCCTCAAGTTTTTCCTCGGGAATGGTGACAGCCCACGGCCGCTCTTCACGTGCGAAGGCTGTGACACCGCCAAGATCCGTCATAGAATACAGAGTGAGGATGATTCTGTCGTAGCCCAGCTCTTCGATACTGCGGTATTCTTCGAAAGAATAGGCCTGAGGAATGAACTGCTTCTTTTGCCCGCCGGAGGATTCTGAAATCTCTTCCAGAACGGAGAGATTGTCCGGCCGGATATCGGTGATGATAAAGCAGTCCGGGTGACGGTCCAGCCACTTCAGCAGATCGTCGAGATCCATGACGGTAAGATCCATGAATGTATCAGATGTCCTGAATTCCTCCAGCGTCAGCTGACCGGCCCGGCCGAACATCCGCCCGGCCATGCTGTCCCAGTCGTGGATGAGGACGGTTTTTCCGTCGGAGGTCCGTTCGAAATCCAGTTCAAAGTACAGAAAACCGTTCCAGTAGGCCGTGTCGAGGGCCTCTTCGGAGTTCGTGCGCCGGTATCCGTATACCGCCCCTGCGGCGTGGGCGACCAGCTGGTCCGAGGCGGACGGCGGATCCGGCTCTCCGTTGTCCGCGGAAGACAGACTCCCTTCCGCTCTGTCGGTATTTCCGCAGGCACATAAGATAGTCAGCAGAAGGGCAACGGACAGAAGGATCAGAGCTGTGGCGGAGATTCTGTTTCTTTTCGTCTGTTTCTTTTCTTTCTGAAGCATATCGTTTCTTCCTTCCGGATTTTCGTTTTTGCAGCGGCATCATATTCCGCGGCCCGGCTTTATGACAGGAGTAAAGCCGGGCCGCGGAATTTTTCTGTATTCTATTATAATTTTTCCGGACAACATCTGTCATCCGAAAATTCTGTTTTCTCCGTAGATAATATCCTGTACAACAGCGGTATAGCGTTCGAGCATATCGTACTTTTCCTCCGGCGTATGGTCGAAAATATTTCCCTGCCCGTCCACAAACAGGCGGGAGGCGCGTATCGTCATTTCAGGTGCTACATTTTCATCAAGCCAGCGGAAGTAGCCGCTGAGACGGAATCCGAGACGCTTCATGATATCGAGCCCCAGAAGCGTAGCGCTCGTGTTTTTGTCCGGAGCCGCACTCTCCTCATAGTTCGTCCAGATGAGGTAGTCGGTGGAGAGCAGCCGGAGCATATCTTCTCCGCTCAGATCGGCGGAATCGGCGGAAGGAATATATCCTGTCTCGTAATAGGCATTGCGATAGGATCCGGAGCTCAGATTTGGCAGATGATCGCCGAAGAAAATGAGCATGACGGGTCTGTCCTGCTGCGAAAAATAGTCTGTCAGCTCTTCCAGACTGCTGTCGGCGTCCCTCAGGCCGACAGCGTAGTTCTGAACAGCTTCCAGCGTCCCTTCACTCAGGACAGTGCTGGTGATGCCGAGATCTGTCTTTACCGCAAATTTGTCGTCGTTATACGGCTGATGATTTTCCACCGATACCGCGGATAAAAAGAGCGGTTGTCCGCTGTTCTCTTCGTACAGAGAGATGATTTTCTGTGCGAAGGCGTGATCCGAGATAAAACCGCCTCTGCGTTCCGCGTCCTCCGGGAAACTGTCGGCAAACAGGATCTCGTCAAAACCGAATTCCCGGTAGATCGTTTCTCTGTTATAGAGTTCCGGTGTATGGGAATGAAGAAAGATATTCCGGTATCCGTGGCTCTTAAAGACAGAGGCCATCGTCGGCAGACGGCTGTAGACGTTATCGGAAAGTGTCGTCAGCGTATCTCCTTCGTGGAGTACGCTCTGGGAGATGCCCGTCATCACCTCGAGTTCCACATTCCCGGTGCCTCCCGCATAAGTGTTGGAATAAAACAGGCCGGAGGTACATTCCCCGGCGAGCCGGTGGAAGGCCGGTGTGATATCTTCCGGATAATCGATGCCGCTGAGACGTGAAAGATCAAAGAAGCTTTCCGACATGATGAGAATGACGCTGGGCAGTTCTTCTTCCGCATCCGACCTGCCGGTATCCTCATCTGTTCCGGAGCCGGCCGGCGATAACGGCGGGGATACAGCGGACGATGACTCCGCGGATGCCAGTGCGGCTTCCTCTTCCCGTACTTCTTTGCTGATCTCTTCGATAAGCGGATTATCGTCCGAATGAGAATCCTGCCAGGATACGGCGTAAGCGCTGTAGAAGGCAAGCGTAACGCCCATATCATCGATTCGTTCGCTTTGAGAATATACCCGTTCCATATCTGCCGTAGCGGAGAGCAGTGTTCCGGAGCAGAAAAAGGATACGGTAACCGCGGCGGATACTGCGAGGAGTATGAGACGTCCCGGCAGAAATTTCGCATGAAATCTGCGGTCGGCAAAGAAGAGAAGTACGGTGATGCCCGCTGCCAGAAGCAGTGCCGCTGCGATAGGAACGGTCATTTTCATCTGCGGAAAAGCAAAATCGGTTATTTCTCCTAAATTTTTCCAGAATTTCAGATCGCTCAGTATGAGCGGAAATCCGTTGATGGCGGTTTTATAGTAGCTGACAATGGACAGCGTCAGCACAGGCAGAGCCGTGATGAGGAAAGAGAGAAACATTTTTCCTCCGATCCCGTAGATCATCAGGCTGACGACCCAGAAGGCAGCGGAGGATATCACCGCTGCGGCAGGGTGGGATGTGATCCATATCAGCGCATCCGGCAGGCTCTGAAGTGTGATAAACTGTGTGAGAAACAGGAGCAGACACCCGGTTCCCAGCAGTATGAGAAATATCGCGGCAAAATCGGACAGCGTTCCGGCCGCGTTTGCTCTCTTTTTTTTCATGATATTCCTTCTTCCTGAGATGTTCTGCGGTGTAAATTTTGCAGATGGGATTATTATAACACTGAAAGCGGGATCTGTTTTTTACAGAGTATTAACAATTTCTTCTAAGATTACAGAAACATTTCCGGGCTGTTTCAGAGACATTACGTAGTTTTGAAATGCGGCGGATCCGGAAGGCGGTGGTATCTGTATGTGATATCCGGGCGGACCGGGAGGGAGCGGCACAGAAAAAGAATTGTTCGGAAGAGGTCTTCAGTCATCTTTGTCATTCTCATCCTGCCTGCCGGTCGATATATTAAGTTCTGATGGAAAAATATTTGATGCATCGCTTCTTTGAAGAGGAAATACTGCCGCATTACGAGAAAATTTACCGCTATGTGCTGAAAACGCTGAATAATAAAGAACTGACGGAGGATGTAGTCCAGAATACTCTGGAGAAAGCCTGGAAAAACCTGCACAGACTGAAAAATCCGGACAGCGTGAAACAGTGGCTGTTTTCCATTGCGCGGAACGAACTGTATTCCGCGCTGAGAAGGTACGGGACACTGAAAGAATATGAATTTGCAGAGGAACTGTCACCCGACATCGGAGCAGATCCGGAGGAAGATGTTCTGAAGCTGCTGATGAAGGAACAGGAGAAAAGATATGTCATCGAAGCGCTGAACCGGCTGCCGGAAAAGCAGCGCATTCTGATCGAACTGAGATATTACTGGGATTACAGTCTGAAAGAGATTTCAAAGATTACGGGAATACGGTACAGTTCTGTCAGAGTGTATATCCGCAGAGCTCTGAAGGATTTTCTGAAGAGCTATGAGTCTGCGGATCCGGA
>CAJFPD010000100.1 GCA_904398315.1 Candidatus Alangreenwoodia gallinarii | reverse complement strand
GAGCCGGAATATATCGCAGCAGGCAACAATACCGCTTATGTCACGCTGCAGGAGGCCAATGCCATCGCTGTCATCGATCTTTCGACGAACGAAGTGACAGGCATCTACTCCGCCGGCTTTGAGGATTACAGCAAGGTTGCCGTCGATATCGATAAAAAAGACGAAAAATATAACGCCAAGACTTACGAATCTCTCCTGGGCATCCGCATGCCGGACGGCATCGCGCTATACAGCACCGGCGGCACAGATTACGTGATCACCGCCAATGAAGGCGATTCCCGAGAATGGGGCGATTACCTCAACGAAGACGAGCGCAATTTCAAAGACGGAGAGACTTCTCCGACCGGAAAAATTACTGCGGAAAACAGCGATCTGACCGGAAAAGTCGTATTCTTCGACAGCAGCGATTACGACGGACTGAAGAGCGACAAAGATTATCTCTTCGGCGGTCGTTCCTTCACCGTATTCCGGGTCGATGCGGACGGTCTGACAGAGGTTTACGACAGCGGCAGCGATTTTGAAGCGAAGACCGCGGAATATATTCCGGATAACTTCAACTGCTCCAATGACGACAAAGCCATCGATGACCGTTCCGGCAAGAAGGGACCGGAATCCGAGAGTGTCACAGTAGGCACGGTAAACGGCCGTACCTATGCTTTCGTGGGACTGGAGAGAATCGGCGGCGTCATGGTCTATGACATCACAGATCCGGAAAATGCCTCTTTCACGAATTACATCAATTCCCGTGATTTCAGCGAGGATATCGCAGGAGATGATTCTCCGGAAGGACTCTGCTTCATCTCCGCGTCGGACAGCAAAAACGGCAGCGCTTATCTGCTGGCTGCCTGTGAGGTTTCCGGCACCGTAGCGGCCTATCGCCTCACATCCCGTTCCGGAAGCTCCGGCAGTTCCGGCGGCGGACATTCCGGCGGCAGCAGCACTTCCTCTTCGTACCATGATATCAGCGTTCCTTCCTCCGTCACCGGCGGTGAAGTGAGTGTTTCACCATCCCGCGCGGAAGAAGGCGATACGGTTACGATCCGCATTACGACAGAAAGCGGCTTTGCGCTTCAGGAGATTACGGTGACCGATGAAGACGGCACCGAACTCACATTGGAACGCGAAGACGATAATACATATACATTTACCATGCCTGCATCCGATATCGATATCAGCGCCGTATTCCGGGCGACGGATGACAGCGAAGATACCGGTGCTGTCACTCTTCCGTTTACCGATGTGACAGAAGACAGCTGGTATAACGACGCTGTGGCCTATGTCTACGGACACGGCCTGATGACCGGCACGGACAGCAGGACGTTCAGTCCGGACACCGTTACGACACGCGGCATGATCGTTACCATGCTCTACCGTCTGGAAAACGAGCCGGAAGTTTCCGGATCCTCCTTCGCAGACGTAGCGGCGGGTTCCTGGTATGCCAATGCCGTAACCTGGGCGGAACAGAATGACATCGTAAACGGTTACGATGACGATACCTTCGCGCCAAACGATATGATCACCCGCGAACAGCTGGGTACCATCTTCTATCGTTACGCTTCCTACAAAGGATATGATGTCAGCGAAAGCGCGGACCTCGGAAACTTCTCCGACGACAGCGCCGTCAGCAGCTACGCGCAGACAGCGCTCTCCTGGGCAAATGCCGCCGGACTCATCAACGGCATGGGAGACGGCACACTTTCTCCGAAGGGTTCCGCAACGCGTGCGCAGGCAGCTGCCATCATCATGCGCTTCTGTGAAAATATCGCGCAGTAAAACCGAATAACAGGGAATCCTCTCGATTCCATATCCAAAGGGCATCGCAAAACAAAAACGGTTTTTCACCGTGAAGCGATGCCCTTTTTATTACGAAAAAGGAGC
Source organism: Candidatus Alangreenwoodia gallinarii (assembly GCA_904398315.1). GTDB lineage: Bacteria > Bacillota > Clostridia > Peptostreptococcales > Anaerovoracaceae > Alangreenwoodia > Alangreenwoodia gallinarii. Next base: position 5,343 of record CAJFPD010000100.1, on the reverse strand, counting down.
TGTGATTTGCCGCGTACCGAATTCATAAACGGCCGGATCCGTGGGAAAATTCTGCATATATCCCTTTTCTCCTGTTGCCGTTATTTGGAATATTCTGTAAAATACAAATGTAAATATGTGGAATATTTGAAAAGGAGGCATGGCAGCAATTCATGAGTTACACGGAATTTCAGAATCTGAATTTGTCGGATGATTTTCTGTTCGCAAAGGTGATGGAGGATGAGGCGGTACTTCGCCCCGTAGTGGAGAAAATCCTTGATATTCGCATCCGGGAAATGACCATCGTTCAGTCTCAGAGGATGATCGAGATCGAGCCCGATTCTAAGGGGATTCGTCTGGATATTATGGCAGATGACGTGGCCGGCAGCAGGTATACGGTTGAGATGCAGAACGAAAATGAATATAATATAAATAAACGAAGCAGGTACTATCACAGCATGATGGATCTCGATCTGCTGGAAAAGGGAAAGAAGTATAACCGGCTGCAGAAAAATATCGTCATTTTTATCTGTACGTTTCAGCCTTTTGTGAGGTCCGGACGACACCGGTATTTCTTTGAGAAGAGATGTGTACAGGAACCGGAGCTTGCTCTGGAGGACGGGGTGACGACAGTAATTCTGTCCACGAAAGGAACGAAAAAAGATATCGATGAAGAGATGGCGGCTTTTCTGCGATATGTGGAAGACAGCAGCGAAGAAGTGGCCGATCGGTCGGACAGCAGCCTGGTGAAACTGATTCATGCGAAGGTTTGTACTGTGAAGCAGAGTAAAGTGCGGGAGGCGGAATACATGAAGCTGCAGGAACGAGACCAGAATAATTTTCAGAGAGGATGGAGCGAAGGCTTACGGAAGGGCAGAAGCGAAGGACTTCGTGAAGGCAGGAGCGAAGGACTCCGTGAAGGAAAACGCCAAGGAGAACTTTTGAACATCATTCAAATGACACGTGCACTCCTCAGACAGGGAAAGTCGTTAAACACACTGACAGATCTTCTGGAAACTGATGCAAAAATCGCCGGTAAAATCGCCGGGCTGATACTCGAAAATGAGAATCTGTCGGATGAAGAGATTCTGAAAAAGATTATTGTATAACGGGAGACAGGTTCTTCTGTTTCTGCTCATCGATACTTATCAATAATGAAAGAGAATGTCTGAAGAAAAAAGGCTGCCCCATGAGCAAGTCTGATTTATGATATGCTCCCTTCGAAGCGATAATTTTTTATTATTACACTTGTCTATCTCGAAAGGAGCATATCGTCATTCATACGACAGTCCCTGCTCCCGCTTTTTTCCATGTCAGCTCATATGACAGATTCCGCCGGTCCGGAACCCTGTCCGGCGCCTGATTCGGCGGCCGATCCGACGTCCGCTTTCACATCCGGATCGATTTCCGGAATCAGATCGATGTCGATATCTCCGTATTCCGGTTCCAGAGCATTTCGCAGTTCCCTCTGCAGGCGTCGGATCTCTTCAATATAGAATACGCCGTTGATGCTCCGGATATAGAGCGACACCCAGACCTTTCTTCCCGTCTCCACGATATCGAAAAAAGTGATCTCGTACGGATAATTGCGTATCAGACCCGAGGCGATGTTCCGTATCTCCTCCACCATACCGGTGTCCGGCGCCAGAAGTATGATTTCCCGGATCGCCCTGATAAACATTCTGATGGGCGAAATGACCATAAACAGCGCGATGATAACGGCGATGATCTGGTCGATGTTATCCGCGATGAAAAAAATCCCCAGCCTCTGCAGCAGCGGTACGATGGAAAAGCCTACGAAAGAGCCGAATGTCAGATAGACATCCAGTCTCCATTCCATCATCTCCGCCGAGATCATCGGCGCGTCGATCTTTTTTGAAAAATAGCGGAGAACCAGCCATGCCACCAGACAGATCAGAAAGACCGCCAGCTCAAAGCGGGCGATAAATCCCGAATCCACCTGATTTCCGCCGGCTCCGCCGAACAGAATCTTCAGATTGTCAAATATGATATAGACCGTCATGCAGATCAGAATCGAGCACTTCACCAGGACAAATACCGTCTCGATCTGAGCGTATCCGTAGGGCGTCTTCTCGGAAACCGGGCGGTAAAGCAGCGGCTGGATGAAGACATAGGACAGGATGATCACCACTCCCATCCAGTCATACAGGCCGTCGATGAGAATGGCCTGTGAGCCGGTCAGAAGGAACATGATGAACTCCATGGCTCCGATGGCCAGTCCTGACAGCGCCGAGATCTGCATGATGATCTTTTCCATGCGCATCGTTTTTATCTTCGATAGATTCGATTTTTCATCTGACATAAAACCTCTTCACTGTGTAATCACGCAAGCCGAAGAAGACCCGTTACCGGATAGCCTCCGCGATTTTCTTTCCCGTCTCTTGTGTGCCGCTTACCGTCTCGCCCGGCTTTGCGATATCCGCCGTGCGCAGGCCGTCGGCCAACACTTTTTTGACAGCCGCTTCGATGGCGTCCGCCTCTTTGCCGAGGTTGAACGTGTAGCGGAGCATCATGGCAGCGGAAAGAATCGTCGCCATCGGATTGGCGATATCTTTTCCCGCGATATCCGGAGCGCTTCCGTGGATCGGCTCGTACATGCCGAAGCTGCCTTCCGCTAAGGAAGCCGACGGCAGCATGCCGATGGAACCTGTCACTTGGCTGGCCTCATCGGACAGAATGTCTCCGAAGATATTGCTGGTGAGAATGACGTCAAACTGCTTCGGATTGCGGACGATCTGCATGGCCGCATTATCCACGTAGAAGTGGTTGAGCTCCACTTCCGGATACTTTTCCGCCATCTCTGTGACCACTCTTCTCCAGAGGCGGGAACTGTCGAGAACATTGGCCTTATCCACGCTGGTGACCTTCTTGTTTCTCTTCATCGCCATATCGAAAGCCACTTCCGCGATCCGGCGCACTTCTCCCTCGGAATACTGCTCGATATCATATGCGGCAGGACCCATATCCGTCATCTTCGTGCCGCGTTCGCCGAAATAGATGCCGCCGATCAGCTCGCGGACCACCACCATGTCCAGACCGCCGGACACCAGTTCCGGCTTCAGAGGGCAGGCGTCGGCCAGCTCTTCAAACATCATGGCCGGGCGGATATTGGCGAACAGTCCCAGTTCCTTTCTCAGACCCAGCAGCGCCCGCTCCGGACGGTTGTCGCTGGGCTGCTCATCCCACTTCGGACCGCCTACCGCTCCCAGCAGGACAGCGTCGCTGGCCTTGCACACGTCGATGGTCTCCTGCGGCAGCGGATGTCCCGTGGCGTCGATGGCGCATCCTCCCGCCAGCACTTCCGTATAGTTGAATTTATGTCCGTAGATCTCTCCCACTCTGTCGAGAGCCAGCATCGCCTGATCTACCACCGAAGGACCGATGCCGTCGCCCTTGATGACCGCGATATTAAATTCCATATTTTTCCTTCCTTCTTATTTTTCCTGCAGTTTTTTCTTCGTATAATTTGCGAGACCTTCCGACGCGATGAGATTCCTAAGAAACTCCGGCAGAGGTTCGGACTGATACGTCTCGCCCTTCGTGTTATTCGTGATAACTCCTGTGGTAAAATCCACGTCGATATCGTCGCCGGCGTCGATTTTTTCCGCCGCTTCCGGACATTCCATGATCGGAAGGCCGATGTTGATGCAGTTGCGGAAGAAAATCCGCGCGAAAGAAGAGGCGATGACGCATTTTATGCCCGAAGCCTTGATGGCGATCGGCGCATGTTCTCTGGAGGAGCCGCAGCCGAAATTCTTGTCGGCTACGATGACGTCGCCCTGCGCCACCTTTCCGGCAAACTGCGCGTCGATGTCCTCCATGCAGTGCTTCGCCAGCTCCTGCGGATCGGAGGTATTGAGATATCTGGCCGGGATGATGACGTCCGTATCGACGTTGTCCCCGTATTTATATGCAAAACCCATAAATCTGACCGTTTCCTTTCTGTCTTTCTGTCTTTCTTCTTTTTTTCTGTCCTGTCCGATTCTGTTCTGTTATGATTCTTCTCTGTTACAGTGCTTCCCGCCCTTGCGGATCCGCTATAACTCTTCCGGGCCCGCGATCTTTCCCGCCACCGCGGAAGCTGCCGCTACGGCAGGGCTGGCCAGATAGACTTCGGAGTCCACATGACCCATGCGGCCTACGAAATTCCGGTTGGTGGTCGCCACCGCCTTTTCTCCGGCTGCCAGGATACCCATATGGCCGCCGAGACACGGTCCGCAGGTCGGCGTGGAGAAAACGGCGCCGGCGTCGATGAAGGTCTCCGCCCAGCCCCGGAGGATACATTCCTTATACACGTTCTGCGTACCCGGAATGATGATACATCTGACATTATCGGCCACCTTTCTGTCTTTGAGCACTCTGGCAGCCACTTCCATATCCTCGATATTTCCGTTGGTGCAGGAGCCGATGACCACCTGATCGATAACGATGTCGCCCACTTCGTCGATGGTTCTCGTATTCTCCGGCAGATGCGGGAAGGATACCGTCGGACGGACAGAGGACAGATCGATGGTATACGTCTCATCGTACTCCGCATCCGGATCTGCTTTGAAAATTCTCGGCTCGTGCTTCGCTCTGTCCTTCAGATATTCCAGCGTAATGTCATCCACCTCGAAAATGCCGTTTTTCGCTCCGGCTTCGATAGCCATGTTGGCCATGGTCAGGCGGTCGGACATCTTCAGATATTTCAGGCCTTCTCCCGTAAATTCCATAGACTTGTAGCGCGCGCCCTCCACGCCGATCATACCGATGATGTGGAGTATGATATCCTTGCCGCTCACCCAGCCCTGAGGGCGGCCCGTCAGCTCAAAACGGATGGCGGAAGGCACCTTAAACCAGGAAATGCCGCGGGCCATGCCTGCCGCGATGTCCGTGGAGCCCATCCCCGTGGAAAACGCGCCTAAAGCGCCGTAGGTACATGTGTGGGAATCGGCGCCGATTACCACATCGCCTGCCACGACGAGTCCCTGCTCCGGCAGGAGAGCGTGTTCGATACCCACGCGTCCCACTTCGAAATAATTCGTCAGTTCCTGCGCTCTGGCAAATTCCCGGACGATTTTGCACTGCTCCGCCGCCTTGATGTCCTTGTTCGGCGTGAAGTGATCCGGAACGAGAAATACCTTATCTTTATCGAACACTTCTGTCGCGCCCATATCCGGCAGGTTTTTAATGGCTACCGGCCCCGTGATATCGTTGGCGAGCACGGCATCCAGCCGGGCTTCGATAAACTGTCCGGCCTTCACCTCATCGAGTCCCGCGTGATCGGCGAGAATCTTCTGTGTCATTGTCATACCCATAATCGCTGTTTCCTTTCTCTGTTCACTCCTGTCATTATACCACATG
>CAJFPD010000099.1 GCA_904398315.1 Candidatus Alangreenwoodia gallinarii | reverse complement strand
GGATGAACGATATCCTCCAGCGCCGTTCTGCCTGCGATCCGGAGCTTCAGAGATTCGATAATCTCCTTGCCGTCGGCAAAGGCGCTGACTTCGATGCCTTCCTCCGTTCCGCAGTCGATCTCTCTTACGATAACGTTATGGCTGACATCTACGAGACGTCTCGTCAGATAACCGGAGTCCGCCGTCCGCAGCGCGGTGTCGGACAGACCTTTACGGGCACCGTTGGAAGAGACGAAGTAATCCAGGATGGACAGGCCTTCCCGGAAATTTGCCGTGATAGGAATCTCAATCGTCTTTCCTGATGCGTTTGCCATCAGTCCTCTCATACCGCCGACCTGCTTGATCTGATTCTTACTTCCCCGGGCTCCGGAGTGAGCCATGATAAACAGATTGTTCAGGGAACCGAGAGAATCCATCAGCTCGTCAGCGATCTTTTCTGTCGTCACATTCCATGTCTGGATGACTTTTTCATAACGCTCTTCATTCGACATCAGGCCACGGCGGTACGCCGTCTGATACTTATCGACGAGTTCATTCGCCTTTGCGATGATCTCAGGCTTCGATTTCGGGATTTCCATATCGGAAACGCTGATGGTAATCGCCGCCACAGTGGAATAATGGTATCCCATGGATTTGATGTGATCCAGCATTTCCGCCGTTCCCGTGTTTCCGTGAACTTTATAGCACTTGTCGATGATCTGACCCAGCTTTTTCTTGTCGCACAGAAAATCGACCTCAAGGCTGTACGGATCCTGAGTTCTGTCGACAAAGCCGAGATCCTGCGGAATATTCTGATTGAAGATGAATCTTCCCACCGTGGATTCCACCAGTTTGCCCGGATCATCCTCTGACACTTTGCATCTCACCTTTACACGCGCATGAATGCCGACGATATGAGCGCTGTAAGCCATCATCATCTCATCGAAATCGGTGAAAATCTTGCCGTCGCCCACTTCCGCATAAGTCGCTCTCTCTTCCTGACCCGGATGCGTAAGATAATAACTCCCCAGAATCATATCCTGTGTCGGCGTCGTAATCGGAGAGCCGTCCTTCGGAGCAAGAATATTGTTGACAGACAGCATCAGATATCGCGCTTCTGCCTGCGCCTCCACGGAAAGCGGCAGGTGGACGGCCATCTGGTCACCGTCAAAGTCTGCGTTATATGCGGTACATACCAGCGGATGAAGCTTGATTGCCTTGCCTTCTACAAGGACAGGCTCGAAAGCCTGAATGCCCAGACGGTGAAGGGTAGGAGCACGGTTGAGAAGTACCGGATGCTGTTTAATCACCTCGTCGAGCACATCCCAGACCTCCGGCTTCACCTTTTCCACCATGCGCTTTGCGCTCTTAATATTATGGGCGATTTCGTTTTCCACCAGTTTTTTCATGATGAACGGCTTGAAAAGCTCCAGCGCCATCTTTTTCGGCAGTCCGCACTGATAAAATTTCAGTTCCGGTCCTACGACGATTACCGAACGTCCGGAATAATCGACACGCTTGCCCAGCAGATTCTGTCTGAAACGTCCCTGCTTACCTTTAAGCATATCGGACAGAGATTTCAGAGGTCTTCCTCCCGGTCCGGTAACCGGTCTGCCTCTTCTGCCGTTATCGATCAGAGCGTCCACCGCTTCCTGCAGCATTCTCTTTTCATTTCTCACGATGATATCAGGCGCGCCCAGATCCAGCAGCCGCTTCAGGCGATTATTTCTGTTTATGACACGCCGGTACAGATCGTTCAGGTCTGATGTGGCGAATCTGCCGCCGTCCAGCTGAACCATCGGTCTCAGATCAGGCGGAATGACGGGAATCACTTCCAGAACCATCCACTCCGGCTTGTTTCCCGACATCCTGAGAGCTTCGATAACTTCGAGACGTCTTACGATTCTGATCTTCTTCTGACCGCTGGCATCCTTCAGTTTCTCCCTGAGCTCTGCGGACAGTGCATCCAGATCGATATGAGTCAGAAGCTCACGGACGGCTTCCGCACCCATCCCCGCCTTAAAGGAGCTTCCGTAAGCATCTTTTGCCTCGCGGTACTGTGTTTCCGTCAGAATTTCCTTATATGCCAGACCGGTTCCCTGTCCCGGATCTGTGACGATGTAAGCTGCAAAGTAAAGAACTCTTTCCAGATTCCGCGGAGAAATATCGAGAACCAGACCCATTCTGCTCGGAATACCTTTGAAATACCATATATGGGATACCGGTGCAGCCAGTTCAATATGACCCATGCGCTCTCTGCGCACTTTCGCCTTCGTTACCTCCACACCGCAGCGGTCGCAGACGATGCCCTTATAGCGGATCCTTTTGTATTTTCCGCAGTGACATTCCCAGTCCTTCTGCGGTCCGAAAATTCTCTCGCAGAAGAGTCCGTCCTTCTCCGGCTTCAGCGTCCTGTAATTGATGGTCTCCGGTTTTTTTACTTCTCCCCGTGACCAGCTTCGGATCTTCTCCGTCGAGGCGAGGCTTATCTGTAATGCTTCAAAATTATTCAGTTCCTGCAAGGAGCGTCCCCCCTTTTCTGTTCACATCCAGTTACGGGCATTGATTGGCTTTCCTTATTCTTCATCGCCGGAAAAAAGCGCCTGTTCAT
>CAJFPD010000098.1 GCA_904398315.1 Candidatus Alangreenwoodia gallinarii | reverse complement strand
TCGGGAGCAGGCCGGAAACGGCGGAAACGGTAAAAATTTCCGAAGGGAAAGCGGTGTACCGGACCGGACGGACGCGGGCCGGAAACGTTCGGACCGGAAGGTATCTGATGCCCCTTTCTCTTCTGAAAGCGCAGGAACAGGAAGACACACAGCGCGGAGACGGCGGCGGAAAGCAGACAGACGGCGAGGTAGTGGACGATGCTGTTTCCGATCAGAAGCCCGGTGAGACCCGTAAATTTTGCTGCGCCGCGGACTGCGATGATACACAGCGGATGCAGAATGTATACGGCGGTGGAAAAGGGGCGCAGAACGGCTCTCTGTGCGATCCGGAGACCGAGAAGCAGGCGGAACAGAAAGAACATGACGAAGGGCAGGGAAATATACATGCTGTTATGTCTCTGGAGACCGAAATGGTGGAGAAGCAGTCCTTCTGCCAGCATGGCGCACAGTGAGATGCAGAGTCCCGCGGCGCCGCGGCGCATGTCGGAGCTGCGCTCCTGTCCGGAAACCTTTTCTCCGGCGTCTTTTTCCGGAAGGTCTCTTTCCCGGTGTTTTTCATTCAGACGAGCGCAGAGCGCGCCGAGACACAGGAAAACAGGTACGAAAAAGAAACCGTTGCGCGTATAGGAGCTGACGGTGAAGACGGCTTCATAGATTTTTGCCAGAGGTGTTCCGCTGATCACTCCGAAGTAGCTGTCGCCGAAAAGACCAAACAGATAGAGTACCGCGCTGATTCCCAGCACCGCCGGAAACGTCAGTCTGCGTCCGAGAGCCGAAAGGAGAATCATGCCGATGACCGAAGCGGGAAGATACCATAGATGGTAAAATGTTCCGTCAAACAGCGAGGTGCGCAGAAGGGACAAGAATCCGAGAGGTCCGTAATTGTTTGCGTAGATTCCCACGGGAACGTAGAGGACCGATGCGGCGGCATAGAGCAGCACCGTCTTCTTCAGAAAGCCGGAGAGCATGGAGGGTGTACCGTCCGGCGGTAATTTCGACGGAGACGTATGGCGGCCAAGATACGGAGGCAGAATAAAATATCCGGACACCATCAGAAAAAACGGAACAGCCACGCGCGCTAAAATTCCGGTCAGGATAAAGTCTCCTGTTTCCGTAAGAGAATTGAGAGGCGAGGTATGGATCGCAACGACCAGAAAGGCGGCGATGACTTTGAAACAGTCCAGTCCTCCCGTCTGCTCCTGCTGATAGGATCTGATCCGGTTCACTGCAGGATCCCTCCTGTCTGTTTTTCCAGAGCCAGTTCGACGGCCCGGGATATGATTTCGTCAAAGGTCATGCCGGCGGCTTTCATCATATTCGGAAAGCGGCTGTGAGCCGTAAAACCGGGGATCGTGTTGACCTCGTTGAATACGATGCGGCCTTCCGGAGTCAGAAACATGTCAACACGGGCGAAGCCGGAGCATCCCAGTGCCCGGTAGATGCGCTTTGCCGTGTCTTTCAGTTTCTGTGACTGTTCCGGTGTGATTCTGGCGGGCACGTGAATGCTCGAAGTGATCAGGTTGTATTTTTCGGTAAAGTCGAAAAAGCCGTCCTGCAGCTCGATCTCGTCGATCTCTCCTGTGATGAGCTCCTCGTTTCCCATGACGGCGCATCCCGTCTCAAAGCCCGGTATCGTTTCCTCGACGATGACCTGATCGTCGTGCAGAAAGGCTTCTGCAACAGCCGGACCGAAAAATTCCGGTGACGGAACCTTCGTGATTCCGTAGGAGGAACCGGCTTTCACCGGTTTGACGAATACGGGAAATCCGAGTTCTTCCGCCCTGCATACCGCTTCATCCGGATCATCTGTCCGTCCGAGTATGAAAGAACGCGGAACATCCACGCCGGCTGAGGAGACGAGACGGTGGGCTCTGTCCTTATCCATGCACAGGGCGGAGGAAAGAGTGCCGCAGCCGATGAGAGGCGTACCGGTCAGTTCAAAGAGTCCCTGTATCGTGCCGTCCTCTCCGTTTTTTCCGTGAAGTACGGGAAAAACGGCATCTATGGAGATACGATCGGTCTCCTGTCCGCGGAAAAGCAGCAGAGAATGATCACCGCGATCCGGAGAGTATGCGGCGGGAATACAGCTTTCATCCTGATGCCAGGTGTCGTCGGCTATCTTTCCGGTTTCGCCGAAGTAGGCGAGCCAGCGTCCTTCGCGGGTAATACCGACGGGAAGCGGGCGGTAACGTTCTCTGTTCATGTGCGTGATCACCGCGTGAGCCGATTCCAGAGAGATGCTGTACTCTGAAGAACAGCCTCCGAATATTACTGCGATAGTTATCTGTTTCATTTTTTCATCCCTTTCTCCAATAAACCTTTTTCTGTAAACGGTAAACCGCACAGAAACACCGGCGGATATGCCGTTTTTTCTGTACAACCGTTCTATGAATCCTAATACAGTTAGTATTCTATCAGACAGGAGAAAGGAAATTTCTCGGATTCCATGCGGAAAAAATAAAGAAAATATGAAGAAATTATAAAGAATTCCTGATATTTCGCAGATGTTCTGCGATGGAGAGAAAATCCGCCTGCGTTTCTTCCAGCTTTGCGGGATCTCTCAGAATAGCGGACGGGTGGTATACGGCGGTGAGATCGCAGTTTTTCCGTCGGATCCATGTGCCGTGCTGCCGGGTGATGCGGTAATCCAAAGAGATGATGCGCTGTGCGGCGACCCTGCCGAGACAGACGATGATTTTCGGACGCAGCAGATGAGTTTCATAGCGGAGATAGGGCATACAGAGATCCTTTTCCTCCTCCCGCGGATCCCGGTTGCCGGGCGGGTGGCATTTTACGATATTGGTCAGATAGATCTCCCCGCGGCTGAGTCCTGCACCTGCGAGGAGCTGATCCAGCATCTTTCCGGCGGGTCCGACAAAGGGAACACCCTCTTCGTCTTCACGGGCTCCCGGAGCTTCCGCGATCATCATGAGGTCTGTCCGGCGGTTACCCTGTCCCACGACGGGAAGGCGGCGCGTCCGGGCCAGGCCGCATCCTCTGCAGTGAAGAATAAAATTGTTCAGTTCATCCCATGTATGCATGATATTCTCCCGTATCTCTGTCCGACACATATACCGGCCGTGCCGGAATGTCCTTTCTGTCTGTTATCTTATCACCGGAGGGGAGATTTGTAAAAGAAAGCTTTCCTAAGAAGCTGTTTTCTCAGAAGGTGATATGCTGTAATATCAGTATGATATGATGATACCATGTTGATAAGTATCCGGTTTCTGTAATCTAAATTCCGGACATCTGCAGACAAGAACGGCGACACAGGTGTCAGCGGAGAAAACGGAGGAAAAGAGGAAAAATAGATATGAAAAAGGAAAAAAAGGAGGAAGCTTCTTCCGGGAAAAAATGGGAAAGAGAGATTTCAGATGAAACTCCGGAACGGGGGAGGCTGAAAATTTTTTTCGGTTATGCAGAGGGTACAGGCAAGACATATACCATGCTAAAAGCAGCCTGCGCCGCAAAGCGCCGGGGTGTCGACGTTGCGGTGGGATATGTGGAAACCCACGGATGCCGGCAGGTCTGCGATCTGCTGAAGGAGCTGGAGACACTGCCGCCAAAGGAACGGATGCCGGAAGACGGAATGCCGGGGGAATTCGACCTGGACCGGGCCATTGAAAGAAAACCGCAGCTGCTGATCGTCGATGAACTGGCTCATGAAAATGCCGCAGGCTCCCGTCATCTGAAGCGCTATCAGGATGTGGAGGAGTTGCTGGACCGCGGCATCGATGTCTATACCACTGTCAATGTGCAGCACATCGAGAGTCTCAATGACATTGTGTATTCGATTTCCGGTATCGGAGTCGGAGAACGGATTCCCGACAGCATTTTTGACGGAGCGGATCAGGTGGAGCTGGTGGATATCGAGCCGAAGGAGCTGATCGAACGCCGAAAGGAGACGGATCCGGACAGCGGAGAGAAAGGCGGAGGTGCGCAGGAATGCCTGCCGGATCTTTCCGCACTGGTCGCTCTGCGGGAGCTGGCTCTGCGCCGCTGTGCCGACAGAGTGAATAAAATATCGGAGAACATAACCGACAGGCAGAGCCGCCGTCCGGCGGAGGAACATGTTCTCGTATGTCTGTCCTCCTCTCCCACCAATGCGAAGATCATACGTACGGCAGCCAGGATGGCGGATGCTTTCCGCGGGGATTTTACGGCTCTGTTCGTAGAGACGCCGGATTTTGCCTCCATGAGCGGAGAAAACAGGGAACGCCTGAGGCAGAATACGCGTCTGGCTCAGATGCTGGGAGCCGGAATCGAACGGGTGTACGGCGAGGATGTGGCGCTGCAGATTTCCGAATTTGCAAGGATTTCCGGCGTTACGAAAATCGTGCTGGGCAGAAGCAGTACGAAGCGCGGACCGCTGTTCCGCCGCCCGTCACTGACGGAAAAAATCACACAGCTGTGTCCCGACGTCGATATTCACATCATACCCGATCAGAATACACCGCCGTATCGTGCCGGCCGCCGTGTACCGGCGGGGCAGCCGTTTGAGAAAACCGACATACTGAAAAGTCTGCTGATTCTCGCTGCAGCGACAGCTATCGGTTTCCTCTTTCATCTTCTCGGTTTCAGCGAGGCGAATGTCGTCACGGTTTATGTTCTGGGTATTCTCGTCACAGCGATGGTGACCACGAGAAGGATCTACAGCCTGATCTGTTCCGGAGTCAGTGTTCTGCTGTTCGACTTTCTCTTCACATCGCCGCATTTTTCCTTTACAGTGGGGGATGCCCAGTATTTCGCCACATTTCCCGTCATGCTGCTGTCCGCATTTCTTACCAGTTCTCTCGCGCTGCGGATCAAGCGACAGGCGAGGCAGTCCGCGGAAACGGCATATCGGACAAAGATTCTTTTCGATACGGACAGGATGCTGCAGAGTGAAAAGGATCCGGACGGTATCGTATCGGTAACCTGTCGTCAGCTGACGAAACTGCTGGAAAAGGATGTGATCTGGTATCGGGCGGAAGACGGCGGGCTCGGCCTTCCGCAGGTGTTTGCCGCTGCAGGCGGCGGAGCCGGTTCACAGGCGTACCGTAACGGAACGGAACGCGAAGCGGCGGAGTGGGTTTATCGCAATAACCGCCGTGCGGGAGCATCGACAGATACGCTGGGGGACGCCCGCTGTCTGTATCTTTCGGTCCGGGTATCTCACGAGGTGTTCGGTGTCGTGGGCATCGCGCTGGACAAAGAAGTGCTGGACGGATTTGACAGCGGCATCGTCCTTTCCATTCTCGGAGAGTGCGCTCTGGCGCTGAAAAATGACAAGACATCCAAAGAGAGGGAAAATGCGGTGCTCGTGGCCAGAAACGAGCAGCTGCGCGCCGATCTTCTGCGTTCGATTTCTCACGATCTGCGGACACCGCTCACTTCGATCTCCGGCAATGCCGGGATTCTTCTGTCGAATGAAGAAGTCCTCGGAGAAGAGCAGAGAAGACAGATTTATGCCGATATTTACGATGATTCTCTGTGGCTGATCAATCTGGTGGAAAATCTGCTGTATGTGACCCGTATCGAGGACGGCACGATGCAGTTGCGAAAGAGTACGGAACTTCTGGACGATATCCTGGCGGAAGCGGTGAGACATGCCCGCAGGCGGCGCGGTGAACATCGGATAAAGCTGCAGAGTACAGACGATCTGATTCTCGTAAAAGCGGATGCGCGCCTGATCGTTCAGGTGGCGGTCAACATCATAGATAATGCGATGAAATATACGCCGCCGGGGACGGATATCGTGATCGAAACGGGAAGAAAGGGGGCGCAGGCTTTCGTCCGGATTTCCGACAACGGCAGCGGTATATCGGATGAAGAGAAAGAGCATGTCTTCGATATGTTTTACACCGGTGAAAACAGGATCGCCGACAGCAGGCGGAGTCTCGGGCTGGGACTCGCGCTCTGCCGGTCGATCGTATCAGCCCACGGGGGTACGATCTCCGTCACGGACAACGTGCCTCACGGAGCCGTTTTCACCTTTACTCTGCCGGCGGCGGATGCTGAATCCCCCGAAACAGACGGAAAATCGGAGGACAGGAAGAACGAGCAGAAAACTCTCAGCTGCGGCTGATGATCTCGGGTGCCGACAGCGAAGACTCAAAGTCATCGGCGATACCTTCCGTCACGTAAATCTTACCTTCTTGGGTGATAAAAACGGCCTCGAAGCTGAGGTCGGTACAGTTTCTCCAGAACTCGGAGGCGCGTTCCAGGCCCATGACGTACAGCGCGGTGGAGAGAGCGTCGCCTTCCGTTCCGGAAGAAGAGACGACTGTCACGGATGACAGACCGTTATCTGCGGGATAACCTGTGGAAGGATCGATAATATGGCAGTAGCGTTTTCCGTTCTCCGTAAAATATCTCTGATAGGATCCGGAGGTGATGAGAAAAGCGTCACTGCAGCGGATGATACCGGCATAGGCATTCGGGTCAGACGGGCTGGAGGGATCCTGTATGGCTATATTCCAGTCGGAGCCGTCCGTTTTTGATCCGAAGGCGCAGACGTTGCCACCCAGAGAAATCAGACCGGATGTGATACCGTAACTGTGGAAGACATCAGCGACTGCGTCGGACGCATAGCCCTTGGCGATGGCTCCCGCATCGATCATCATCTGTTCATCTGCAAAGGTTACCTTACCGCTGGATGTGTCGAAGGAGATGCCTTCCATGCCGGTATGAGAGAGAAGTCGGTCGATTTCCTCCTCAGAGGGAATACGGTATTCCCGTGTCGGAAATCCCCAGGCGCAGACGAGCGGATAGACGGAAATGTCGAAGCAGTGTTCTGTCAGTGCCGAAAGACGGATAGAAGCGGAAAGGACGGCGGCAGCATCGCCGCTTACCCGATCGGACAGGCGGTGGTTGAGAGCGTAGATCTGGCTGTTCTCGTCGGTGGCGGAAAGCTCGGCGTCAAGCTCATAGAGCTTCTGAGCAGCTGCCGATACAGCGGCGTTTGCCGATTCGCCGCTGGCGGTAAGTGTCATGTAGGTATCCATGGCATAGACTTCCTGTGTGGCCGATTCCTCCGGCGTATTTTCCGCGGAGGAAGAGTCAGACTGCGGACTGCAGCCGCACAGAGCAAAGAGAAGGAAGCCCGCCAGCAGAACCGGAAACAGTCCGGATATCCGTCGGGGAGATCTGCGGGAGAATTTTTCTGAAGATTTTTCCATTGATCTGTTTCTTTTCCTTTCTGAGTCTGAGGGAGCCGGGCAGGCTCACCGTTTACTGTGAAATCCCGTGAACCGGTGAAATTCCGGCCCGGTCTTTCCGGATCGGAGATACAGACGGACGGGGATTCCTCTGAAAAAATACTTTATCAGAATACTTTATCACAATTGCAGGCGGCCGTCAGAAAATATGGAGAAAAATACCGGTTGAAAATAAGAACATATGTTCTATAATAAGAAGAGGAGGTGACCGAACAGATGACTGTCATGCATATCGATGCCAATTCCGCTTATCTGAGCTGGACTGCCGTCAGACTGCTCAAAGAAGGATACGGCCGGGACATCCGCCGCCTGCCTTCCGTTATTGCGGGAGATCCGCAAAGCAGACACGGTATCGTGTTGGCGAAGTCGATTCCGGCGAAGCGATGCGGCGTGAAGACGGGGGAGAGCCTCTTTGAAGCCAGACAGAAATGTCCGGGACTGCTCGTATTTCCACACGATTTTTCTCTCTATCTGTCTTTCAGCGATGCCATGTACCGGATTCTCGCGGAATATTCACCTGTCATTCAGCGGTACAGCGTAGACGAATGCTATCTCGATTATTCCGGCTCGGAGGCGAAATTCGGGCCGCCGGTCCGCTGCGCATTTGAAATAAAGAACAGGATACGGGATGAACTGGGATTTACTGTAAATATCGGAGTGTCCGTCAATAAACTGCTGGCAAAGATGGCATCGGATTTTGAAAAGCCGGATCGGGTACACAGCCTGTTTCCAGAAGAGATCGAAGAAAAAATGTGGCCGCTTCCCGTGGAAGAACTGTTTATGGTGGGCCGTACCACCGCGCGCCGGCTGAGAGAGATCAATCTCAATACCATCGGCGATCTGGCAAAGGCGGATCGGTCATTTTTGAAAAAAATCCTCAAGAGTCACGGAGAGACCATATGGCGCTATGCCAACGGAATCGATGACTCGCCGGTGATTCCAAAGAGCGGCATTCCGCAGAAGGAGGTAGGAAACAGTACGACTATCGATCACGATGTGGATTCCGTAGAGGAAGCGCACCGCATTCTTCTGGCGCTGACCGAGATGGTGAGCCGGCGTCTGCGGAAAATGGGCAGATTCGCATCGGTGGCTGCGGTGAGCATTACGACATCGGAGTTCCTGCGCTACGGTCATCAGATGCGTCTGGAGACAGCTACCGACAGCACATCGGATATCTATCGTCACGTCTGTGTTCTGTTCGATGAGGCGTGGCGGGGCGAAAAAATCCGTCATCTTGGCGTATCCCTTTCCGGACTGTCCTCCGAATGTGAGATCCGTATGAATCTTCTCTCGCAGGATACGGCCGGAGCAGATCGGGCGGCAGACAGTGCGGTGGATCTGATCCGGGAGCGGTTCGGCGAGGCTGCGATCATGAGGGGCACATTCGTCGGACGAAGCGGAAGCATACAGGGCGGAATCCGCAGCGGCAGTCATATCGCCCCGGGCAGAGGAAAAAGATAAAAAAGATTCTGTCCGGAGATCTCTGCCGGATCCGCGGAAATCAGCGGTATGACGGAAAGACGGATGCGTTTCACAGGTCCGCGGACGGATATTTTCCGGAATAGAAAAGGCCTTATATGAGCATAAATAATATAGTAAACAAACACTTCGGAGGAGCGGTGAAGAGGCCGATGTTCTCCGGGGAGAAGAGGCAGGAATTTGACGATATGTATGCAAATAAAGTGGAAATCTGCGGAATCAACACATCAAAGCTTCCGGTCATGAAGGATGTGGAGATGAAGGATATGATCGGACGTATCCGCTCGGGAGACAAAAAGCTCAGGGAGGAATTCATCACGGGAAATCTGAGACTCGTTCTGAGCGTCATACAGAAATTTCAGAACAGAGGCGAAAGTATGGACGATCTGTTTCAGGTGGGATGCATCGGTCTGATCAAAGCTCTTGATAATTTTGATCCTTCCCATGAGGTAAAATTTTCGACATACGCTGTCCCGATGAATGTCAGAAGGTGAGGAAATAATCATAAAGAAAAAATATCGGAAGATCGCGGAAATTGATAAATATTTTTTTGCTTTAAAGCAAAAAAAACAAAAAATAACGGAATTTGAATATATGCACACGATATATTCACATAGAATAAATTAGCAGACTGAATATATTTAAATCAAACTTAATTTCCTGCAGATATTGACAAATATGAGTCAATCATATAGACTGATTGTGTTGCTAATGATATGTTCTGCAGCGTTGATATTGAGGTTCATCGGTATTTTGTTAAGGGTAAAGGTGTCTGTTCAATATCAAGGATATACAAGTTATATCTGAAAAGTACTGTCTTGAAGTACGGTATTAGAAAGAAGGTAGACAAATGTTTGGTTTCACGGAAGACATGACAGAAAAACAAGAATTAGTTCGTAAGTTCTGCGAAGACTGGGTTTACCCTAATCTGGCAGAAATCGACGCGGGCAAGTGCTGCCCTGACTATATCTGGGAAGAATGGTGCAAAATCCCTGGCTTCGCAAGCCCTTGCGCACCGAAGTTCACAGGCGGCGAAGAGATGCCTTTCGCTACCTGCTGCGCTATGTGGGAAGAACTCGGTAAAGCGGATGTCGGTGTTGCGACAGGTTTCGGTTCCAACAACCTCGGTTCCTTCCCGATCCTCTTAACCGGTACAGATGAACAGAAAAAAGAACACTTCGGAAACCTCCTTCAGGGCAAGTTCGGCGCTTTCGGTCTGACGGAAAAGGGCGCAGGCTCCGACGCGGGCGCTGTAGCTACGGAAGCGAAGAAGGAAGGCGAATACTATATCCTCAATGGTGACAAGTGCTATATCACGACATCCGGCAAAGCGATCGAGACGAAGTCCACGCTGGCTATCTGTGCGTCTACGGATAAGTCTTTAGGCAGCAAGGGCCTGACGATGTTCCTGATCCCTGGAGATACTCCGGGTCTCACAGCTGTCAAGGAAGAAGACAAGATGGGTATCAGAGGTTCCCAGACCTGTGAGCTTCACCTCGAAAACGTAAAGCTTCATGAGTCCAGAATCCTCGGCGGACCGGAAAAGGGCCTCGGCTTCGGATTCAAGACGGCGATGATGACTCTTGATGCCGGCCGCTGCGTCGTTGCTGCACAGGCAAACGGTCTCGCACTGCGCGTGATCGAAGTTCTCGTCGATTACTGCAATAATCACATGGATGGCGGCAGACCTCTCTCCAAGAATCCTGCAGCTACATTCAAAATTGCAGAAATCGAAGCACAGACTCAGGCTTGCAGACAGCTCGTATACCACACAGCTTTCATGAGAGATGCCGGCCTGAATCACGGTCACGAATCCTGCTGCGCGAAGATCGTCGCAACGGAAAATGCGATCAACGCTACGAGAGTCGCTATGGATATCATGGGTGTTAACGGTATCAGAAAAGCAGATCCGTCCACTCCGCAGGGTATTATGGAAAAATTATACAGAGACGCTCGTATCCTTTCTATCTATGAAGGTACAAATCAGGTACAGAGACTGGTAGTTACTAACGGCCTCTTCCCTAAAAAGAAGAAGTAAGATCGCGCCTGAAGCGGATTGAAACAGACGGACGGTTAGTAAAGAACAATATTAGATAGAACACCATAAGGAGGATTTATCAAAATGAGTGAAAAAAGTTTGATTCAAAAAGCTGCTGCAGACTTTGCTGCTGCAGAATTAGCTCCAGTATCTTTCGTACCGGAAAAGACTGCTGAATATACAGAAGACGCTGTTAAGGCTATGGCTGCCAAGGGTTTCCTAAAGGTTGCCGATATCGAAGAAGCTGCTATCGTTGCAGAAGAATTCGGTAAGGCAAACGCTTCCATGGCGGAGGTTGCTGTTGTCGCAAACGCTACGGCTCAGATCATCGATGCTTATGCTCCTGCACAGGCAATCGAAGGTATGACGGGCTATGCCGTATATGAGGAAGGTACTTCCTGCGGCGGCGTTACTGCTACAAAAGCAGGAGACGCTTACACGATTACGGGAACGAAGATCGCAGCTGCTTTAGGCGGAGCTGCAGATCAGTATATCGTAATCGCAACTCTCGATGAGAAACCTGCCGCATTCATGGTAAAGGCTGCAGATGCTTCTTCTGAAAAGTTCGATAAGCTGGGTCTCAGATCTTATCCTACTGCAAACCTGACATTCAACGCTGCTCCTGCCGTTCTGATCACGGAAGACGGCGCGAAGCTGAGAGAAGAGCTCAATGCGAGAATCGATATCTTAAACTGCTATGTTGCAGCAGGTCTGGCAAACACGGCAGCAGATGTTTCCACGGAATATGCAAAGACAAGAGTTCAGTTCGGAGCTCCGATCGCTAAGCTCCCTGCTGTTCAGTTCCTGCTCGCAGAGATTTCCATCGCGGAGTACACTCTGAAGGCAGTTGCCGCTCCTGCAGTAGAAGCAGCAATGGCAGGTAAGTCCTATGTACAGGAAGCTGCAAAGGCGAAGTATGTCGCTTCTAAGGCTATCTATGATGCGACTTCCAACTGCGTTCAGATTCACGGTGGTACAGGTTACTCCAGAGAGTATCCGATCGAAAGATACTACAGAGAATCCAAGACTTTATTCAACAATACCGATTACTTCGACTGGCCGGAAGCAAGAGTTGCTGCGGATATGTTAAAGTAAGCGTATCGGATGAAACCGGCACGGATCGTTCGGACTATCTGAAACGGAAAGCAGATGCGCGCATAGGAATGCGCGTTATGCGAAAAAACCCGTCGCTGCAGCGGCGGGTTTTTGTTATGGAAAAATTTTTATGAATCGGGCGGAAGAATATGTCTTACAGCAGTTTTTCCGGGCTGTCTCTTCGACGAAGAAAGCGGGAATCGGAGACCGCGCGTATCAGACGGTCGACAGCCTGCGGAAGGATTTCCGGCGGAACACCGGAATAGCTGAGGACAAGTGCATGGAGAGGCACTCCGGCAGAGAAAAAGCCCGCGTCGGAATTCTGTTGTTCCGGACGGAACTCATATTCGGAGAGAGCCGATATATGTATGCCCATGCGGCGGGCCCGGATCACGAGACGGGAATCGGAGCAGAATGACGGAACGTGCAAAAGGAAGTGAAGGCCGGCGTCCTCTCCTGTAATTCTCATGCCGTATGACCGCGGATTCCGGCGGATACAGCGAAGGATCACGTCCCGCTGATTCCGGTAATATTTGCGCATCCTGTTGATATGCTTTTCAAAGTATCCTTCTTTCAGAAACCGGGACAGCGTGTACTGCTCGAAATTCGATACCGTACAGGAATAAAATCCAAGTTCGGAACGGAATCGGCGCATGAGAGACGGAGGAAGAATCATGTAGCTGATCCGGATGGTAGAGGCGAGGCTCTTGGTGAAAGTGTTGATGTAGATCACCTTGCCGGTGGGATCGATACTCTGCATGGAGGGAATAGGCCTGCCCGACAGACGGAATTCGCTGTCGTAATCATCTTCGATGATGTATCGCTCTTCGGATTCAGAGGCCCACGACAGAAGTTCGTATCTCCTCTGAACCGGTGTGACGATCCCTGTGGGAAAATGATGAGAAGGTGACAGATGGAGAATGTCAGCGTCGCACTCTCTCAGTGCGCTGACGGAGATACCGCGGCTGTCCATGGGAATATAGCGGCATACAGCGTCATTTCTGGCGTAAATTCTGGGAATTTTCGGGTACCCCGGTGTTTCCAGGGCATAGATCCGGTCGCGTCCGAGAAGCTGGATCAGAAGGCTGTAGAGATATTCCGTGCCGGCTCCGACGATGACCTGCTCCGGAAGAGCGCGGATTCCGCGGAACTGATAGAGATACTCGCAGATCGCTTCCCGCAGCTCCCTGATACCTCCCGGCGGAGAACTGATCATGAGTTCTTTTTTCCGGTCATGGATGATTTCGCGCATGAGGCGGACCCAGGTGGACAGAGGAAATCTGTCGGGATTTGTGCGGCCGGCGGTGAAATCCGCAAAGCAGTTTTTTGTTTCAGACGCGTCAGAGCCGGAATCCGAATCAGAACCGGACAGATGTTCCGCGGTCTGCCGGCAATCCGGTGCCGTTTTGCAGGATTTCCTCCTGCAGGTGGTGAGGGTAAGATCTGCGGCGAAATAGCCTTTTTTCGGAATCGAATAGATATATCCCTCGTCCAGGAGCATGCCGTATGCGTGTTCTACGGTGATCGTGCTGATACTGAGATTTTTGGCGAGACTGCGCTTAGAAGGAAGTCTGTCGCCGGGAGATATGGTTCCGTCGAGAATATCCTGCCTGATGCAGCGGTAAAGTTCCTCATAGAGTGTCAGAGAACCTGTTCGGCCGAGAGAATAGGTGAGCATCGGGGACCGCCTTTCTGTCTGTACAGTCTGTATGCCGGCTGTGGCGATACTTTTATATATCTTATTATATCTGAAGATTTTATCACAGGATTTCTCTTCGGAAAAGCGGAAAGATCGGCCCGGAAAGAAAGATCAGAAGTGATAATCGATATGGATATTTTTCCCTTTTATGGTAATGCGGTTGATAACTTTGCGGAGAAAGGCGCGCTGCTCGGTTATCGTCATGTAATCCCAGAGATCGCTGACTTCCGTGATTTCCTGCCGGATGCGTCCGCGGCGTTCGCTGAGCAGGCCGCGTTCGGATTCCTGACGGATCAGTTCGCGGACGTCGTCGAGAGCACTGTTGTTTTCTCCGATGGTCTCCAGGAGGACTGCATTGTTCGATTCGGCGTAAAGGTCGTACAGACGTTTCAGCTTGGATATGAGCCGGGCTTCTCTCTTTCTGAGATCATCCAGGACGGTGCCGGATTCGTCTTCTTCGGCCCCCTGCAGATCACCCTTCAGAGGAATGGCGCGGATATCACGCAGAACGTATTCCTCCACATCCTCGGCCCACAGGGGCTCAAAGGGGCAGTTTTCGTCTTTTACGAGATAGGGTTTGGAATGATCCCGCGAGTAGCAGACGAGCTTACAGGCGCCTGATCTGTTCCATTTCTGATAGCGCAGCTTGGCTCCGCAGTAGCCGCAGAACAGCATTCCGGTCAGCAGGTGTGTGCCGCCCCGGCTCCCCTGAGTGGAGCGGCGGCGGAATTCTTTCATGGCCTTTTCATACAGCTCAGGCTCTACGATCGGTTCGTGGAGTCCCGGATATTCCTCGCCGTTGTAGACGATAACGCCCGTATTGGATTTCCGGAGCAGGATCTGCTGCGCGTGTTTTTCGTATTTGAGACCCAGAACGCGTGCGATGTACGGAAGAGAACAGCCTTCAACGTAGAGTTCATAGACGCGGCGTACGGTGGGAGCGTCGCTGTTGGGAACGAGAATCCCTTTTTTTCTGTCGTAATCATATCCGAACGGCACGCGTCCGCCTCCCGGCCAGAGACCGGAACGGACGCGTTCTTTCATGCCCATCCGCGTCCGCATGAAGATGTTTTCGCGCTCCAGCTGAGCGAAGGCGGAAAGAATACCGATCATAGCCTTTCCGTAAGGGCTGCCGGTGTCGAGTCTTTCGTTGACAGATACAAAGTCGATATTGTTGGGTAAGAAGACATCTTCGATGAGATACAGAGTATCTTTCTGGCTCCTGCTGAGCCGGTCGAGTTTGTAGACGATGACGGTGGAAATCCTGCCGGCTGAGGCATCTTCGATGAGATTTTTCAGTGCGGGCCGGTCGATATTGCTGCCGCTGGCGCCGGCGTCGATGTAGGTTCTGATCCGGGTTTCATCGTATTCCTTGGCGGTGCATTCCGCGCGCAGAATTTTTTCCTGCGCTTCGATGCTGTATCCTTCTTCCGCCTGGGCTTCTGTGGACACTCTTATGTAGAGTGCGATCAGGTGTCTTTTTTCTTCGGTCTCTTTTGTCTCTCTCATGAAATCTCCTTTCTCCGGAGAGAAGAAAAGGCAGGCGCGGTCAGTGCGTGACCTGCCTGTCGCCCGGTACATCGAAGAGAGCGGATCTGCCGGCACGGCGGCGGGCGGTAAGAAGAATGCGGAGCGCATCGCTGTCCTCGACAGAGCAGGTTCTCAGAAAGTCATTTCCCGATATCGGAATGCCGTCGATCGTTCGCGACACGGTAAAATCATCGGAAAAACGTTCCCAGGTATTTTCCACTTCCGGCACATGGAGGAGAGCGTCGCGTTCATGCTCCTGTAAGGAAAAATTTTCCAAAGAGCTGCGGGGCGGAGAGACTGTGCGTGATGCGCGATCTTCGCCTTTTCCGGCTTCTCCTGCTTTTCCTGAATTTTTCATGCTTACAACCTCCTTTATATCGTAAAAACGTGTCTGTTTTGTATTTCATGAGGATTTTAACCTTCTTCAGAAGAATTTATACGTAACTGCTGCAAAAGAGAGGAAAAGTCACGGTTTACGCGTGCGTGAAAAAATCCTTTGTTGAATCGGGTAGAAATTCCGATATAATAAAATTGTTTCAGCAATTCATCGGGAGGATAAGATCATATGGAAAAACAGTTAAAAGATTTGTGCATCAGGGCGGGACAGGGAGAAAACCTGGAGGCGTGTCTGAACGGATATACGAAACCGCAGATCAGACGGATACTCGATGTTTACGGGAGGAAGGCGGTTTCCTCTGCGAAAAAGCAGGAGCTGATCGATGCGGCGGAGGAAGCGGTCAGAGAAAATGCCATCGCATGGCTCGAAAAAGAGGAGAACGAGGCGGACAGGACGATTCTGAGGGAGATATCCGCTCAGCCGGTGCATATTTCTGATATCGGGGCATTTTCCCGGATTGAAAGACTGTATGAGAGAGGAATGGTCTTTCTTACCGAGTCGGACGGAAAGGCGCAGACACTGGTGCCTGTCAATATGGTGGCGATCCTGGATTCGATGGATGCGGGAGAGAAGAAAAAGGGGACGCATCCGTTCCCGGCCAGAGAGCCGAAAGCTGCAGACAGAAACAGGACGGAAAGCGAGACGGAGATCATACGGTACGCAAAGGCACTTTCGAACATTTACGGGATGTTTTCTCTTTCTCAGCTGAAAGATGTGTGGGATATCAATCATAACCGGGGAATTGCTCCTTCCGCAGTCAGAGAGGCTGTCGCAAAGGCGGGAGAGGAAGACGGCTTTTATGTACGGGACGATATGGTTGTCAATACGGTTCTGGATGAGGCGGATTGTGAAAAGATCCGGGAGAAATATGTAGCCGGTGATACTTATTATTATCCGTCGCCGGAAGTCATCAGAGATTATGAGGACGGACCGCGTATGGCTGATGCCCCGGAATATACGTACATTCTCAGTTATCTGGGCCGGAAGACTTCAGAGGAAAAGGCAGAACAGATCATGAGGGAGCTCTGCCGTATGGCTCTGACAGATGCTTCGGCCAGCGAGCTGGTGGAATATCTGTCACAGGAAGAGATTACTTTTCTGAATCTCGACGAACTGAACCGTTTTCTTCTGCTCTATACAGGCTGGTTTTATGAGATACGCGTCTGGGTCTGTAAAGGGTATAAACCCTGCGAACTGACGGCGGAGCGTCTGCAGATGAGAAATTTCAATCTTTCACCGGGCTACAGTCCGAAGAGCCGGAGGAAAGTGGGCCGAAATGACAGCTGTCCGTGCGGAAGCGGAAAAAAGTATAAGAACTGCTGTATGAAGAAGATCGAAAACAGATAGAAGACGGACACGGATAAAAAACGGATCCGGATCCGATAGGAAAAGTGCAGAGGAAAACCGCAGGAAGTTGCGGTTTTCCGGTCTGCACTTTTTTGTACGGAGAAGACTTCCAGCTATGCCGCGGAATCATGATTTCCTTTTATTTTTTCCGGAACCGGAAGAAAAGAAAAGACCAGTGAGGATCAGTGCCGTTCCGAGAGCTGAAATCCATGTGATCCTTTCACCCAGGACGATGACGGACAGGAGTACTGTGATAAGAGGAACCATATAGATGTATACGCTGGTTCGCACGACGCCCAGAGCTTTTACGGCGAGGCTCCACGTCACAAAGCAGAGGGCTGATGCACCGAGCCCGAGAAAAAGCATGTGGAGCAGATTGGGCGGATATGCAAACCGTGAGAAATCCGGATAAAAACCGAAGAGGAACAGAGCGGGAACCATGAAAAGTATGCCATAGGCGAAGATCCTCCGTGTCGTCTGTACGGTGTGATATCCGTAAGAGTTGATTTTTTTCGTCAGAACGGAGTAAAAAGCCCACACTACGGCTGCTGTGACGGCGAGAAGGTCGCCTTTCGGATTCAGATGGAGTCTGGTACCGCTGAAGCTGATCAGTATGATTCCCGCCATAGCGA
Organism: Candidatus Alangreenwoodia gallinarii; assembly: GCA_904398315.1. Classification (GTDB taxonomy): domain Bacteria; phylum Bacillota; class Clostridia; order Peptostreptococcales; family Anaerovoracaceae; genus Alangreenwoodia; species Alangreenwoodia gallinarii. The sequence goes on along the minus strand of CAJFPD010000098.1, from coordinate 447 downwards.
TGAAAAATCCGAAAAAGAAGCTCTTGTGCAGATGTTCTTCCGAGGGAAAGAAGATTCTCGAGAGGAGCGCCGTAAAAAACGGTGCCGCCGAGACAATGACACCCACATTGGAAGCCTGCGTAAACGTCAGGGCGATATTTTCCAGAAGATAATAGAGCGTTATGCCGCAGAGCCCGGCCGCAGCAAAAGTGAGTTCCCGCCGAAGTCCCGTATTTTTCAGGCGGTGGGGAAAGGCGGCAATCAGAGCGGCAAATCCCAGAAGGAAGCGGCAGAACAGAATTTCCACCGGCGTAAAGTCGACGAGGAGTATTTTTGTGGATATAAACGTAGCGCCCCAGATTGTGATCGTGATCAGGGCAGTAAGGTGGCCGAGACGGTCTTTTTGTCTGTCATTCATGGTTTTTTCCTCAGTTTTTCATAACGGTATGGCGATTCGGAAGGATCCGG
>CAJFPD010000097.1 GCA_904398315.1 Candidatus Alangreenwoodia gallinarii | reverse complement strand
GGCGTCATTATGTAAAGATGATCGCAGATGAAAATCGCGGAAACCGCCGGTTTCGTCATCTGCGATTCTGTTTATCCGAAGAAAGGAACAGGAAAATGCAGTTATATGAAGTGAAAGACATATCCCTCGCACCCGGAGGACACCGAAAGATCGAATGGGTGCGCCACAATATGCCTCTTCTGCGCGGGCTGGAGGAGGAATTCCGGAAGACAAAACCCTTTGAAGGCGTGAAAATTTCTCTTTCGGTACATCTGGAAGCGAAAACAGCGTATCTGTGCAAAGTCCTTGCAGCCGGCGGAGCGGAAATGTCGGTAACGGGGAGCAATGTCCTGTCCACGCAGGATGATGTGGCCGCAGCCCTGGCGGAAGAGGGCATGAGAGTCTTCGCAGTACACGGAGCTTCGGAGGAACAGTATAATGATCATATCCGCCGCACGCTGGAAAACGGGCCGAATATCATCATCGATGACGGCGGGGATCTGGTCAGCATGATCCACAGAGAAATGCCGGAGCTGGCCGGCGGCGTATGGGGCGGATGTGAAGAGACTACCACAGGCGTCATCCGTCTGAAAGCGATGGAAAAGGACGGAGTGCTGAAATTCCCGATGGTGGCAGTGAACGACGCAAAGTGTAAGCACCTGTTTGACAACCGCTACGGGACAGGCCAGTCTGTCTGGGATTCCATCATGCATAACACGAATCTCATCGTGGCATCAAAGACTGTCGTGGTGGCAGGCTACGGATGGTGCGGGCGGGGTATCGCCATGCGGGCTGCGGCCCTCGGCGCTCAGGTTATCGTCACCGAAATCGACCCGGTAAAGGCCATCGAGGCGAAGATGGACGGCTACGATGTGATGACCATGGCGGACGCCGCACCGAAGGGTGATATTTTCGTGACGGCTACGGGCTGTGAGCACGTGATCACAGGCGACCACATGCTGGCTATGAAAGAACAGGCGATTTTGTCTAATGCCGGGCATTTCAATGTAGAGGTCGATATGAACTGGCTGGAATCCCACGCGGAGGAGAAAAGGGAAGCGCGGGAAAACATCATGGCTTATCGTCTTCCGAACGGCAGATGGGTCAATGTCATCGCGGAAGGCAGGCTGGTAAACATCGCCGCTTCCAACGGGCATCCGGCGGAAATCATGGACATGAGTTTTGCCGTCCAGGCTCTGTCAGCTCTCTATGTACGGGAACATCACAAAGAACTGGACAGCAGAGTGATTTATGTCACCGAAGAGATCGACCGTCTGGTCGCATGCCGCCGTCTCGAAGCGTGGGGCATCACCATCGATACTCTTTCGGACGAACAGGAAAAATATCTGAACAGCTGGAATGTGTAGCATAAAAGATTCGGGTACTGTGATGAGGAGTTTTATGATATGAGATCTGTACCGGAGAAATTTGCTGAATTTCTGCTGGCATGGTACCGGAAAAATGCGAGGGTTCTTCCCTGGAGGGAGGATCCCTCGCCTTATCGTGTCTGGGTATCGGAGATCATGCTGCAGCAGACGCGGGTAGAAGCGGTCAAACCGTATTTTGCCCGCTTTATGTCAGCGCTGCCGGATCTGGAATCTCTGGCGGCAGCGGAAGAAGGGACTCTCCTGAAGCTGTGGGAGGGGCTCGGTTACTACAACAGAGTGAAAAACATGCAGAAAGCCGCCGAAACAGCACTAGAAAAATATGGAAAATTACCCGATACAGTTCCGGAACTTCTCACCCTGCCGGGAATCGGTCCTTACACGGCGGGAGCTGTGGCATCCATCGCTTTCGGAAAGCCGGAGCCGGCGGTGGACGGCAATGTGCTGCGTGTCATGACGCGTCTGATGGCATATGAAGCCGACATCACGTCCTCTTCGGTCCGCAGAGAAATCGGTGAGGCACTGCGCCCGCAGCTTGCGGAGGATCCTTCTGCCTTCAATCAGGCTCTGATGGAGCTGGGAGCCGTAATCTGCCTTCCCAACGGAAATCCGAAATGTGACCGGTGTCCTGTCGCTTCTCTGTGCAGGGCACACGAAGCGGGAGAGGAACTGCGTTATCCTCCGAAAAAAGCGAAAAGGAAGAGAAAGATCGTTCAGAAGACGATCTTTCTCTTTGAATATGACGGAAAGACGGCGATCTACCGCCGTCCGGAGAGCGGGCTGCTTTCCGGCCTGTGGGGATTTCCGGAGACGGAGGACTGGCTGGAGCCGGAAGAAACGGCTCTGTGGCTGGAGGAACGCGGCTTTGACGTATCGGAGATCGAGCCTCTGGGAGAGGCGAAACATATCTTTTCTCATCTGGAGTGGCATATGACGGGGTACCGCATCGTATTGCGCAGCCTGCCGGCAGGATGTCAGGAGCAGGAACGGAAAGAGGAAGATGAAAAAACGGCGGAAAAGGAAGCAAAAGAAAAAACATCAGCGGCCGGAGATCTCGGAAATCTGCTCTTTCTGCCGGCGGAGTCGATCCGGGCTTTTTATGCGCTGCCGTCGGCCTATGGGGCATATACCCGTCAGCTGCGTCCTTCGAAGGCAGCAAAGCGGCTGAGTGATGAGGCTGATGTACCGGTAGACTGATTGGCCGGAAAGGCAGACAGACAAAAAAGGAGAGGAAAGAGCCGGAAATCCGGCCCAAAATCCGGTCAAAGCCGGTCAAACTGGAAAAAAATGACAGATCTGAGAAAAACTGCGGATCGACGAAAAAAACGGAGCCCTAACGGGCTTCGTTTTTTGTCGAACGGTCAGTGTTTTTTCTGAATCAGGCAGCTATAGCTGCTTCAGACAGTCGGCCACCGTCTTTTTCATTTCGGATTTGTCGATAACATCTTTGTGGCGGATTTCTTTTTTCTCGAGATCCTTCAGGCCGGACGGAACCGGAACGCCTGTCTTCTCATGAAGAGCTCTGACATAAGCGAAACCGTCGGCTTCCTCAGGCATGCCGAGAGCCTTTGCAACGCTGGCCGCAAATTTATAGGCACTGGCGGTAGATGCGATGACCGTCGGCGTCTCATCGCCCGTCTCTTTCCGGTAATCTTCATAGACCTTATATGCCACAGCCGTGTGGGTGTCGATCAGATAACCGTTTTCATCATACATGCGGGCGATGGCTTCTTCTGTCTCCCCTTCGTCGGCATAGCCTGCGGCAAAACAGGAGAGTCCGTCGCGGATCCTGTCGCTTACCGTATACTTCTTGTCCTTTTCCAGCTTTTCCATGAGATCGGAGACGGTATCTCCGTCATCTCCGCTGAGGTGATAGAGGAGACGTTCCAGGTTACTGGAGATGAGGATGTCCATGGAAGGAGAATTGGTACAGTAAAATTCTCTGTTGATATCGTATGTTCCCGTATTGATAAAATCGGTCAGAACATTGTTGCGGTTGGAGGCGCAGATGAATCTGTGAACGGGAACGCCCATTTTCGACGCGTAGTAGGCGGCCAGAATATTGCCGAAGTTGCCGGTCGGTACGACGATATTGATCTCTTCCCCATCTCGGATCGTACCGTTTTCCAGGAGCTTTACGTATGCGTAGACGTAGTAAGCCACCTGAGGAACGAGACGGCCGATATTGATGGAATTGGCGGATGACAGTCTGACGCCGTGAGCTGCCAGCTCTTCTGCAAACGCTTCATCGGCGAAGATATTCTTGACACCCGTCTGAGCGTCGTCAAAATTGCCGGTGATGCCGAATACATGAGTGTTGGAACCTTCCTGTGTGGTCATCTGGCGTTTCTGCACTTCGCTGACACCGTCAGAAGGAAAGAACACGATGATTTCCGTCCCTTCGACGTCGGCGAAACCTTCAAGAGCCGCTTTTCCCGTATCTCCTGAAGTAGCGGTGAGAATGGCAACTTTCTTATCCTCTTTTTCCTTTTTCATGGCGGTGGTCAGCAGATAGGGGAGGATAGAGAGAGCCATATCTTTAAATGCGGCTGTTTTACCGTGGTAGAGTTCCAGAAAGTGTGCATCTCCCGCTTTGACGACGGGAACGATATCGTCGGCTTCGAACTTCGCATCGTATGCGCCGTCGACGCACGCCAGGATCTCCTCTGCTGTGTAGTCGGTGAAAAAGGCGGAGATAACGGCAGCTGCGATTTCTTTATACGGTTTTCCCGTCATATCGGAAAGTGCGAAAGGAAGTGCGGGAACAGAATCGGGAACGTACAGTCCGCGATCCTCTGCGATACCGCGGATTACCGCCTGGGAAGCCGTCTTCTGTGCGGCATGGCCGCGGGTGCTTTTATATCGGATCATGATCAGTCTCCTTCAACAGTGGGATTTTGAAATGTATGTAAAAGTTTCTACGACATTTTAACAAATGAACAGGAGCTTTTCAAGGCTGCAGGCGGCTTTGCGTGCCGGTTCCCCGGAAAAGAACATCTGCGGGGATGCGGAAAAATATTCCGGTGATACGGAAAAAGAACATCCCCGCGATCCGGATTGATATATACGGGGATGTTCTTTTTCTGTTACATTATGATATTGATCGCATTGTTATACTGAAAGCTGCTCACGCTGTTTTTCGTGAAGTCTGAAGTATGACAAAGACAGTCCGCATCAGTGGCAGGAACCGGAACCGCAGCTGTGGCCTTCTCCGTGATGATGGTGTTCGTGATCGCTGCAGGTCGCATTCGGATCGTACTGAAGCGTACCGTTGAGGTAAGCCTCTACCGCTGCATCTGCATCGCCGCTGCAGCCGCCGAGATGGCGGATACCTGCGCTGGCCAGCGCGTTCTGTGCACCGCCGCCGATGCCGCCGCATAAGAGAAGCTCCACGCCCTTCTGACGAAGGAGGACGGTGAGAGACTCGTGACCGAAATCTCCGGAATCGAGAATCTCCGTTCCCACTATTTTATTATCTTCCACATCGTAAAGTTTGAACTGCTCCGTATGACCGAAGTGCTGAAAGACCTGACCGTTGTCATAAGTCACAGCGATTTTCATAATCATTACCTCCTCAGCATGATGCAATGTTTTAAGTTGACTTCATTATAGCACGTTATGAACATATGTCAATAATGAATGACTTCGCTGAGGCGAAGGACAGGAATCACGACATTTCCGATACACGACCTTCGGCGCTGTAGCGGACGGAGGAAAAGATGCTTTCCGCGATGGAGGCGGCATCTTTGGCATCCTCGCCGGTATCCGAAGAGGCTACATCGACGTGAACATAGCCGTCGTTTGTGATGAAGACAAAATCCCGCAGATGGACGGTGATACCATCCGCCGCGGACTGCAGCTCGAAATAGTAGCCGCTGTTTTCCCCGTAGGTGGCCTGAGTGGGGGATACGAGCACCTGCTGCAGAGAAGGATCGTCGCTGTTGCCTGCGATATCGCGCATGTAGGCGCTGATATAATCCTCCAGCGTGATGCCGTCAGCTGTATAGGTGTTGACGGAAAGCGTGGCGTACATGGTCTGTGTTCTGTTTTCCGCCGCGAACAGGCCGATGGAGCTGGCTTTATCTGTGACATTCCATGAAGACGGAATTTCCATGGAATATTTGTTGTCGTCGGAGGTCAGAGTCTTCGTGCCTGCCGCCACTTTTCCGTCGAGGAGATTGTAGCCGACGATACCCAGCGTTCCGATCAGTATGAGAAGAATGATGATGATCAGTGCTTTTTTCATGCTGTATGTTTCTCCTGTGTAAGAGCGTATTCTGTTTTATCGCGCTGTCCCGGAATACCGCTGCAGAGATATAAAGATATACTGTTACAAACAAGTTACGTTTAATAAAAATTATATTACAGATTCCTGAGAATTATGGAAGGAAATCTGAATTTATGATAATATTTTTTAAGTAATATTGTAAAGATTTTTTAAAAAATATTGAAAAGGGGGGATTTATTCCATGAGTACAGCGCGTACCGGACGCATGACTTCCGGGATCGCGGCAGTGGTAGCAGCGGCAGCAGTGCTCATTCTGCTGTCAGTATTTATGCCGTCTTTCAGCTATGCTTCATCGACCTGTTCGATTCAGATAGACGGCGTTACGATTCCGTCAGATGCCGATCCGATCGTGGAGGACGGGACGACACTCGTTCCTATCGGTGTCATTTCAGGATATCTGGGCGGTACATCCGACTGGAATTCCCAGACGGAAACCGCGACTGTGAAAAACGGAGATGTGACTATTGTGATGACCATCGGTTCCACGACGGCCACCGTAAACGGCGAGAAAAAGACACTGACGCTCGCGCCGCGGATTACAACGGTCAATGAGCAGGGCGGCGGAAGGACTATGGTTCCGCTGCGATTCATCGCAGAGGCTTTCGGTTACGATGTGGACTGGGATGCGGCTACGAGAACGGCTCTGATCAATACGACAGGTGCATCGGAGGAGCCGACGGAAGAACCGTCAGATGATCCGCAGGAATCTCTGATGACGATCGCTTCGACACAGATTCTGAGCGGCCAGACGTATAATGGAGAATCCGGATATACTCTGGTGCAGATTACGTCCACTCATTCTCTGGCATCGGGCGGCTATTCGGGAACGAAACTCTCGGGCCCTTACAGGTATTACATCGATTTTGCGTCGGCGACGCTGGGAAGCAGCGCTTTGGAAAAGAAAACGCTGGATGTGGATAATTCCTATGTATCTGCGGTAAGAACCGGTATCACGGACGGAAAAGTGAGAGTCGTATGCGACCTCAAAGCCGATGTAACACCTTCCATTTCCTATTCTTCCGATGGAAAGACGATGATCCTCGCGTTCCCTGAGACCTATCAGGGCACGAACAGCGGCACCGGCAGCACGGGCGGAGGTACGGCCATAAACGGTTATAATCCGTATGCTGACGGTCAGCTGGTGGTATGCATCGATCCGGGCCACGGCCTGACTACCGGAGGAAAGAGAAGCCCTGACGGCTCTCTGAGAGAATATGAATTCAACCGTGATGTGGCTTACAGGCTGAAAGCGCTGCTTGAGGCCAGAGGAGTAACCTGCATCATGACTGTGGCCCAGGATGATCAGACAGATCCGTCTCTGGCGACCAGAGTGGCGATCGCCAATAATGCGGGCAATGTGGATCTTTTCGTGAGCATACATGCCAATGCTTTCGGTGACGGATGGAACAGCGCCAACGGCTGGGAAGTCTATACATATCAGTCCGGAGGAATCGCAGAGATGGCTGCCAAGGCTGTGGAACAGGCGACGATTGACAGCGGCGCCGGACTGAAAAACCGCGGATGCAAGACGGCAAACTTCTATGTCATCAAGAATACGACGATGCCTGCGATTCTTATCGAACACGGTTTTTACACGAATCTTGAAGAGTGTGAAAAACTGAAATCCGACAGTTTCCGGGATATTCTCGCGCAGGCGGATGCCAACGGCATCATGAATTTCTTCAGCCTCTTCCAGTAAGAGGAACGTCTCCGGCGGTATATCATCCGGATAAAACGGACAGGATGAAGACAGGGCACATAAAAGCCCGGATCTGATTCCATGATCCGAAAAACGTAATTCTGCAGGAAAACAGAAAAAATGAAAGATAGAGGGCCGGAAGGACGTCGCGCATGCGTACGTTCTTTTGGCCCGTTTTCTGTTTATGAGCACGGTGAAGTGACTTTATACAGGGTTTTGGTGTCGTTTCAGACCTGAAGTTTGCAAAATACGGGGCATTCGTGTAGAATAAAAACAGTTCGGATATTTTTATATGTTGATATGATGCTGCAGTTGACGGACAGGAGCTTTCTATGAGACGCAAACATTCGCGCAGAATACAGGAAATGCTGACAGCATATGATGACAATATGAATGATATCGGCAAGTATGCCAGATCGTTTATACATTACCACGGTATGTGGCATAAGGTCGTTCAGTGCTGGATCATCAGCGCGGACGAAGACGGGGTACGCGTGTATTTGCAGCGCCGCTCCTTTGAGAAGAAAAGCCATCCGGGCAGATACGATATCACTGTGGGAGGCCATGTTGCAGCGGGTGAGGAACCGCTTGCGGCTGTTCTGCGGGAGACATCGGAGGAGATCGGACTCAGCCTCGATCCTGACAGACTGATCTGTCTGGATTATGTGAAGGAAGCGGTGGAAAATGACCGCGAGATCGCCTATCTTTATATTTATGTGGAGAAAGATCCTCCGTTTCGTCCGGGAAAAGAAGTCATCTATATGGTGTCGGCGGATATCGATGATTTTTACAGGCTGATGACGGGAGAAAGACAGGAAATCACCGTGATACCTGCCATCAAGACCGGGCCGATGCATGACGAGGCTTTTACCGTGAAAATGGACAACTGCTGTTTTCACAGGAATTTTCTCGATGTCATCTATCCGTATATCAAAGAGAATATGAAAAACTTATCGGAGCGAACGGCGGAAAAGACAGAAAAAACGGAGAAGTCCAAAAAGACCGGAAAAACGGAAAAAGAAAAAACGAAAGAGAAACGGAAAGAGGAATGAAACGATGATCAGAATCGGATATCAGGGAATCGAAGGATCCAATGCGGAACAGGCGGCGAAAGATCTGGTGGAAAAGCTTCGCCTGACAGATGTGGAATATGTGCCTCTCGTGGATTCCCCGCATGTGATCAAAGCGATGAAGACAGGGGAGACGGATTACGGTGTGTGCGCCGTATATAACAGTGCCGCAGGCATGGTTTTAGAAACTTTTTTTGCGACAAACGGCGTTGAGCTTCTCATCCGCGGTGAGACGACGATGAACATACATCACTGTCTGTTTAAAAAAAGCCCCGATATTCCGAACGAGAAGCTGAAATTCGTGGCATCTCATATCCTGGCGATCAAGCAGTGTGAAAACCATATCAAATATACCTATCCGCAGCTGAAGACTATTGAGGTGGAAGATACGGGAAAAGCCGCCAAGGATCTGTCGGAAGGCGTACTGAGCGATGAATATGCCGTTTTATGCAGAAAAAATGCAGGTGACATGTTCGGCTTGTGTCTGATCGATGAAAATATCGAGGATTACAAGGACAACCGGACGCATTTCTGTCTCTTTGAATTGAAGGAACGGGCGGAACAGAATTCCGGCAGGGAGATACTTTAAATCTGCAAATCCGCGATCCATTCTCCGGAAATTTGTCTTCAGAATATCCGCGGCGGCCGGAAGAAAATGCGGGAAAGGAAATAGAAAAGAAAAGGAAGAAACAGAGTGACAGAGTAAAGAGACGGCGGAAGGAAGAGATTCCTGTTTCAGAATCTTCCTTCCGCCGTTTTTTCGCAAATACGCAAAGAAATGAAATGATCCGGCGTATCGCAGATCCGCATGAAACTGCCCGGAAAGGTTACGCCGGCGGATTTTCCTCTTCCCTCTGCTGTGATTTTTTCCGGCTTTCCATCCTGGCCTGCAGGATCCTATCGCGTATCTCTTCGCCCAGCTCTTTCTGGCGCTGTCGGTCCATGCCGGCTGTCTCCACAGGAGGAAGTATGGTCAGAATGACGTGTCCGGGGCGGATTCCCTTCTTCTCATTACCCTCCATTATTTTATAGGTTCCGTCGATGGAAAAAGGCAGAATGGGAGCGCCGTATTTAAATGCTGTCCGGAAGGCTCCCGATTTGAATTCTCCGATTTCCTCTCCCTTGCTTCGTGTCCCCTCGGGAAAAACGATCAGAGAGTCGCCGTCCTTCAGACGGGCAGCTGCCTCATTAATGGTACGCAGCGAACCGCGGGCATCGCTGCGGTCGATAAAGACGCAGCCGATAAAGCGCATCCACGTCCGGATGAGAGGAATTTTTTCGATGGAATCCTTGGCGACGATACCGTGAGGTCTGTCCAGATAACCGAGAACCACGGGAGTATCCCAGTCGCTCTGATGGTTTCCGACGATAACCGCCGGCCGGCCGTCCATATTTTCGAGTCCGCGGACTTCCACCGTGATACCTGCAGCTGAGAGCATATGGCGTGCCCAATGGGTGACCCGCTTTTCGGTGATTCTGCGGAACCGCTCCGTGTCGCCTTTTTTCTGCAGGTGAATACAGTAAAACATCTCCGGTGTCACCGCAATCAGATACAGTATTTCATAAATGAGCCAGAAAATCAGTCTAAACATTGTCCTTTGGATACCTCCGAGTCTGTTCCGCGTTCTGTCCGCCGCACCGGAAACGAAGCGTCGGCGCGGCGGGATACTGCTGTTTCTGAAACAGTATAACACAGAAATACGGTGTGTAGGGACCGCAGGAAGGATTAAGAACGGATTTAATTGTACGGATTGACCAGTTCGACACCGAGGAAGTCGGCCGTAGATACGGAGAGATTGTAAGCGATGGCACCGATGTTATTTTTGATCCATTCGGCATCGGCATAGTTGTCGTGATAGGCGATTTCGATCAGCACGGAAGTGGCCCGAACCAGCCGGAGCTCCGCCAGCGTGACGTTGGGAATGATATTGATGAGGGCCGGATCCGGATAGATCCACTTGAGATTGTTGGCGTAGATCGTCGCCGCGGCTTCTCCGCGTGAGCTGCCGCGGTAATAGTAGACGTCGGGACCCCTCAGCTGGCCGGAGAGGGAGGCAGGAGAAGCGTTGGAGTGAAGCGCCAGATGGAGATCGTAGGATCCGGCGTTTGACGCTTCGATGGCTGCGGAGAGAGGTTCGTCCGGATTGTTGCGGGTGACCCGGATACCGCTGGCTTCGAGGTAAGGGACCATTTCGTCTGCGATGAGGTTCATGTACTGCTCTTCGTTTCCTCCTGTGATGTAGGGATTGTATTCCTGTACGGAAGGGCTGAGAAAAATGCTTGGCATAAAAGTGCTCCTTTCGGGACGGACGCTGAGACTCAGCGCCCTGTGCCGCCGGACGGCAGTATGCGGCCGCTGAGAGATCCGCGTGGATAATACGATATCTGTTTACAGACAGAATATGCGTGGCGGCGCTTGAGAGTGCGCGATTCCCTCATAAATGAAAGATTTGACATTTTATGCGCCTCCGATTTGTTGTATACTGATATAAAGCGAGGAAAACGTACTGGGACCGGGACGTGTCAGATACGGCGTTCTGCAGTCCGAAAGCCGCCTGCAGGAAGTGGAAAAGGCAAAAAAGCAGAAGAAAAGAACAGTGATTGCAGGAGATTTTCAGAGGAGAAAATGACGAAAAATTAAAAAGGAAAAATATGGAACATATGACAAAAGTGATATCGCTGCTGGAAAACGGTCTGGGGAGCAGGATCATCAGTTCCGTTCTGATTCTGCTCGGAGGTCTGATTCTCATGAAGGTGGCCACCTATTTCATGAAAAAAGTG
>CAJFPD010000096.1 GCA_904398315.1 Candidatus Alangreenwoodia gallinarii | reverse complement strand
CCGGCAGAGGAAACTTTAATATAGCCGTTCTGGTCGACGATAATTTTCTTAGCCAGATAAAGCCCCAGACCGATTCCTTCTTTTCCGAAGGAGGCGCTTCCGCGGTAAAACCGCTGAAAGATGCGGGGACGCTCTTCCTCCGGAATCCCTGCGCCGTTGTCGGAGACGCGGATACAGAGATAGGAAGGATATTCGGAAACAGAGATCTCTACTCTGCCGTATTCGGGAGTATATTTGACGGCGTTATCCAGGATATTGGCCAGAGCCTCTGTTGTCCATTTCAGATCGCATATCAGACCGAAAGAAGGAATCGCTCTGATCCGGACATCGGTCTTTCTGTTTTTAGCCGCATGCTGTATCTGGCTGACCGCTCCGAGAATCAGCTCGCTGAGCGTCGATTTTTCCGGCCGGAGTTTAATGATTCCGCTCTCGAGCCTTGACATTTTTACCAGCGAATCAGTGAGAAACGTCAGCTTGTCCAGAGATTTCCGGAGAATTTCGCCGTACTCTCTGCGTTCCTCCTCTGTGATATCAGGAGCCTGCAGCAGTTCGCCGAACATTCGCACCGAGGATACCGGCGTTCTGATCTGATGGGAAATATCGGAAATTAGGCTCTTGATCTCGTCCTTTTCCGCTGCCAGCCGGTCGTTTTGCAGTTTGAGAATGTGCGACAGCTTCTGAATCTGGCTCTGCAGGCGCGAGGTCAGAGAATCACGGTTTTCCGGAAAGATGCAGGTGAATTCGGTGTCGATAATTTTTTCCGTGAGAAATGCCAGATCTTCCAGCAGATCATCATTGTAGCGTCTGTTCATGCGTCCGGCGCACAGGACGAGCAGAAAGACCAGCAGAACAAACAGACCGACGGCGCCGCAGGCAACAGGATCATGAAAGCGGCGCCAGAGGAAAACTTCCGTCGCTGCTCCGGCGGCGATCGTGATGAGAAGAATCAGAACGGAAAAAAATTTCAGATTTCTGCTCTTTTTTCCGCTCTTTCTTTGATCTTTTTTTCTCCGTCGGTTCTGCTTTCTGTCCGGAGCCGTTTCAGAGAAAGAAGTGTTTCCTGAAGAAAATCTGCTTTTCATGATTCTGAATATCCTCATATATCCCTGCTTGATTATATACTGATACGCACGCCGTTTACATTGAGCATGTTCGTCTGACAGGTGGCGATTCTCACTCCTTTTTCGTTCCGCGCCTCACCCGCCATAGACAGGATATGCTTTCCCACCGAGACGATATGGGTTTCCACGCGGAGCTTTTGGGTGTCTTCCAGAACGGATTTGTGGAAATTGACTGTCATATTGACGGTGGGCATCGGCTGACCCCCTGTGGCGATATAGGAAAAAATTCCGTAATTGTTGTCGAAAAAGGCGGAAATATAGCCGCCCTGAAGGAGCTGATATCCGTTTCTCTGCGATGGTTTCAGCGGATAGTCCAGCGTAAGTACACCGTCCTCCGTATAACTTACGAATTCCGTTTTCAGATCTGCGATGGTAGGATGAGCTCGCTTCAGCTCTTCGTGCGGCATTTCGATTTCTTTTTTCAGAGCTTCCCGTACTTGCGCGTTTGTCATGATCGTTTTCCTCCCTGAGAGATGCGGATCCGCGCAGTAAAAAATAAAGCAGTAAAAATAAAATGAAAAAGAGGGACCTTCTGCCGGAATTATGATCCTGCGCGGATCGCTTTGCTGCAGTATGTCCCTCTATTTTATCATAATATTCTATTTACCGGCGCCGGAAATTCTCAAACACCCCCGATCATTTCGGATTAACAGCAGACCCTTCGTGCCTTTATGATTCTCCGAAGGTATAGCCAAGTCCGAACAGCGTAAAAATATAGGACGGGTCTGCCGGATCGTCCCCCAGTTTTTTTCTCAGTCTTCTGATATTTACGCTCAGAGTATTTTCGTCGACGAAATCCTCATCGATATCCCAGATATCTCGGATCAGCGTGCCGCGGCTGACAGCTCTGCCCCTGTTTTCCGCCAGATATTTCAGAAGGCGGTATTCCGTCGCCGTCAGTTTTACAGGCTCTCCTTTCAGATGTACGGATGCTCTCTCACAGTCGATCGTAAGATCCCGGTAGCGTATGATGTTTTTCCGTTCCGAACCTGTACGCATCAGAATGACTTCGATTTTTCTGCGCAGCACTTCGAGAGAAAACGGTTTTGCGATGTAATCGTCGCACCCGGCGGAAAAGCCGGACAGCATGTCTTCCTCCGTATCGTCAGCTGT
>CAJFPD010000095.1 GCA_904398315.1 Candidatus Alangreenwoodia gallinarii | reverse complement strand
TTGTCTGCAAGCATGGATAAGTTGCTGCTGTTTCCGGAAAAGATCTGATGTGTTGTCATAATTTCATATTCCTTTAGTTTTCTGTTATCGGTGACGTTACGATAATTCGGGAACCGAAATCAGTCCCGGGCTTTATACATATCGTCAATGTGTGTTAACAATTATTATAGTATATATCCGGGCTGACAGAAAGACTTTATTATATATTGGAACGATAGAAGGAACAACAGCGGATTCTGCAAATACCGGGAATAGAGGCAGCGGATGTGCTGAAAACAGAAAAATTCGATTCCGCAGGATCAGAAGCTGCAGCGGATCTGCAGGCGCAGGCTGTGCTGTATCGGATGTCCTGCACGCTCCGCATCCGGTACCGCTGTCACGGTGCAGAGGGCGCCCATCGGCAGAGTCAGATTGGGAACGGAGTGACCGAAGGGAAGGCCGGACAGTACCGGCACGCCGGCAGACGACGCGATCTCCCTTATGATCTCCTGACAGGAGCGCCGGCTGCGGCGCGGCGGGGTGCAGCCGGAAAAGGTGCCCAGAAGGATGCCGCGGCATCCTTTCAGTTTTCCGGCCAGCCGCAGGGAGGTGAATGCTCGGTCGATGCGATATGTCTTTTCTCCCACATCTTCCAGAAAGAGGATACAGCCGTCGGTGTCCGGCATATACGGCGTGCCCAGGAGAGAGGCAAAGACGGTCAGATTGCCGCCGAGCAGTCGGCCGTTCATGACGGCGGTTTCCGTTCCGAATATGCCGGGAGCGGAGCCGCCTTCTGTTCTGTTCCCGCAGGATTCTTTTTTGTCCGTTTTTCCGGCTCCGGATTCCGCTTTTTTCAGCTCGTAGGATCCGCTTTCCGAAAAAAGCGCGGCCTGCAGGGAAGCCAGCGTGATGTGCCGGTCGTATTTCCGGTAGGGATAGGAAGGCATCGGCGCGTGATAGGTGATGAAGCCGCAGTGTTTCGCGAAGGCAGCGTGAAGCGCGGTGACATCGCTGAAGCCGGCGAAAATTTTCGGATTCTGACGGATAGTGTTGTAATCGAGGAGGTCGAGCAGACGGGCGGAGCCGTAGCCCCCTCTCAGGCAGAATATCGCCCGGATTCCGGGGTCGGAAAAGGCGAGCATCAGGTCATGGGCGCGCAGGCGGTCGTCTCCCGACAGGTATTCCTTCTGCGCGCGGCAGGAGGGAAATACGACGGGAGAGAGATTCAGTTCTTTGAGAGAGCGGACGGCTTCCGCCAGCTGTTTTTCCGAGGCGGGGGACGCGGTGGCGATCAGTGCGGTGCGGTCTCCTTCCCGCAGGCGGGGAGGACGGATATAAGCCGGACGGCAGGCGTTTTTTTTCATGAAATCCGTTTCTCCTTTACTGTGGTTTTGTGGTTCTGACGACGGCGATTCGGGCGCCATGTCGGAAGTCGGCGGTGTTAATCCTCCGTTTTTTATAGTATACTTTAGAAACAGTTGCCGTATTCCGTGAATAGGGAAGAAGAATAGGAGAGACCGGAGAGTGTGAATAGCGAATGGCGCGCGGAAGAGGCGGAAGAGAAGGAATGGCAGCGGAGGAAAAGGAGTGACAAAGGAAAGGAATGACAAAAGAAATGACACAGGAAGAGATCAGAAGCAGGATAGCGGAATACAGGGAGTGGATGATCGGTGTGCGCCGTCATCTGCATCGCTGTCCGGAAACGGGGGATGAAGAATATGAGACGACGGCATACATCGAGAGCCTGCTGAAGGAAATGGGCATCAGAACCGAAAAGCTGCTTGACACGGGAGTTCTGGGAATTCTGGATGCAGAGGACCGGGGAGGAAAGTGCGTCGCTCTGAGAGCCGATATTGACGCTCTGCCGGTACAGGAGGAGACAGATCTTTCTTTCCGTTCGCAGCGCGACGGTTTCATGCACGCCTGCGGACACGATATGCATATGGCCGCTCTGTTGTGTACGGCAAAAATATTATCCGATCTGCGCGGTTTTCTGACGGCACCGGTGAAATTTATCTTCCAGCCGGCGGAAGAAACCGACGGCGGAGCGGAGAGGATGATCCGGGCGGGCTGTCTGGAAAATCCCCGTGCTGATTATGTGCTGGGGTATCATGTGGCGCCGGAATATCCGGCCGGAACGATAGCCGTAAAATACGGATACACGCATGCCTCTTCGGATATGTTCGATATAGAGGTTGTGGGTGTGAAGAGCCACGGAGCTTATCCCGATGAGGGAATCGACGCTATCGTTGCGGCATCCCAGATCGTGACGGCGGTTCAGAGTATTGTCAGCAGAAATATCGTCTCCACGGATCCCTGCGTGATTACGATCGGCAAATTTCACGCCGGCAGCGCGGGAAATGTCATCGCCGATAAAGCGGAGATGTCGGGCACGATGCGTACGACGACACCGCAGACGCGGAAAGTGGCCATGCAGAGGCTGAAGGAGACGGCGGAGGGCGTGGCACAGGCAATGGGAGCCCGCGCTTTTGTGCGGTACCGTCCGGGCTATATCGCGCAGAAGAATGACGATTCCGTCATGGATGTGGTGATGGAGACGGCTGAAGAGTGCATCGGGAAGGAAAATATTTTCATAAAGGAATACCCGTCCATGGGCGTGGAGGATTTCGCTTTCTATTCCCGGGAGCGTCCGTCAGCGTTTTTTTTCGTGGGAACAGGTTACCGGGGCCGGAAAAATTACGGGATACATCACGGAAAATTTGAGGCGGATGAGAGTGCTCTGGATATCGCCGTGCTCATGGAGATTATGACCTGTCTGAAGCTGATGAGCTCAGGAACGGACTCCTGAAGGGAGTGTCGCTGACGGCGGCGGGAATTTAAAGATTCTCCTTATTGAATAAAATGACAGCATTTGGTACACTATAATCATCAAAATAAAGGATTCTGCTCTCATGATCGGAATCCTGCACAGAAAATCAGTGCATAAAAAGTCGGTGTAACGAAATCGGTGCGAAAAATTCGGGATGGAGGATGAAAAATGAAACAGGGACTCAGCATTGTGACGATGGTTCTCGGAGCGGTGGTAGCGGCGGCAGGCATTGCGACAGCTATTCTCAGCATCATTAACGTAGGAATGGGCAGAAAATATCTGGACTGACAGGTCGGACAGGTCGAAAACGGAAAACGTCGGAAATCGGCTCTGAGAAAGAAATCTGTCCCGCTGAAGATGAGATGAGAAGATAAAAAATACGCAAAAGAGGCAGAAATGCAAAAAAACGAAGGGAGAGACACGAAACCCTTCGTTTTTTCTATGCATTGAACTTATGCACTCTGTGTGGGGACGGGTGAGACTATTTCGCCTGAGCGGCGTTGAATCTCTTCGCCATTCTCGAAATTTTTCTCGCAGCCTTGTTCTTGTGGATCACATTCTTTGCAGCTGCCTTGTCGAGCTTCTTTTCAAGAAGTCTCAGCTTTTCCTGTGCAACAGTCATATCGCCTGCAGCGAGAGCTTTTTCAAAGTTTTTCGTTACAGATTTGATATGATCACGGATGCGTCTGTTCTTGGCCGTCTTTTTCTTGATGACGGAGATTCTTTTCTTAGCCGATTTAATATTTGCCATTTTTTCACCCCACTTTCGCAAAATATCTAAATTATTATAATCTGTATATGATAAAAAAGCAAGAAAAAAAGCGTATTATAGATGTTTTTTTGCAGAAAATAAGTTCTGAAGGAGCAGAAAGGAAAAGAGGAACGATGGCATTCAGAACAGATCTGGCGATTGAAAATAAAGAGATGTACGATGAATCGCGCGGAAATCAGGGAGAAATTCCCGGCGTCGAAGTGAAGGTGCGTCAGGAAACGAAGAAGATTAAGGTGACGAGGATCGCGGTTAAAGATGAAACCGGAAGCCGTATCATGGGAAAACCGTGCGGTAATTATATCACTATCGAGGCGGAGGACATCGTGGGAGCGCAGGAAACGGAGAAGAAAGAGGCGGCACGTGTGGTGGCCGGGGAACTGAAAAGACTGATTCCTTTCGATTATCATCTGAAAGTTCTCGTGGCAGGTCTGGGAAATGACAGAATAACACCGGATTCGCTGGGCCCCCATACGGCGGAAAAAGTCAGAATCACACGTCATTTTTTTCTCATGTTCGATGCGGACGGCGACGAAGAGATGGCATGTGTCAGCGGAATTATTCCCGGAGTGACGGGCAGCACCGGACTGGAAACGGCGGAACTGATCAGGAAGGCCGCGGAGATTGCCGGACCGGACGTGATCATCGCCATCGATTCTCTGGCGGCCAGAAATCTGGAACGGATCAGCAGCACGATTCAGATCAGTGATACGGGAATTTCGCCGGGGGCGGGCACAGGCAACATGAGAACAGCGCTCAACGAAGAGACACTTGGTATCCGCGTGGTTGCCATAGGCGTGCCAACGGTTATCGATGCAAAGACACTGATCGTCGATTCTCTGGAGGGTTACCTTCCGGATATGACAGGAGCGGAACGCTATGTGGACGGACGGGGAATCCGGATGATCGTCACCTCAACGGAAATCGATCAGGTTATCGAGGACTTTTCAGACATCATTGCGGAAGGAATCAACAGAACTCTTCATCCGGGACTGAACTTCTGACGCTACACTCATATTCCCGATGAGGACGGCATATATTCTTGCAGGAAATCACTTCAGGGAGGATAAAGGATGAGAAATGCGAGAAGAAGCCGCCGGCGGATGAATATGCGAAGAAACGGGTTCCGACGGCGCCGGAAAACAACAGGCAGCGGAAAGAGTGCAAAGAGAAGAATTTTTAATGGTATATTATGGACAACTTCAATGATTATGATTCTGACGCTTCTTCCCGCAGAGAGTGATGCTGCAAAAAAGCTGGCTGACCTCACTTCGGAAAACAGTGTTCTTGCCGCTGCGGTGGGAAAAATTACGGATTTTACCGGAACGGAGGAAGAGGAAGGCGAGGATGTGAATGTCGAAGAGGAACGCGGGGAGCAGGATGCAAAGCAGGAGAAAGAAGAAAAAGAAAGCGCCGTCGATATCGTTCTGACAGATTACAACGGAGAGGAAGCAGATGTTCAGCAGGAGGCACAGGAGAAGGAAGCCGATGCAGAAACGGCCAATGTAGTCTCGGAGACGACACTGACGAATGTGAGCGACAAAAAAGGTTCGGGCAATATCATCATTTATCACACACATGCCACAGAGTCTTATCTGCCGGCGGCCTCTTCCAACGCTCATACGACAGAACTGGCCTCGACGGTCCGGGAAGCCGGAGAAACACTGAAAACACAGCTGGAGGCTCACGGATTCAGCGTCGTTCACGACATGACACTTCACGATTATCCATCTTATAACAAATCATATAACCGTTCTCTGGAGACGGTGAAAAAACTGTGCGGCGCTTACGGAAACAAGAAACTGGTCATCGATTTTCACAGAGATGCGGCTACATCATCCGGCCAGGGAAAGACAGTGACAATCGACGGGAAAGAAGTGGCGGCATTCTGTCTCGTGGTAGGCACTCAGAATTCGAATTATGACACGATACGCGCACTCGCTGACAGGATCACCGAAACGGCGAATCAGATGTATCCCGGCTTTGCAAAGGCGGTGGTGGAAAAGCCGTATAAATTCAACGGCTATGTCAGCGATGCCTACATACTGCTGGAGGTGGGAAACAATGCCAATACGATCGATCAGGTCAATGCGGCGATGCCGTACCTGGCAAATGTTTTCACCGAAGTGGTTGGATAGCAAGGTGAAAGGAAATGTGGCCAGCCGTGAAATCAGATGAAGGAAAAGAAAATGAGAAAATCAGAGGACACCGCCGGAGTATAATCACCGCACTTATGATTTTTATAGTGTCATTTTTTGGAACTATCTGCATCATACGTGTCGATACAGCTGCAGGCGGTATCATAGGAAACGAGCCTTTTTTCTCCTCTTATTTCGTACGCACGGGAGAGCGCGAAGTGGATGTGAAAATCCCGGGGAGGAAGATGCGCATCGTGAACGGGATTGTCGTCTGTGATGATTGAAAAAACAGCAAAAGAATGGTAACATAGGGGAGATTCAGATCAGGATAAAAAGAGGACCGCAACGGGTCCCAAAATGGAAAAGAAAGGAACTCCCTATGGATTCTTATCAGAAATATATCAGAAATTTCAGTATCATCGCTCATATCGATCACGGAAAGTCGACGCTGGCGGACCGGCTGATCGAAAAGACGGGGCTGGTGGCTCACCGCGATATGAAGGCTCAGTTTCTCGACAACATGGATCTGGAGCGGGAGCGGGGGATTACCATCAAGCTGCAGACGACGCGTCTGCACTACAGAGCCCAGGACGGCAACGAGTATATCTTCAATCTGATCGATACGCCGGGGCATGTGGATTTTACCTACGAAGTGTCCAGAAGTCTGGCGGCCTGCGAAGGAGCCGTTCTCATCGTAGATGCCACACAGGGCGTGGAAGCGCAGACTCTGGCAAACGTCTATCTGGCACTGGATGAAAATCTGGAAATCCTGCCGGTGATCAACAAGATCGATCTGCCCAGCGCACGGCCGGAGGAAGTAAAGCTCGAGGTGGAAGAGATCATCGGAATCGACGCGGAAGATGCTCCTCTCGTTTCGGCGAAGGAGGGAATCAATATCGAGGCCGTCCTGGAGGATATCGTAAAGAATGTCCCGCCTCCGCAGGGAGATGTGGAAGCTCCGCTGAAAGCTCTGATTTTCGATTCTTATTATGACAATTATAAAGGCGTCGTCATCTATACCAGAGTTTTCGACGGATCTGTCCACAAAGGCGATGTGATCCGTCTGATGAATGCGGAAAAAAATTATGAAGTCACCGAAGTAGGCGTCTGCGTGCCGTATCCGACGCCGTCAGAGGAACTGCGCGCCGGTGAGGTGGGATATATCTGCGGCAGTATCAAGCAGGTGAGAGATGCTAATGTGGGCGATACGATCACACTGGCGGACCGGCCCGCTGCAGAGCCGCTGCCGGGATACAAAGCATCGACTCCGATGGTATACTGCGGAATCTATCCGGGGGAAGGCGAAAAATATGATAATGTCAAGGATGCTCTGGAAAAACTACAGGTCAACGATGCGGCTTTCCACTTTGAACCGGAGAATTCGGCGGCGCTGGGCTTCGGATTCCGGTGCGGTTTTCTCGGGCTCCTTCACATGGAAATTATCGTAGAGCGTCTGGAGCGTGAATTTGAGCTCGCCGTCATCACTACGTCACCGAGCGTCATCTATAAGGTGGTGCTGAACAGCGGGGAAACTGTCATGGTACAGAATCCGTCCAACCTTCCTCCCGTCGCCGAGATCGACCATATCGAGGAACCGATCGTCAAGGCGGATATCATGCTGCCAAAGGAGTATGTGGGTCCCATCATGGAATTGTGTCAGCAGCGGCGCGGAACGATGCTGAATATGGAGTATATCACGGAATCCCGCGTGTCCCTCCACTACGAGCTGCCGCTCAATGAGGTGATCTATGACTTTTTCGATGCGCTGAAATCAAAGACGCGCGGTTACGGATCTCTCGATTATGAATTTGTGCGCTATGAAAAATCTTCACTCGTCAAGCTCGATATTCTGCTGAATAAGGAACTGGTAGATGCCTTTTCCATGATCGTACACGAGAGCGAGGCTTATGACAGAGGGCGCTTCGTCTGCTCCAAGCTGAAAGAGATCATCCCGTCTCATCAGTTTGAAGTACCGATTCAGGCGGCCATCGGCCAGAAGGTTATCGCCAGAGAGACGGTCAAAGCTCTGCGAAAGGACGTACTGGCAAAGTGTTACGGCGGCGATATCTCCCGGAAGAAAAAGCTCCTGGAAAAGCAGAAGGAAGGTAAGAAACGGATGCGGCAGTTCGGCACGGTGGAAGTGCCGCAGGAAGCGTTTACGGCGGTTCTCAAGTATGATGAAGGAAAATAAGTCAGGAGGTACAGACGGCTTTTTTCCGGAGACTCATGAACCGGGTATCTATATTCATATACCGTTCTGCGTCCGCAAGTGTATTTATTGTGATTTTTATTCCGTCCCCGGCGCTTCGGACCGCCAGAAAGCTCTTTATTTCCGCGCACTGGAAAAAGAACTGGAGCTTTTCAGAAAAGAAGTGGAAAAAGAAGATACGGTAAGGAAACGGGGATGGTTTGCTGATTCCCTGTTTCTCGGCGGCGGAACTCCTTCCGCCGCCGGAGCGGATCTCATCGTCAAACTGACGGAATGTGCGAGAAAATCTTCTTCCGGAGGAATCGGCCTGTTGTCGGAAGATTCCGAGATCACCATGGAGATCAATCCCGGGACAGTCACTTACGGAGATCTGCTGAAATATCGGAAAGCTGGAATCAACCGGCTGAGTATCGGAATACAGTCCGCGAACGAAGACGAACTTCGCTTTCTTGGGCGGATTCATTCATCAGACGACGCGCTGCGCTGTATTTCGGATGCACGGCGCGCAGGATTTGAAAATATCAGCGTCGATCTGATTTTCGGGTTTCCGGGAAACACGCTTGCTTCCTGGAGAGAGACTCTGTGCCGCATTCTGGATGTCAGACCGTCTCATATCTCGGTCTACAGTCTGCAGATCGAGGAAGGCACACCTCTGTACCGGATGTTTCGGAGAGATGAGGTGGAGCAGGTGACAGACGAGGAGAACAGGAGGATGTATCATGATGCTGTCTCTCTTTTGAAGCATAGCGGATATGAGATGTATGAGATTTCTAATGCGTCTCTTCCCAAACGGGCCTGCCGTCATAATCTGAAATACTGGTCCATGTGCGATTATGTGGGATTCGGCGCATCTGCTCATTCCTACCGGAACGGTGCCCGTTATTATAATGAAGATGATATCTCTTCCTATATCGGCAGAATGAGAGATGCATGTGTCTATGAGCGGCGGAATGAGAGAAAAAATACGATGGAGGACGAGCGGGGAGACGCCATTTTCACCTGCCTGCGGCGAAAGGAAGGGCTGAATCTTAAATGGTTTGACAGTCTTTTTTTCAGAGGGGAAGAGTCCTCTTTTCTGGAGAAATACGGTAAGGCGATCCGACCGTTTCTGGAAGACGGAAGTCTGATTCTCGAGAGAGGCGGAGAAGGGCGTCTGCGCTTTTCGGAAAAAGGGGTAGATCTGTCAAATTATATTATCGGCAGAATCTTATCAGAAAACTGAGATAGGGCGGACAGGGAAGAAAGCGATCGGGAGCGATCAGAATTTCTGTTCATATTAAAAAACAGAGCATCTCAAGAAATGAGATGCTCTGTTTTTTTGTATTTGGAAAAATGGAAGAAGCAATTTTAAACTTCTTTTATAAAGAATGCAGTTTCTCGCAGGCTGCGATCCAGTCAGCGAAGATTTTATCGTCACTGTCGCCCTGGAATCCCGCATGCTTCGCAAGATCCACGATAAGAGCAAAGGCATCCGTACCGATATCGGATGCGGATTTTTCCTTACTCTCCGGATAGAAACCTGCTTCCGTATCCACCGTATTTACCGCATTGGAGAAGGCCATTCCTGCAACGCAGGCAGCATAGGACATCTTCTCACGCGCGGCAGAGCAACCGGATACAGCCGCTTCGAGATTGTTCAGAATGCTTTCCGCAGCTTCTCTCGCAAATCCCTGAGTGTATTCACCGCCGCCCGGAGCGACATAAGCTCTGACAGCCTGGGAGAGGGCGGTAAGACCGCTCTTTTTTACCAGTTCTGCCGGCATGTTTTCCGATAACATCGAATCGATGACTGCGATTTCAGGTAAAAGCTTGTAGCTTGCGATGACGCGCAGCTTACCGTTATCATCCGCTAATACGGAGAAAGGCGAGCATTCCGCACCGGAACCGGCTGTGGTTGCGATGAGGACGAGCTTCGTTTTCTTACCCGTGTCAGGGAAATCGGCATAGTTCGCGTCGTATTCTCCATCCAGACTGCTGAACTTATCAGCTACCTCGTTGAGATCCATATCAGGATTCTCATAGAGGAGCCACATCGCCTTGGCCGCGCTCATGACAGAAGCTCCGCCGACGGCGATAATGACATCCGGATTATATTCCAGCATCTTAGGAAGGCCGCTGCGTACGTTTTCGAAAGAAGGAACCTCGTCAAGAGTAAAGAACTCCGCCGTCCGGATTCCTCTGCCGCGTACCCACGCGTCTACAGGATTAACAATACCGAGTCTGTACAGGTTTGCATCGGAGATTATGAATGCTCTTTTTAAACCGTATACTTCATCGAGTTCCTTGAGCGCGACGTTCATGGCACCCTTTTTGAAATATACTTTCTTAGGAAGATTGAGCATGTACATATATGATTTTCTCCTTATTATCTGAATTGATAAGATAGGAAGGTGATACCGGACAAGCCGGCATCACCTTCACCCATGAAATCAAATCCGAGTGATTGGCTTTCTATGTATGGCTTATCTGAAGCCGCCAACCTTATCCTCACCGATTTCCGCAGTGAGTCCGAGAGGATATGCTGCGTGAACGTCAGTAGGATTTTCTACCGGAACGGAGAGAACATCGCCGTACTTCTCGATGAACTTCTCATCGCCATAGAATGCTCTGAGGTAAACCTGCTTGAGCTCGGAGATCATAGGATATACAGGGTTTGCGCCCGTGCATGCATCGTGGAATGCCCATTCAGACATCTGATCTACTGCATCGAGGAATTCCTTTTCCCAGTCTTCCTTGCTCTTTTCAGGGTGGTTCTCAACAAGCCATTCCCAGATAGTAGCAGGGATGTCGATATCAACCTTGAGCTGTTCGAGAGCTGCGATCCAGTTCTTGAATGTTTCTTCGTCGTTCTTACCCTTTACGCCGATCAGTTCGCCCAGTTCAACGTATCTTTCGAATGCCTGAGGATACTTGTACTGAGAGAAGGTACCCATGTGATAAGGGTGCTTCTGCGCATTGAACTTGCAGACATAAGGGCAGAGGAGTGCGTTAGCAGTACCGTGCGGGATGTGGAACCAGCCGCCCAGCTTGTGGGACAGAGAGTGGTTGATACCCAGGAATGCGTTTGCGAATGCAACACCTGCCAGTGCGGAAGCGTCTGCCATCTTTTCACGTGCAACAGGATTCGGCTTCGCATCCTTGAATGCGGACT
Organism: Candidatus Alangreenwoodia gallinarii; assembly: GCA_904398315.1. Lineage (GTDB taxonomy): Bacteria > Bacillota > Clostridia > Peptostreptococcales > Anaerovoracaceae > Alangreenwoodia > Alangreenwoodia gallinarii. The sequence continues at coordinate 4,246 of CAJFPD010000095.1, read as the reverse complement.
TGTAAGCTGCAGGCAGATACTTGAATACCATCTCTACTGCAGACTTAGCGAATCCGTTCGTGTATTCCGTAGCAAACGTGGAAACGTATGCTTCTACTGCGTGAGTCAGTACGTCGTAGCCGGAAGCCTGCGTTGCTCTCGGAGGCAGCTTCATCATGTTGTCGGCATCGACGATTGCCATTTCAGGCATCATTTCATAACCGATGATCGGCCACTTCATGCCGGTGTTCGCATCGGAAATGATCGTGAACGGAGTAACCTCGGAACCCGTACCAGCCGTAGTAGGGATGCAGACGAGTTTTGCCTTCTTGCCCATCTGAGGGAAGAAACGGATTCTCTTTCTGATATCGAGGAAGATCGTCGCCATATCGAGGAATGCTTCATCCGGATTTTCGTACATGATCCACATGATCTTTGCCGTATCGATAGCGGAACCGCCGCCGACAGCGATGATAACATCCGGCTCGAATTCGTGCATCTTAGGCAGACCCTTCATAGCGTCCTGGATCTGCGGGTCAACACGGATGTCGAAGAACTCTGCAGTTTCGATACCCATATCTCTTAACTGATTGATGATCGCATCGCAGGCACCGATCTGATAGAGGTTTGCGTCAGTGATGATGAATGCTCTCTTGAAGTCATATACATCCTTCATTTCCTTCAGTGCTACTGGAGTACATCCGGTCTTGAAGTATAACTTCTTAGGCAGCTGCAGCCAGAGCATATTCTCTTTTCTGATCGCAACCGTCTTGATGTCGAGTAATTCTTCGTAGTGCGTGTTGCCCATGAAGGAAGAATGACCGACGGAACCAGGTCCGAGCGTGAGGGAAGGAGCGATATCGAAGTTGTAGAGGTCACCGATACCACCGAAGCATGTCGGAGTATTGATGAGGATACGTCCAGCCTTCATCTTTTCTGCGAATGCATCGATCTTATCTTCTTCCGTCGGATCTACATACATTGCTGCAGTGTGACCAGCGCCGCCTTCGAATACCAGCTTTTCGCAGATGTCGAATGCTTCTTCGAGAGTGTCGGCTTTGTACATACCGAGGAGAGTCGTCAGCTTTTCACAAGCCCATGGATTGTCGTGGGAAGTGTCATCTGTTTCGTACACGAGAACCTTCGTCTCAGCCGGAACTTCGATGCCGGCCATTTCAGCCAGGTGTACTGCAGTCTGACCTACAGCGGCAGGCTTAACGCCGTGAGTCTTAGGGTTGAAGAAGATTTCAGCAACCTTGTCTGCTTCGTCCTTGGAGAGGAAGTAGCAGCGTGCATCCTTCATCAGAGCCTTAACGTCCTTGTAGATGCTCTTTAAAACAGTGATGTGCTGCTCAGTAGCGCAGATCATACCGTTATCGAATGTCTTGGAGTGAATGATGGACTCTACAGCCATTCTCAGATCAGCCGTCTCATCGATAACTACGTTACAGTTACCAGGGCCTACGCCGAGTGCCGGAGTACCGGAAGAATAAGCAGCGTGTACCATAGCTTCACCGCCGGTAGCGATGATCAGGTCTACTTTCTTCATCATGACATCGGAGATGTCGAGAGAAGGCTGAGATACCCAGCTGATTACATTTTCAGGAAGACCTGCTTCGATCGCAGCGTTTCTCATGATTCTTGCAGCTTCGATCGTGCAGTTAACGGCATTTGGATGAGGAGAAACGATGATGGAGTTTCTCGTCTTTAACGCGATTAAGATCTTGTAGATCGTCGTGGAAGTCGGGTTTGTCGTAGGAACGATCGCTGCGATAACGCCCTTAGGGGATGCTACGCGCTTCGTACCGAATGCCGGATTCTCATCGATGATTCCGCAAGTCTTTGCGTGGCGCATGTAGTTCCAGATGTGCTCGGAAGCGTACTGGTTCTTTGTAATCTTATCTACAACAATACCGTAGCCGGTTTCCTCGTGAGCCATCTTAGCGAGAGGAATACGCATCTTACTTACTGCCATCGCAGCGTGCTCACAGATAGTATCTACCTGCTCCTGCGTAAATGTGCTGAATTCTTTTTCCGCAGCCTGAATCAGAGGTAAAGCTTCTTCGAATGATTCGACTGAATTGATGATAAGTTCTTTCGCCAATTTGTCCTCCTTAAATAATAATGGATAGGTTAACTTTGACTTTGCGCAGACCGTATCTGATGCCACACAGACGACGAACTGCGTTTTAAATACAACCGCAATGCTTGCAGTTTCGAAGAAACCAACAGCAGTCACGGTGTAATTTTAAAGTGAAAGGAAAAATATAAAACTATATTTTTGTGGTATTGAACAAATCTCCTTGTCGGAGATTGACAACACCGAACCTTGCACCAATAGATTAACATAACGAAAGAATTAATGTCAATATGCTGCTGTCTAATTAAATATTTAACGAGAACTAATTAATTATTTCACAATATCGTGCTGTTTTCCAAAATAGTCCTATTTTTTTCGTCCGCATATCAGAAAAACTGAGAAGCATTTGTAAAAAATAACTAACAAAAAATTACTGTAAAATATTGACAAAAAATGAAAACGATGATAAGATAGCCGTGTAAAAAATTTACATAAAAGAAACGAGGTGTAAGGGATTGAAAAAAATGAGCATCTGCCTGATCGACGATGATGACTGGTTTCGCGATATGTTCTGCCAGTATATGGTGGATTGCTTTCACGGCATCGATATCACATCAGAGCTTCCGGATGACTGGAAAAAGGGGCGAAATGCCGGAGAAGCGGGTGAATACAGAGAATGCGATCTCTATATTTTCGGCGGAGCCGGTCCGGAATACCTGCCGGAGGACCCTGATGACGGCATTCTCGAAAAATCTCTTTTTCTCTGCTGCAGGGAAGATGAAATATCAGAAGCGAGGAAAAGGTTTCCGAATATAAATATGATATATAAATTCATCAGTGCAACGAAACTTGTTGAGCATATAAATTCGATGATTTCAACGCATCGGAGGGAGGGAAAAGTCCGGCCGGTCAGCAGCCGTTTTCTTGTTATTTCTGTAACAAGTTCGGCCGGAGGCATGGGAAAAACATCCGTATCACTTATGATTTCCCGACTCCTGCAACAGAAAAAAAGCCGGAGTGTTCTGATCGTGAGTACGTCGCTGCTGTGCAGTATGAGAAAATATTTTCCGGTGGAATCTGTTCAGAAGCAAAGAACGCTGAATGAATACATTTATCATCTCTTTGCGGAGGACCGGCCGGAACGATCTCTTACATCTTATATGATACGCGACAGATTCGGCGTTTCTTCCTTTTATACAGAACGCGAAATCAATGAACTGGCGTCTCTGGACGACGGGGAAATGGCGCGCTTTGTGGAAAGTCTGGAAGCTTCCCGAGAATATGACATCGTCATATTCGATCTGGACAATTCGAATGACAAAGTGACAGGAACGATAGCATCGAAATCCGATTTTCTCATTGTTCTTTCTCCGCCGGAAAGCGAAGGAGAGGATATGACGGAGTACTGGATTTCCAATATTGTAAAAAATTCCGGAGGCAGACACGGCGAGATCGTGCGCATTACTAATATGGAAGGATATGCCGGCGGCGGAATCCTGTTTTACGAAGAAGGGGAGGAGTATACGGGGAGCAGGAAGGAAAAGATGTCGATTCCATATGATCCTCACAGCTTTTACCGGGCAGAGGGTATGAAACAGATCAGTATGACGGGTGCTTTTGCAGCGGCGGTGGACCGCATTATAGAGGAAGTGATGCTGTTTGTCTGAGAGCAGAGAACGGGCGGAACTGATCCGCCGGATAGCGGATGAGATACGGCTGTCTGCAGGAGAGAAGAGCGCGGACAGCGACGAAGAGATACGCCAGTGGATTGAGACGTATATTTTTCGGAGTCCTCATACCTCGCAGCTTCATTTCAAGGAAAAAATCACACTGGTGAACGGAGTCTTCAATGCGATGCGCAAGGAACTGGGGCCGCTTCAGCCATATCTGGAAGATGACAGAATCAGCGAGATCATGGTGAACGGCCGTGACGATATTTTCATCGAGCGGGACGGGGAACTGATGCGTGTCGACGAAGCTTTTCCGTCAGACGAAGCGCTGGAAGAAGTGATCATGAGAATTGCAGGAAAAGTTCACCGTGAAATAAATGAGATGAATCCGATTCTCGACGCCAGGCTGTCAGACGGTTCCAGAGTACATGCGGTATATAAGAACATCTCTTTGTCGGGACCGATCCTGACGATCCGGCGCTTTCCGAAAAAACGGATTACCGTGAAGGATCTGATC
>CAJFPD010000094.1 GCA_904398315.1 Candidatus Alangreenwoodia gallinarii | reverse complement strand
GACGGATATGAACTGGAAAGTCTGACGGTAACGGACGGAGAAGGAAATGCGGTTGAACTGACGGATCTCGGCGGCGGAACGTTCACTTTCCGGATGCCGTCATCCTCTGTGACAGTATCTGCTGTCTTCACTGAAATACAGGAACCTTCCGAGGAGCCGCAGGAACTGCCGTTCGGCGATGTGGCGGAAGGTGTCTGGTATGAGGAGGCGGTGCGTTATGTCCGGGAAAACGGCCTGATGGAAGGCACGTCGGCCGATACCTTTGAACCTGCAGCGGGACTGACGCGTGCCATGATGGCGCAGCTGCTGTATAACAGAGCGGGCCGTCCTGCGGTTTCTGAAGGCAGCGGATTTGACGATGTAAACGGTGATCAGTGGTATGCGGACGCCGTAGCCTGGGCAGCGGCCGAAGGCATTGTAAACGGTGTGACAGAAAGCCTTTTTGCGCCGGATCAGCCGATCACGCGGGAACAGCTGGCTGTGATGATGTATCGCTATGCGGGCAGCCCGGAGGTTTCCGACCTCACGCTGGAGTTTTCCGATGCGGACAGAGTCAGCGATTACGCGGAAGCGGCAGTCTGCTGGGCGGTTTCGGAAGGTGTCATGAACGGCAATGACGGCGGAACTCTGAATCCGGCGGGCAATACGACGCGCGCAGAGGCGGCGCAGCTTCTCATGAACTATTTCAGCGGACGATAGAAAAAAGATATCATCCGGTGACGGAACGAAATTCGCACCGATTCATGCAGTATATGCGTGAATCGGTGCGAATTTTTTATCTTAAATCCGGCTGTGCCGGAGAATATTATTTTCAGGCGGACAGTACTTTCAGGAATTCAGGATGCTCATGAATTCCTCTCCGGTGATCGTCTCTTTTTCGTAGAGGAAGCGGGCGAGTTCATCCAGCTTTTCTCTGTTTTCCGTCAGGATTTTCACAGCCTTCTGATGCTGCTTTTTTACGAGCTCTACCGTCCGGCGATCCACCCGGGCCTGTGTTTCCGCAGAGCAGACAAGCGATGTGTCGCCGCCCAGATACTGATTTTCCACCGTTTCCAGAGCGACCATGCCGAGTTCGTCGCTCATTCCGTAGCGGGTGATCATGGCCCGCGCCAGTCTGGTAGCCTGCTCGATGTCGTTTGCAGCTCCTGTGGTGACAGATCCGAAGACGATTTCCTCCGCAGCACGGCCGCCGGTGTAAGTGGCGATTTTGTTTTCGATCTCCTCTTTGCTCATGAGGTAGTGATCTCCTTCCTTCACCTGCATGGTATAGCCGAGAGCACCGGAGGTACGGGGAACGATGGTGATCTTCTGAACCGGGGCGGAATGCGTCTGTCCGGCAGCCACCAGCGCGTGGCCGATTTCGTGATAGGCGACGATGAGCTTCTCCTTGTCGGTCAGAATCGCGTTTTTCTTCTGGTAGCCGGCGATGACAACTTCGATGCTTTCTTCCAGATCAGCCTGTGTGACGGTATTTCTGCCTTCGCGGACAGTGCGCAGCGCCGCTTCATTGACGATATTGGCCAGTTCAGCGCCGGAAGCGCCGGAAGCCATCCGCGCTACGGCGGAGTAGTCGATGTTTTCCGCTGTACGGATCTTTCTGGCATGAACTTTCAGGATCGATTCTCTTCCTTTCAGATCCGGCAGTTCCACCGGCACGCGGCGGTCGAAGCGTCCCGGCCTGGTGAGGGCGGGATCGAGGGATTCCGGACGGTTGGTGGCAGCCAGAAGGATAACGCCGCTGTTTTCTTCAAAGCCGTCCATTTCTGTCAGCAGCTGGTTCAGCGTCTGCTCTCTCTCGTCGTTGCCGCCGACGCGGCTGTCTCTCTTTTTACCGATAGCGTCGATTTCATCGATAAAAACGACGCAGGGAGCCTTTTCCTTGGCCTGGCGGAAAAGATCTCTGACTTTGGCGGCACCCATGCCGACGAACATTTCCACGAATTCCGAACCTGACATGGAGAAAAACGGGACATCCGCTTCGCCGGCCACCGCTTTTGCGAGCATGGTTTTGCCGGTGCCCGGAGGGCCCACCAGCAGAATGCCTTTCGGCATGGACGCTCCGACCTCTCTGTATTTTTCCGGATTGTGAAGGTAATCCACGATTTCCCGGAGGTTTTCCTTGGCTTCTTCCTCGCCGGCCACGTCGTCAAATTTGATGCCTTCCGAGGATTTGACGTAGACTTTGGCATTGCTCTTTCCCATGCCGAAGGCCATGGAATTCGGGCCGCCGGCCCGCTGCATCAGTTTTTTGGACATATATTGTCCGATGCCGATGAAGATGACAATCGGCAGGACCCAGGTGAGAAGAAGACTCAGAAGAGGAGACATCTGTTCGACGATTTCTCCCGAGAACTGAGCTCCGGCATTGTACAGGCGCTGTGTCAGATAGGGATCTTCCAGTATGCCGGTTTTATAGATTTCTGTATTGTCAGAATTGGTAAATAAAATCTGATTGTCCTGTTCCTGAATCTGCACCTGTCCGATTTCGCCGTTTTCAATCATGGACATGAACGTGCCGTAATCCACTTCCTGTATCTGCCGCTGAGCGAGCTAGGGCATGGCGAGCAGATTAAATAACATCAGAATCAGAAGGACTATTATATAATAAAAGATCAGAGGTTTTTTTCGGCCGTTTTACTTCATTCATCTTTCCTTTCTCCTTTCGTCGGAAGCTGTTTCGGGTTTGCAGATGACGGAAACGCGGCAGCTGTCTGTTTGAGCTGCATCAGCGAACAGGGAAGCTGTGCCGTCGTCTGTCTGCCGGGCAGCAGCGGATTCCTCGCATTTCATCTGCGCGTCGATGGCCCGCAGAGCGGAGATCAGCGCGTAGCGCATGGACTGAGCCGCAAAATCGACGGCGTATTCCGCATAGAGCGCGCAGGCCTCAGCGCTTTCCTCGAGAACGTCTGTGGAATCACTGTGCAGATACTGCGGCAGTTTTTCTCTGAGAATCTCTTCCGCCCGGCGGAAGAAATCGAACTGGGCGCCGGCCAGCGCCGAGACAGCCGGCGAGCGGCTGTTTTCCGCATTTTTGCGGAGAAGAATATCATTTTCTTCGTATTCTTCTTCGATTTCAGAGAGCTCCCGGCGGATCTTTTCATGATCCTTCTGACCGCAGCACAGGCGCAGACGGCTCTGAGTCTTTCCGTACTGCTGTTCCAGTTCGTACAGCTTTATGGATAGTATGCCCTGATTCAACGGATATCACCTTCTTTTCAGCATATCGCATATTGATTTTGCGTGGCCGGCTCGGATCCGTTCGGATACTCCCTTCTGAACAATCCCCCTAGATCGGTTCCGATCCGGCCTGATACTATTATATCAGACGAAAAAAGGGACTTCCACTCGCAGTTTTTGCGATATGTCCGGACAAAAAGGAGGAAATGTAAAAAAAGCTGACAGTTTTTCGTTTCTGTCAGCCGGTTTCAGCAGAAAAAGGATAGATGAAGGGATATTACAGCAGCGGCAGATCTGTCATCTGCCCGGAGATGAGCCGGAACAGCCGGTGAGTGAGCTGTTCTGTGTCGGTAAAATCATGACTGCAGTACTTCAGCAGTGTTCCTGTCAGGCCGCAGGCGCAGAAGTCCAGCATGAGTTCCAGATCGGCATAATTCAGAGACAGATCCGGGATCCTGGCGTGCAGCAGTTCTTTCAGATAGCTGCGGGCGGATTCCAGAAGCATTTTTTCCATTTCCTCGCGGCGCTGTGACTGCATCAGTTTCTGAATCAGAGTGTAATTTTCAACGGTGGACGAGACGAAGACGTGAAGAGCCTGTTCCGGTGTTCCGGCGGCGAGACTGCGGGACAGTATATCCTGTACGGCCTGACGGAGAGAATATTCGATTACATCCGTAATATCACGGAAGTGGTAATAAAACGTCTGACGCGAAATACCGCATACTTCGATCAGGGCTTTTACCGTGATTTTATCTGCGTTCTTTTTCCGGAGCATCGATACGAGAGCTTCCGCGATGATATTTTTCATGTTGACTGCCAACCGGGACCTCCTTCTGATTTTGCGGTATCTGTGCTGAAGTGGCAGGAAACGGCGGTTTACCGTCTGTGCGAATGTATTTTTGGAAGAACTTTTCCGGTTATTATGATAATATAGAATCAGAGATGAGAAAAGACTGTATTTTGGCGGAGTATTTTTTATCCGGGACGGAAAGGAGAGAAAGATGCTGCATATTTTTAACAGGACGAAGCTGATCAGTGTGACGGATCCGGAAAAGAAGGCGAAGATACAGCAGGTGCTTTCGCAGAATGATATCGAGTATGCGATCAAAATGCCGGATATTTATCAGAAAAATACTTTTGATCAGGCAGCGGTCGGATCTTTCGGCGTAAATCAGAACAGGATGGTATACAGTTTTTACGTCAACCGGAAAAATGCGGAGGCGGCTCTGGCGCTGATCAGGGGTGAAATGAAATGAATCGGGGCGGAACGGAAGGTAATCGGGTGGGCCCGGGCTGCGCCGGCCGGATACGCGGCGGGGCGGAAAAAAGAGGCAAATCAGGGCGGAGATCCGGTGCGGATCTCCGCCCTGAGCTGTTTATGTCTCGGCGACGATTTCTCCCATTCCGGCGGTATCATATCCGCCGATGTTTGAAAATTCCCGCCGGAATTCCTCGGTACGGATAATTTTCATCATGGTCTGAATCGCATCGGAATTCCAGAGTTCTTTTTTGACGACAAGATCATAGCTTTCTTTCTGCAGAGGAATAAATTCGATTCCCTTTACCTGCCGGGCGATTTTCTCGTTTCCGATGCCGGCGTCCGCTTCGCCTCTGCCGACGGCGCTGGCGATGGTCAGGTGAGAGGAGGTTTCGTTGTCGTAGCCCGCAATTTCGCTTCCGAAGATACCGAGCAGGCGCAGGTGTTCGTCCAGGAGGACGCGCGATCCGGCGCCCTTTTCACGGTTTATCATCACCACGTCATCTCTCTTCAGGTCCTCAAAGCCGGAAATGTTTTTCGGATTCCCCTCCGCCACGTAAAATCCCTGCATACGGTCTGTCAGATGAACGATCACAGCCGGGATTCCCGGAAGAAGCCTTCTGACATAAGGAACATTGTATTCTCCGGTATCTCCGGCCCAGAGATGGGAGGAGGCCACCTGCACTTTATCGTTATAGAGGGAGAGCAGACTTTCAAAGCTGCCGATATATGATCGGAGAGTCGGAACGCCGTTCAGTCTCATATAATTTGAGAGGACATCCAGAATGATATCCTGCCCGCAGAGCACGATGCTGTCCGGCTCAGATGCCTGAGAGAACATGAGATTCGATTCCGCAAAGGATTTTTTGACAAAACTCTCCTGACGGTTGTGCGACCGCAGAAGATAGGCTTCGATATCCTCTTCGGAAAAGCGGATGTTGCGCCCTACCCGGTAAAAGTTGATTTCACCGCGTCTGGTCAGCTCATACAGCGTACTTTTGCTGATATGGAGCATTTCAGCCGCCTCGCGGGAGGAAAAAACGGGGTCTTTTTTCACAGTGATGTTTCCTTTCATTGTTTTCAGTATTCGGGACGATATTTTTTGATATTTTTCGCAACATACTTTCCCGGACAATGCAGTTTTGCCCGGTCTGTATTTTCGGTACGTACTTTTTTGTCTGTCCCGTCGGATTATTCTGTCCGTTCTGTATCAGAATAATCGTTTCGTAGTCAGCATAACCGAAATGGCATTGTGTTTCAATATATTCTGTCCTAAAATTTATCCCGGTGATGTACTTCTGCTACTTCTGCGTTTCCCGAAATCGGAAAATATCGACGGATCCGGTATTTTCCGGGCGGCTGAGCCTGAGGGAAAAAAGAGAGATACGGGGGAAAGTGTATGGATATGATATGGCATCTGATTATTACGGTTCTTGCCGGTACGGCGGGAGGTCTTCTGATGAAGCGTCTGAACGTGCCGGGCGGCCTGCTTCTGGGATCCATGCTGGGCGGAGCTCTGCTCAATATAGGATTCGGCGCGGCCTATATGCCTTCCGGAACGAAGGTTCCCGTTCAGATCGTGGCGGGAGCCTTTATCGGATGTTCGATGGAAAAGAGCGATGTGCTGAGGCTGCCGAAAATTATCCGTCCGGCTGCCATCATGCTGTTTTTTCTCCTGGTTCTGAATCTGGGCGCCGGCTTTCTGATCTGGCTCGTAAGTCCGCTGGATCTGCTGACGTCTCTCATGTCTGTCGTTCCGGGAGGTATCAGCGATACGCCGATCATCGCGGCCGACATGGGCGCGGACGGTCCGAAGGTGGCAGTCATGCAGCTGATCCGTCAGATTCTGGGAATCGGCGTATTTCCGTACCTTATCTATTTATGGGACAGGCGCAGACAGCGGAAGGAAAGGAACGGCAGCGCCGCCGGCGGGAAGGATGGCGGCAGGGCGGATAAGCCGAATGATAAGGCGAATAAAGAGAAGCGCGTAAAGTCGAAGACGAAGTCACCCGGCGCTTTTGCCGTCACGATAGGTGTTGCGGCTCTGTCCGGCATCATAGGCAGGATGTCAGGACTGCCGTCGGGAACGTTTCTGTTTGCCATCCTTTCCGTTCTGGTGCTGAAGCTCGTTTTTGATTTCGCCTATATACCGAAATGGGCGAAGAAGGGAGCTCAGGTGCTGAGCGGATGTTATCTGGGAAGCAGTGTGGGACTGTCGGACGTTATGGAACTGCGCTATCTGATTTTGCCGGTCGTCATTATCATCGCGGGCTATATGCTGAACTGCTTTTTTACCGGAAAGCTGATCAGCAGAACCTGCGGATTTTCGGAAAAGGAAGGGATGCTCATAACCACTCCCGCCGGCGCTTCGGATATGGCGCTGATTTCAGCAGACCTGGGAGTGGAAAATACGGATGTCATCATATTGCAGGTGGTGCGGGCCGTTGTGGTGATGACGGTATTTCCTCAGATCATCAGTCTGGTCGTGATGATTGCGCAGGGATAAAGGGTACGCAGTCGTCCGGAAATGATCCGGCGTAGCGTTTGCAGGTGTTCCGCGGTCAAGTGAAAAGAATGAAGAAAAAATGGAAAAGGAGAAAATATATGTCTGTAAGAGTTGCCATCAATGGTTTCGGAAGAATAGGACGTTTGGCTTTCCGGCAGATGTTCGGACAGGAAAAATATGAAATCGTGGCGGTGAATGATCCGGCGCCTGCGGAAATATCCGCCTATCTTCTGAAGTACGATACGACGCAGGGAAAATACAAGACGGATGCGGTTTCTTTCCGGGAAGATGAGCTGATCGTAGATGGAAAAAGTATCCGGTATACGCGTCAGACGGATGCGAAGCAGCTGCCCTGGTCGGAGCTGAAGGTGGATCTCGTGGCGGACTGCTCCGGAGCTTACCGCACGGCGGAAAGAGCCGGGCAGCACCTGGATGCGGGCGCGAAGCGGGTCGTGATTTCGGCGCCTGCAGGGAAGGATGTTCCGACGGTGGTTTATGGTGTAAACGAACACATTCTGGACGGATCGGAAAGGATCATTTCCGCGGCGTCCTGTTCCACTAATGCTCTGGCGCCCATGGTCAAATATCTCCACGAATATGCTCCGGTGAAAAGCGGCATGATGCTGGTCGTTCACGGATATACCTCTACGCAGATGCTCGAGGATAATGCTCAGAAAAAGGGAAATCTGCGGCGTTCGAGAGCGGCGGCCGAAAATATCATTCCGACCACCGCGGAGGCCGCCGCGGCCGTGGGCAGAGTGATTCCCGAACTGGAAGGCCGGCTGGACGGATCGGCTGTACGCGTTCCCGTTCCGGTGGGATGTCTGATCACGTTTACCGCTGTCGCAGAGGGAGAACATGTGACAGCCGAAGGTATAAACCGGGCCATGAGGGAGGCGCGGTCGGATGTTTTCGGCTATGCGGAGGAGGAATATGTGTCTTCGGATATCGTGGGAAATACGTACGCGTCTATTTTCGATCCCACACAGACACTCGTTCTGCCGCTGGGCGGAGGACTGCATGAAGTCCGGACGGCGGCGTGGTTTGACAATGAAAATTCCTTTGTAAGTCAGATGGTGAGGCTGATCGATTATCTGTATAAAGACTGCTGACAGGGTGCATCGATAAAATAGGATACCTCAGCATCCGGATCATGTTGTCCGGATACGGCGGCGGGGCGGAAAAATACGGCAAAGCCGGGCGGAGATCCGTATCGGATCTCCGCCCGGAACTATAATTGCAGCATTAAGAACGAAGAGTACCGGAAAGGCTTTCGCTATACTGCCGTCCGGATTCGGACAATTCCATGGTGCTGCCTTTCCCTGCTGTGCGGAAATCAGTCTCGCTACGTAATAAACAGCTCTATTGTATCAATATGGACGAGGGACGGCTTCTTTCCCACCGCAGCGCCGGAAGGAGCAGAAAGGCGATGCCGGCAGCCGCAAGAATCAGCTGAAAGGAGAGGACGGACAGCGGAAGGGAAAATGCCGGGTCTGTCATTTCCAAGGCAAGCGGATACTCCGTGAAAAAGCTGCCGCTTAGCATTCCCGTCGCTTCCGGCAGCGGGAGAACGGCGCACAGAAACGGGACAGGCATCCAGACATAGATCAGACGGGGATCGATCCGTCCGAGAAACCAGCCGCTTCCCAGAGCGAAGATCAGCGGCGGAGCCAGCGTGATCAGAGCGGGGAGAAGCAGACCGCTCCAGCCGTACCATCCGAAACAATAGCCGTAGAACACGGCGGCTTCCGCCAGGCAGGCCAGCACCAGGAGAAAGACTCCCAGGAAGGCGGCGGCGCACCGGATCAGCGCGTACTGCAGGGGCGGAGCCGGCGCGGCGTCGGTGAGCACGGCTGTGCGCCGCGCCCGGAAGGATGTAAAGAAAGTCAGGAAAAACAGCGCACCGATCCATAAAAGGGGAAGCATCCGGCTGAGATAGTCGCCGAAGCTCCATGCGGAAAAGGGCGCGGTGCGGGAGATTCCCAAAAGAGTTCTTCCCGACAGCACCTGCCAGCCGTAAAACAGGATGATTAGTAAAATACCGAAGAAAAATTTGTTGAGCAGAAGTCTTCTGCATTCATAACCGAATATCTTATGCAAGGTTGAGATCCTCCTCTGTCAGCCCGCAGGCGTCTAAAAAGTTCTGATAGGTCAGGTAAGGGTATGCGGGGTCCAGATCTCTGCAAAACAGGTCCGAAAGAATCTGATCCATCGCTTCTTCTCCTCCCGCAAGCTCCTCCGCTTTCAGAATTTTCAGCGGCATTTCATTGTACTGCCGTACGGAGGAGAGGCTGTTGGAAATCGCAAGCTGCTGTTCTTCCGGAAGAGCTTCCAGATATTCCGGATTGCGGACGTAAAAATTCAGATAATAGTCTTCTACTGTTTTCTTCCACTGATCCACATAGTGTTTTTCCGCATAGTCTTTTCCGTAGAGATCTTTTACGATGCGGTAAGTGGTATAGACCGTCAGACCTTCCGCCGACCAGAGACCGTTTTCCTCCGCCGGATCAAACATATTTGCCAGTCCCCACCACTGATGAACCAGTTCGTGAATCATCACTTCGCCGGGAATCGCGCCCTTGCTGTCGTCTCCCAGGCTTGCGGCGGTAAAATCGGCTTCATCCAGAAGGCTGGCGCCGTCTGTGGCGTAGCCGCCTCCCGTTACGCGGCTCTGAATCAGCTTGAGAGAGCCGTTGCCTGCAAAAGAAAGAGGACCGTAGTGTTCGGTGCAGTAATCGATGACGGATGCCACAGCCTTTTCGGCGTCCGCTTCCTCCATAACAGACTGATGTTTGCGCCCGTAGTAAAAATGAACGGTGATTCCGCCGGCTTTCATATCGCGGCAGATATAATCGCCGGCATAGAGAATTCCGGCACTTCCGCTGCCGCTTCCCGCGTTTTCGTAGCGCCATGTGGCGGTGCCGTCGTCGTGTTTCTCCACGATTTCGGCCTCTGCCGTGCCGAAAGGAATGACGGTCATATGATCCGGCAGGGTGATCTCCACCGTGACGGGAATCTGTCCGCTGTCGGAGGTCACATTGAGAAGACGCGGCGCCAGCGTGGCATTTTCCAGGCAGAGATATTCCCTGCTGATCTCCAGAGAGCCCTGCATGGTGGAAAGAATGCGGTTCTGCTGAGGAAAGCCGCCGTATTCCACCACGAGTTCCACCTCTTCCTCCGCCGGCAGAGTGACATCGAGCATGGCTTCGTTATTCTCCTCATAGTCTCCGACGGCAAAGGAGACCTCCTCCCCGTTGGCCCGAACGGAAGAGACGGAGTAGCCCGGGTTGATGCCGAAGGACACCGTCTGAGAGCGGCCGGAGGTGTTGCGAAAACGGTAGACCGCCGAACCGGTCAGAGAGCCGGAAGATGTGTCTGGATACAGATATGCGGTATAACCGGAGCAGATGACTTCTTCCAGAAGGGGAAGTTCCCAGAACGTCATGGCTGTCTCGTCGGGATTGCTGTGGTCGACGACGGGCTGAGCGGCATATGCCGTAACAGAGCAGCCGAGCAGGACAAAGACGACGGCAGGGCGGTATATGCGTCGGACGCTGCGGGCCAGGGAACCGAACAGGCCTTTTCCGTACCGGCGGATGCAGAGTAGGGACAGAGCCCAGATACCGGCCAGTGCCGTCAGCCAGGTCAGACGCATGTAAGCTACGGAGCGGAATATCCGGAAATTGGAAAAATCATCGGACAGTGCCCATACGCAGGGATTCAGCCAGCAGAGCTGCCAGTCGTCCGCCCAGACGGTCAGGCTCAGAGCAGCGAAGGCGGCGAAGAGGATGAGGGAAAGATCCGTACGCCGGGTGAAATGGTATGCCGAAGCTGCCGCGAGAACGGACAGCGGGAGGGCCAGCCCCATAAAGAGCAGATATGCCAGGATGTAATCGGTAGTGTCAAAGACGGAACCTGTCTGTATCCGCGTGACGGGGAACCAGACGAGCATGGTGAGTCCCAGAGAAACCAGGGCGGCTGTCAGAAGCGCCGGAAGGCGGATGACTGCCATGCTGCCGGGAGTGATGACCGCATCTGTCAGAACATCTGCCCGGGTATTGTCTGTCCGGCTCAGCTCCAGAATGGTCAGTACCCCGAACAGAATACCCGCTGCAGTGCCGCCGGCCAGAGCCGGATTGGCCAGATAGAGGGACAGCATAGTGTCCGCGGTGGCCGGATGGTAAAAGGTAAGTCCTGCGAGAGGCGAAAGCACTGTCAGCAGGATGACCAGCCGGGCGGAGCGGCTGCGCAGCAGCCGGCATGATTCCTGCCGGAAGAGACGTATCCCGTTCATTTCGAATCCCCCTTTTTCTTTTTCCGCGTAAGCGATAACGCGTTTTCGTCAGCGGTTTCTCCTGCGGTATCCGTTTTTTGATTCGCTTTCTGATCGGTTTTCTTTCCTTCTTTTGCGGAGATCAGATAGAGATAGGCATCTTCAAGAGTAGGCTCAGTCAAAAGAGCTCCGGGAGGCAGAGTTCTGCCTGCCACCCGGCACAGGACGCCGCTTCCGGAGTTGACTCTGGCTGTGATATGAAGTCTCTGTGTCTCTGCGGCCTGCGGCGTGATCTCCTGTTCCTTCAGGATTCCCACGTGTCCTTCCGCATCATGGATGAGCCTGGCCGGAGTTCCGGTAAACAGGATACGGCCGCGGTCCATCACTACGAGCCGGTCGCATACGGACTGTACGTCTTCGATGATATGGGTGGAAAGCAGAACCAGGCGATTCTGCGCTTTCTGCGAGAATAGATTGCGGAAATGAATCCGTTCCTCCGGGTCGAGTCCCACCGTCGGCTCGTCAAGAATCATCAGAGGAGGGTCGCCCAGCAGAGCCTGAGCGATTCCAACGCGCTGGCGCTGGCCTCCTGAGAGAGTACGGATTTTCGACTTTGCTTTTTCTTCCAGATTGACTGCGCGGATCACGCCTGAAACGGCGCTTTTTCTGTCGGCCACTCCCTTCAGAGACGCCATGTAGTCGAGAAACTGCGCCACGGTGAGTTCATCGAACAGTCCGAAATCCTGAGGCAGATAACCCAGCCGGGATTTTAACATTTTTTCACCTGCAGCATCGGTCAGCGGACGTCCGTCCACACGCACCGAGCCGGCATCCGGCATCAGAGCCGCCACCAACAGCTTCATCAGCGTAGATTTTCCGGCTCCGTTGGGACCCAGCAGGCCGATGAGACCGGGAGACTGCAGGTCAAGACTGAGATTTGTGAAGGCCTGTTTTCCGTTGGGATAAGTCAGGCTCACATTCTGAATGTTGATTTTCATAATTCTGATATCCTTTCTTCTGTAATAAATTTACAGT
>CAJFPD010000093.1 GCA_904398315.1 Candidatus Alangreenwoodia gallinarii | reverse complement strand
TGTTATCCAGCCCTCCGGCTGTATCGGTTGAGCAAAAGTCAGCGTGGGATTGGTGTGGTATCTTTATCTAAGTGATACCCCGGTTTCATAATTGGATACTGTCTGCCTTGTAACGGATAATGCGGCAGCCAGATCATTCTGCGAGAGATTCTTCTGCATCCTGAGTTTTCTGATATTTGAGCCTATGGATTTGCTTAAGAACATCATGATTATCACCCTGTATCTTTTATTCTGATCTGTTTGTGATTTTTATCTTTTCCTATCTGAAATATATCATATAGCTGCGGAAAAGGTAAAGCAAAGAGTCTTTGCTATCCCGTGTCTGCCCCGCATATAAAGAATCTTTTCGTATATTAAAAAGAAAATAAGGAAAAAATCCGTAAACTTCAAAGCCCGTCCGTTGATTGACAAAGCTTTGACCGTGTGATATAATGCCCGCAATTGAAGATGATAGAGGTGCAAGGCTCATGAGTAATTCTGCGGAGGCGCTCAACCGTCTGCGAAGCGGGAGGAAAGGGAGTTTTGCCGAAACAGGATACTGGATTGAGAGGCGTTCTGTTGGACGGCAGGAGAATATGCTGCCGGCTGTCACATTTCGTGGAGCGCTATCGTCCCTTCCAGACAATTTTTGTTCAGATGGAAATCGGCCATGGCGTTGTGCGCTGTGGTCGTCTTTATTTTTTGCGCGGGGAATTCCGTTTTACACGGGTAAAATCCCGCAGGAAGTTTTATCAGGATGAAAGGGAGAATATTATGAAAAAAGTACTTGCCTTGTTGCTGACATTGATTATGACAGTCTCTCTGGCCGGCTGCGGCGGTTCAGGCGATACAGGCGGATCCGCATCCGCCGAGGGTGAAGTGAAGTCCGGCGTGGAAGACGGCGTTCTCACGGTGGCCATGGAGTGCAGCTATGCTCCGTATAACTGGACACAGGCGGACGATTCCAACGGTGCGGTACCGATCAAGGATTCCAATGAATATGCAAACGGTTATGATGTCATGATGGCGAAGAAGATCTGTGAGGCCAACGGCTGGGATCTGGAAATCGTACGTACCGACTGGGATTCTCTGGTTCCGGGCGTGCAGAGCGGAATCTATGATGCGGTTATCGCCGGACAGTCCATGACTGAGGATCGCATGCAGCAGGTTGATTTTGCCGGCCCGTATTACTACGCTTCCATCGTCTGCGTCACGAAGGCGGACGGCCCTTACGCGGAAGCGACAGGACTTTCCGATCTGTCCGGTGCTACCTGTACGGCTCAGATCGCAACGGTATGGTATGATTCTATGCTTCCTCAGATCAAAGGAGCGAAAATTCAGACTGCCGCGGAGACAGCTCCAGCCATGCTGATGGCACTGGAGAGCGGTACGGTTGATTTCGTCTGCACGGACATGCCTACCGCCATGGGCGCGGTAGCCGCTTATCCGGATCTGAAGATTCTGGATTTCTCCGACAGCAGTGACGGATTTACAGTGGACGAAGGCGATATCAATATCGGAATCTCTGTCATGAAGGGGAATACCGTTCTGAAGGATGACATCGACAGCGTGCTCAGCGGCATGACGGAAGATGATTTCAATGCGATGATGGAAGACGCCATCGCGATACAGCCTCTGAGCCAGGAATAGACGGCCGCTGAAGAAAGGAATGCTTGATTATGGATCGATTGATTCAGCTCGGCGCGGATATGGCGGACCTCTGGGGCAGATACGGAGGAAGCTATCTCAACGGTATCAAAAATACGCTGATCCTGGCCCTGGTGGCTACGCTGATCGGATGTCTGATCGGCTTCATCTGCGGAATCCTGCAGACGATTCCGTATACTAAAAGCGATTCGCTGGTGAAACGGTTTTTTCTGACGCTGATCCGCGTCATCGTCCGGATTTACGTGGAGGTATTCCGGGGCACACCTATGGTGCTGCAGTCGGTATTCGTCTATTACGGGCTTCCGTATCTGTCCAACAATGCGCTGAAGTTCGACAATATCTGGATGGCCGCGATTCTTGTGGTATCCATCAACACCGGTGCGTATATGGCGGAATCCGTCCGGGGCGGCATCATGTCGGTGGATACAGGGCAAACAGAAGGTGCGAAGGCGATCGGCATGAATCACTTCCAGACTATGGTTTATGTGATTCTGCCTCAGGCTGTGCGCAATATCATGCCTCAGATCGGAAACAATTTTATCATCAATATCAAAGATACTTCCGTCATGTTCATCATCGGCTTTACGGAATTTTTCGCGGCTCACAGAGCGGCGGTGGGAGCGACATATCAGTACTTTCCTTCCGCGGCCATCGAAATGATCGGCTATCTGTGCATGACGCTGATCTCATCCTTCCTGCTGAGAAAGCTGGAAAAGCGGCTGGACGGTTCTGACAGCTATGAGCTGGCTCAGGCGGACCAGCTGGTCATGGCAGCCGGTACTTACAGCTATCCTGACCGGGGAACGCCTTTCGACGAAAAGAGCGTGGAATTTAAGGACGGCATTGGTCAGGAATCTGAAAACAGCGGAAACGGCCCTGAAGACAGCGAAAACAGGAGGGAGAAAGAATGAGCAGTGAAGCGATTCTGGAGGTGCGGCATCTGTCCAAGGCCTTCGGACACAACGAAGTACTGAAGGATATCGATTTTGCCGTGCATCCGGGCGATGTGACGAGCATTATCGGTCCGTCCGGCTCAGGAAAATCTACCCTGCTGCGGTGCATCAATCTGCTGGAGACGCCTACCGGCGGTGAGATCCTCTTTCACGGTGAAAATATCACCGGCAGGGGAATCAGCGCGTCCGGTTACCGGGCAAAAGTGGGCATGGTGTTTCAGTCCTTTAATCTGTTCAACAATATGACGGTGCTGGAAAACTGCAGAGTCGGCCAGGTAAAGGTACTGAAGAAGGATAAAGCCGCGGCGGAGGAAAATGCCATGAAGTACCTGAACCGGGTGGGAATGGCGCCGTATATCCATGCGAAACCCCGCCAGCTTTCCGGCGGTCAGAAGCAGAGAGTAGCCATCGCCCGCGCTCTCGCCATGGAGCCGGAGGTGCTGCTGTTTGACGAGCCGACTTCCGCGCTGGATCCGGAGATGGTCGGCGAAGTGCTGGACGTCATGAAGAATCTGGCAGCAGAAGGTATGACCATGCTGGTCGTCACGCATGAGATGGCCTTTGCCAGAGATGTATCCAATCACGTGGTGTTCATGTCGGAAGGCGTCATCTGCGAAGAGGGCGAACCGGGGCAGCTGTTCTCCAATCCGCGCCAACAGCGTACCAGAGAATTTTTAAACAGGTTTACAAATGTATAATCCGCAGCCAGGGACTTTTCTCTGCGCCGCCGAATGCGGAAGCTTTAACAGCGCGGCAGAAAAAATGTAATATACATTCACCTGTTAACCTGCAGGTAAGTAACTGCATAACGAATCGGGACTTCTGCGGAGGTCCTGTTTTTTTATTATACTGTGGTACGGACGTTCCGCGGATAATCCGGATAATCTTTTCTCCGGCGGATTGACTTTCGGGAGAAAAAGATGCTACAGTGCAGGGAGAAGAGGTTCTTCCGCGGCGGAGGGTAAGCGGACGGCGGATCGCGGAGGAAAACGACGGAACCGGACAGATCGGAAAAAATGGAAAAGATCGGACGGATTGGAAAGATCGGACGGGAGGAATGACGATGAAGACGATCAGACTGCTTTATCCGGACTATGACAGCGGAGGCCTGGAGACGTATTATTTCGGCGCGGGTCTGATGGCGCATATTCTGCCGGAAAACGGGAAACAGCCGCTGATAAAAGTGGAGGTCGAACCGCCTGACGGAAAGGAGAAAAGCGTGACGGACGGCATTCTTGCGGAGGAGCAGGTGCTTGCGGGAATCCGGGACGCACGGAAAAAGATCGATGAGCAAAAGCCGGACAGGATTATCACCATCGGAGGCAGCTGCATCGTTTCGCTGGCGCCGTTTGACTATCTGCACGGGCTGTACGCAAATGCCGGCATCATCTGGATTGATGCGCATCCCGACGTTTCCTCGCCAAAGGACGGCTATCCCAACGCGCATGCGATGGTACTCGGTTCTCTGCTGGGATACGGGGCAGAACCGCTGACGGGCATGATGCGGAATGAACCATTCCGGCCGGATCATGTTCTGTACGTGGGATTGCAGGGTCTGCACGACTACCAGGAAAAATTTCTGAAAGATACCGGTGTGAATTATAAGGTGCAAACGGAGAGTTTCCTTTCAGACGATGAGATCGGAGCGTTCGCGGAGCGGTTTGATCACATCATGGTGCATCTCGATGTCGATGTGCTGGATGAGCGTTTTTTCCATTCCACCTATTTTGCGAATGCGGATCTGGTGGGAGACGGTTCGGGCGGCGGAAAGATGACCTTAGATAAGCTGAATGAGGTGCTGCAGTGCATCACGGGATGCGCCGACGTAGTCGGCTTTACCATCGCGGAGTACCTGCCGTTTGAGGAACACGGGCTTTACCGGATGTTTTCCCGGATTCCGCTCTTTACCGAATGAACGGAAGGCCTGATTTGCGAAAAGCTGCGGAAAAACATAAAAAGATACGGAAAAACACGGAAAGACATAAAAAGATCTGATACGGATATCAAGATAAAATATCAATGCTTAAATTATTAGGGGGCTGCCGCATTAACGGATATGCTTCCTTCCAGGCAGACAGGAGAAATAATAACAACCTGTCACTTAGAAGGGAGCAGATCCGTCGTCGATTACCGTTAATGCGACAGCCCCCCCCTTTTTTAGCGTCCGGATAAAAAGATCCGGTAAGCGGTAAAGTAAGAGATCGGTATGAAGATCAGCTGAAAAGCTCTTCTGCCAGTTCTGTGGCATTTCTGATACAGACATCACAGTCGCACAGGACGACGCCGGTATCTCTTCCTTTCAGATCTTTGCATAATACCGCTCCGCATTTTTCCTCGAAGGCACCGTATAATTCTTTCGCCCGGCGCAAGACCGGTTTATCCTGATATTCTTTCAGACCGAGAAGAATTTCAGCTGCGCATAATGCTCCGCAGCTTGCTTCCATATTGCCCATTCCGACTCCGAATGCGGCGCCGATTTTTTTGAGGGCCTCTTCGGAAAGTCCGGTCTCCTCCTGAAACGCACAGAGAATCGCCTGACAGCAGTTATATCCCTGATGCTTCAGCGAGATAGCAAGGTCTTCTTTTTTCATTGTTTCTTTTTCCATATTTCATTGCTCCTTCACAGATAGATACAGAGATATTATATCATGGAAATCTGTAAACTTTAACAGAAAAGCGCTCTTCATCCGCGTGCCTTTCCCGAAGCTGAGCGTGGGATACGACACGCCGGGGATGATAAGATATCTCTTCCGGCAGGCGGATCGTATCGGAACCGGAACTGACAGCAGGCCTTTACTGTTCCCCGCCGTCCGCTTATCCGCGGGCGGCTTTTCTTTTTAACTTGTTGAGATACATGGCGGCGTCGGCCTGTCTGAGAATCTGTTCCGGATCCATGTGAGGCGGACTGCAGAAGATCATGCCGATGCTCACGCCCTGGAAAGGAATTTTTTCGTTCAGATCCCACTGCCGGCACTCTTCCAGCGCGGCGACGGTCTGCGCCGGCACCTCTCCGTCGTGATACAGAGCGACGAATTCGTCTCCGCTAAGCCGGTATACTTTGCCCCGGCCGTCGAGGATATCGCTGCTGATATCGGCAAACCTGCGCAGATATCTGTCTCCTTCTGTGTGACCGTAATGGTCATTGACCAGCTTGAACCGGTCCAGATCCATGAACAGGAGCGAAAAAGAACGTTCCGTTCCGCAGAGAGCCGTCAGGTTGTTCATAAGACCGGTGCGGTTCCCGAGATCCGTCAGATCATCGTGCAGCGTCAGATGATCCAGCCGGAATATCTGGATGGATCCGAGGACGACCTGGTAGAGAATGATATAAGACGCGTAGAAAGAAACGAGGAGCAGGACGATGCACAGAATCCGGAAGAGCGATCCGTCGCCGAGAAAGATGCGGTTGAGAAAAAACAGGGTGAAAAAGTTCAGGATACTGTTCAGCGCGATATATTTATACCAGTATTTTTCGAAGGTTTCCATATTTTCGATGATGAAAATATATTTCGGAAGAATATGGCGGCAGAGCGGCACGATGGTGAGGAGAAAGAAAAGTGTCTCTGTCAGCAGTGCGGCGATCAGACTTCCGGAGGCGAATACTGCGGCAATCTGAAAGGAGAGAGCCAGAATGCCCAGAGTATATACCCAGCAGGTGCAGGTAATGACAAAGAGAAGCGGGAAATTTTCCCTGTAAAGGAGACGGAACGCAATCAGAAAGAGAAAACCCCCGAGACTCATGCTGCCGTCTCCGCGGAAGGAAAACTGCTCTGCGAAGATCAGAAAAAACAGGAACATGGCAGCGGAAAACAGAGCGAGAACAAAAATTGTTTTCACTACGGAATACTTTTTATGACAGCATCGGTATATGGAAAAAAGATTGAAAAAAAGCAGCTCGAGTATGGGAATATATTGCAGAAAATCCATTTCGTCGTGTAATCTCCTTTCAGATCTCACCTGTTTTTTTATTCAGCTTGTTCCGGTACATGATGATGTCTGCCTGCTGCAGAACAGACTCCGCCTCCCCGTGCGGAGGCCTGCAGGTCAGACTTCCGATACTGACACCGTTAAAAGGGCAGGGAGTGTGCGGATCCCAGTCTTTGCATTTCTCCAGACCGGCGATGATATCCGGGGGTACGGTATCCGGGCAGAGAGCGATGAATTCATCTCCGCCGAAACGGTAGACGGTACCGTATTCTTTCAGAAGATCGGAACTGATCCGGGCGAACTGTTTCAGATATTCGTCTCCCGCTCTGTGGCTGTAGCGGTCATTGATCTGTTTGAAACAGTCCAGATCCATAAACAGGAGAGAAAAGACTTTGTCCGACCGGAGAAACCCGTGGAGATCATTCCAGAGGCGGCTGCGGTTTCCGAGTCCGGTGAGTTCATCCTGCAGAGTCATGTGCTCCAGATTTTTTTCCGCGTATCGAGTCAAGCAGAACCCGATAGAGGATGAAGTAGGAGAGATAGATCGACGCAAGAAGGCACAGAAGCAGCAGAATCCTCTCAAAGGATTTTTCTTCCCGCAGAAACAGAACGCTCAGAGCTGTCAGGCCGAGAAAATGAAAGGTGTTATTCAGAAGAATATATTTATACCAGAGACGGCCGTAAGCCGCCAGATTTTCGATGGTAAAGCGATATTTCGGAACGATATGCCGGTAAAACGGGAATATCGTCAGGAGGAAGAGCAGACTTTCCACAGCAAGAAGCAGAAAAATATTTCCGGAAGCTGTTATACCTGCTATCTGAACGGAAAGTGCCAGAATCCCCAGGGTATATGTCCAGCAGGTGCACATGATGGTGAAGAGGTGAGAGAATTTCACTCTGTAAAGCAGCATCAGGGGCAGCAGATAGATGAATCCCGACAGGGTGAACTGTCCGCTCCCGATGGAGAGGCGGAAAGTCCGGGAAAGCAGGATAGCGGATGAAAACAGCGCGGTCGAAAAGAGCGCAAGAAGCAGAATTGTCTTTGCGGCAGAGTATCTTCTCCGGCAGCACCGGTCCGTGGTCAGCAGATTCCAGAAGAGAACCTGAAGTACAGGTGTGATTTGTATGATTGCCATTCCATCCATGATATTTCTGTCTCCTGTATGTCGTCACTATATCATTTATTTATCATGTCACTGATATCGCTTATCTCTGTCGGTTGTACCCGGTGTGAAGAGACGGGGCGAACCGGATTTTTCAGTATTAAACATATTTTGTATTATAGCACAGTAGAATGACTCAGAAAAGGAAAAGGGCGGCCTGAAAAGATAGGATGCAGGATGTTACCTCTTTCCGGTCTTTTCTGTTTTATCCGGATTCGAAGCGGGAATACAAATAAAGATAGTCCCGCAGAGGATTTTACGTTAATATAAATAGAGATAGGACGACGGCGGAGGACCGGCCCGGACTCCCGGGCCGGTCCTCCGCCGGATGCAGAAAAAACGAGGAGGATAAGAACATGCAGACAATCGAAGGAATGAATATAAAGCTCGGACCGTATAAAGGACTGAATGTGGAAAAGCCGTCACCTTTCGTAGGAAGAGAAGAACTGGAGGCGGCAATACATCGGGCACAGAAATCGTCGACAAAGCCTGTGGATGTCAGCGGCAGAGCGGTACGCTTGGGAGACGTGGCCGTCATCGATTTTGCCGGATACCGGAACGGACAGCTGTTTGACGGCGGATCCGGCACGGATTATCCGCTGGAGATCGGCTCCGGAGCATTTATTCCGGGCTTCGAAGAGCAGCTGGTGGGAGCGGAGACCGGACAGCAGGTGGATGTAAACGTTACGTTCCCTCAGGATTACGGCGCTCCGGATCTGGCGGGGCAGGATGCCCTGTTTAAGGTAACGGTAAAAAAGATACAGGAATATCAGTATCCTGAAATGACAGACGAGGCGAAAGCGGATATCGAGAGAAAACTGATGGAACAGAAGGAGCGGGAAGCGGAGGAGCGCTATGAGAGCGCGCTGATCCGCGAGATCGTGAGAAATTCGGAGATCGGAATCACGGAGATCGCCATGGCACGGGAAGCGGAGACGATGCTTGGAGAGTGGAAAGCGCTCATGCGGATGAACAAGATCGATCCGGATCAGTATTATCAGATGACCGGCCTGAATGATCAGAAGATCAAAGAACAACTGAAGCCTCAGACCAAACAGCGTCTCCGTTCCAGACTGGCCCTGGAGGCTGTCGCCCAGGCGGAAAATATCGAAGCGACCGAAGAAGCGATCGAAAAGGAACTGGAGACTTTGGCAGCCCAGTACGGCCTGCCGAAGGAGACGGTTCGCGAAAAGCTGAATGACGGTCATTTTGACGCCATGAGATCTAATATACGCGTCCGCGGAGCGATGGATGTGATCAAGGCGAATGCGGCGCGGTAAGTAAATGGAAGATATCGCATTGCCGGCCAGAGTGTAGAGGACGGTAATCCTGAGGTGGTTCTGCGAACGGCGTCACGCATTTATCCGCCGTGTTCGCATCCCGAAAAAAAACGGCTTTTCGATTCAACATCTTTTTTTCTCTGAATATTATATTAAGACAGTATGATCGGATACTGTCAGCTGATGAGAGAGCCTGAAGCTCGTTTCATTTGTGATGGAGGAATTCTGTCTATGGCGTGATACGACCGTACGCGCCGGGCCTGCAGAAGCCGGCTACGGAGTATCACAGTATGAGAGGAGAATGAATGATGAACTATTCGGAGTTTTTTTACGGAACAGGATGCAGCAATGGAAGTCAGGGAAATGATAACTGTTGTAATACACAGAATAACTGCAGACCTCCGGCAGATCCGTGCTGCAGACCGGAACCGGATAACTGCTGTCCGCCTCCGGCGCCGCCCGTTCCGCCGGTACCGCCGACACCGCCGACGCCACCGGCACCGCCGACGCCTCCCGGCTGCTGCCCGATCGGAATTATAGGCCCGACGGGTCCGACAGGCCCTCAGGGCCCTCAGGGATTTCCGGGCATACCGGGACCTGCAGGTCCGGCGGGTCCGACAGGCCCTCAGGGATTTCCGGGAATCCCCGGTGTTCCGGGCGTCACGGGCCCGACAGGTCCGACAGGCCCTCAGGGTCCGCAGGGATTTCCGGGACCTGCAGGAGCGACGGGAGCCACCGGCGCTACAGGTGCCACCGGTCCGACGGGAGCAACGGGCCCGACAGGAGCTACAGGAGCTACGGGGCCTATGGGACCGGGGCTGAGCGAAGCGCAGACATTTACGCCGGGCGCTCGTTATCTCGCAGGAGATCTCGTCTTTTACAATAATTCCCTCTATCGGGCCGATATCAATGATCCGACCGGAATACCGGGATTTTCCGCAGATTACAGTCTCATTTCCGTTGCGGGTGACACAGGTGCTACCGGTCCGACGGGAGCAACGGGAGCAACGGGAGCCACAGGAGCCACCGGCCCGGCAGGACCCGCAGGAGCAACAGGAGCAACGGGAGCTGCGGGAGTTACCGGAGCGACCGGCGCAGCTGGTCTCCCCGGAGCCACAGGAGCAACCGGCGTTACCGGAGCGACGGGCCCTACCGGAGCGACAGGAGAAACGGGTCCGACGGGTCCGACAGGAAAAACAGGACCTACCGGAGCGACCGGTGCGACGGGACCTGCCGGTGATACCGGAGTTTCCGGTGCTGCGGGAGCGACAGGTCCGACAGGTCCGACAGGAGCAACGGGGGCAACAGGAGCAACAGGAGCAACGGGCGATGCGGGCACTGACGGAGCCACAGGGGCAACGGGAGCAACGGGTCCTACCGGCCCTACCGGTCCCACCGGTGAAGCTCCGGAATTGAATGCTCTGTATGCTACCAACGATGCGTCGCAGTCTCCGGTATCGGACGGCGATTCTCTGACATTTGCCACGACGGATCTGACAGAGGGTACTGCCATCAGCCACACAGGCGGCAGCGGTGATTTCACCCTGAACGACGCGGGAACCTATCTGATCTCCTATTCGACGGTGGGAACCAATACTTCTTCTACAGGTACTGCGAGTGTTCAGCTGAAAGAAAACGGAGCGGCGATCCCGGGAAGTACGTCTTCGGGAACGATTTCCGCAGCGTCCAATACCACGAATCTGGCGGCTACCGTCATGATCGACGCAACGGCAGCCACTACGATTACTCTGACCATGGTGGGTACCGGTACTTCCTTCACCAACAGCTCCATGCTGATCAGAAAAGAGGACTGAGTGAAGGCTGCATAAGGAAGACGGAATAAAAATGCCGTCAGAACAGCAAAGGCGGCAGGAATAAAAAGAATCTTACAGCTGCGAAGACGGCGGGGCGGGCGATGACCGCCCCGCCGTCGGAGTTTCGGAAAAGAGGGAGTGAAAACAGGTGATCAGTATCAGTCTCTGCATGATTGTAAAGGATGAGGAGCCTGTCATCGCCAGATGTCTGGATTCCGTGCGGGATCTGGTGGATGAAATTATCGTCGTGGATACCGGATCTTCCGACGGGACGAAAGAGATCGTCTCCGGATATACGGATAAAATCTATGATTTCGAGTGGACGGATGACTTTGCAGCAGCGAGAAATTTTTCCTTTTCTCTGGCGACGAAGGAATATATCATGTGGCTGGATGCCGATGATATCCTGACGGAAGAGGACCGGTCCTCTTTCCGGACGAACAGAGACAGCCTGGATCCGTCCGTCTCTGTCGTCATGATGAAATATCACACCGCCTTTGATGAAAAGGACCGCCCTGTATTTTCCTATTACCGGGAGCGGCTTCTGAGGCGTGACAGGAATCCGCGCTGGGTGGGAGCTGTGCACGAAGTCGTTCCGCGCAGCGGAAAGACGGTATACTGGGATACTGCGGTGACACACCGGAAAGTGGTGACAAATGATCCTGACCGCAATCTGAGAATTTTCGAAAAGCTGATCCGCAGCGGCACAGAGCTGGATCTCAGACAGCAGTTTTATTACGGAAGGGAACTGATGGGCCACGGCAGATACGAAGAAGCCGCAGATATTTTTGAAAACTTTCTCCGTGCAAAGAACAGCTGGATCGAAGACCGAATTACGGCGTGCAGGGATCTGTTTTCCTGCCGGAGGCGCATGGGGAGAGAAGATGCGCCGGAGGCTCTGTTTCTGAGCTTTCTATACGGAAATCCCAGGGCGGAGGTGTGCTGCGATATCGGAAGCTGGTTCCTGGAAAAAGAGCGGTATGAGACGGCGGCCTGGTGGTATGAGGCAGCTTTGCGCTGCAGGCGCGAAGCGCAGGGCGGAGGCTTTTATTCACCGGATTGTTACGGCTTTCTGCCGTGTCTGCAGCTATGCGTATGCTATGACAGGCTTGGTGACATGGAAAAAGCGTTTTCTTATCATAAAAAATCGCAACTTTACAAGCCGGAAAATGCTTCCGTATTGTATAATGAAAAGTACTTCGAGGCAAAGCGGTCACAGATTCCGGGGAAAGAGGAACAGGAAACGGCTGTCCTGTAAGGGCGGAAGCGTACGGCCGCCTGCGGAGAAACAGAAAATACTGCAGCGGAAGGCACAGAAGGTTCCGGAAAAGCGGAAAAACGGCTGTGCAGAGGAAAGGATGACAGAATGGCGGTTTACAAGTGCAGCGTATGCGGATATATCTATGACGAGGAAAAGGAGGGCAGGCCTTTTTCCCGGCTGAAGGAATGTCCTGTCTGTAAGCAGAGTCCGGATAAATTTGTCCGGGTACCGGATGAGTCAGACGGAGACGGCGTCAGCCTCCCGGCATCCGTACAGGCAGAAGAAAAAGCGGAGGAAAAACGGGCGGCAGCAGGAGAAACGGCATCGGAGGGCGCAGCGGCGGATCTGCGCTATGATAAGGCTTTCGCGCGCCGCGATGACTCCTGCCGGTATATGGCGGAAATTCACGAGATGGCTGTCACCGGAAAATCGATCAGCGCGGCCATGGGAACACAGATGAAGATGCCGGGCTGGGACGATATTCTGATCCTGGGGGCACAGCTGAATCCGTCTCCGCTGCCTGACAATTATCCCGTCAGGACGACGACGGTAATCGGAAAAAATGCGAAAAAACCGATGATTCTGGAAAGTCCGGTGTATATTTCTCATATGTCCTTCGGCGCTCTGTCCAGGGAAGCCAAAATCGCTCTGGCAAAAGGTTCCGCTCTGGCCCGGACGGCGATGTGCAGCGGCGAGGGCGGCATTCTGCCGGAAGAGATGGAGGCATCCTACCGCTACATTTTTGAGTATGTGCCGAACAAATACAGCGCTACGGAGGAAAATCTCAGAAAGGCTGACGCGATAGAGATTAAGATCGGCCAGGGAACAAAACCCGGAATGGGCGGTCATCTGCCGGGAGAAAAGGTAACTCCTGAGATTGCCGCGCTGCGCGGCAGGAAACCGGGAGAAGATATCCAGAGCCCGAGCAAATGGCCACAGCTCAATACAAAAGAGGATCTCAGAGAAATGGTATCCATGCTCCGGGCGAAATCTGACGGAAGGCCCGTCGGAATCAAAATCTCTGCGGGACATATCGAAAGAGATCTCGAGTACTGCGTCTTTGCGGAGCCGGACTTTATCACCATCGACGGCAGAGGCGGCGCCACGGGTTCCAGTCCGTTTTTCCTGAGAGAGGCGACGACCGTTCCGACGATCTATGCGCTCTCCCGGGCGAGAAAATATCTGGACTCCGTTCATTCCGACATCTCGCTGGTGATTACAGGCGGTCTCAGAGTATCCTCCGATTTCGCCAAAGCGATCGCCATGGGCGCCGATGCGGTGGCAGTCGCTTCTGCAGCTATGATCGCAGCCGCATGTCAGCAGTACCGGATCTGCGGCAGCGGAAACTGTCCGGTTGGCATCGCCACTCAGGATCCAAAGCTTCGCAGCAGAATGAATATCGAAGCTTCCGCACAGCGCGTCGCCAATTATCTGAACGTTTCGCTGAACGAGCTCAGGATGTTCGCCCGCATCACGGGGCACGAAAATCTGCACGATCTTTCGTTGCAGGATCTGGTGACGATTAACAGGGAAATTTCGGAATTTACCGATATCCGTCATGCCTGAGACGGCCGGAAATCTCATGAAATATCAAAAAAGATGAAAACATCGGAAAATACCTGAACAGACCGAAGACCCCGGCTGCCGGCGGAATGATACATTCCGCCGGTTTTTCTGTTTTTTGCCGGTCCGATGCAGGAGGATTTTCCTACTGCGCGATACGACAATATCTGATATAATAATGCCGGATTTTACATTGTTTTAACATTTTGTTAAAAAGGATTTTATATCACTATAATATTCTATATGAGGAATTGTAAAAACAAAATAAAGAACAGGTAAAATCGAAGTAAACAGAAACCGGAAAAAACGCGGAGGGCGGTGAAATCCGTCGGAAACGCGCGGAACGGAGGATTTTATGAATGAGAATTTGCAGATCATATTCGGTCTGCTGGGAGGACTGGCATTATTCCTCTTCGGAATGAACATGATGAGTGAATGCCTGCAGAAAGCGGCGGGAGAAAAGATGAAAAGCATTCTGTCGCTTCTGACGAGAAATCCGGTCATGGGCGTTCTGGCAGGCGCGCTGACGACAGCTGTTCTGCAGAGCAGCAGCGCGACCACTGTCATGGCCATAGGTTTTGTCAGCGCCGGGATGATGACGCTTCGGCAGGGAATTTCCATTATCATGGGCGCCAATATCGGAACGACGATCACGGCACAGATCATAGCTTTTCAGATCAGCGATTATATCTATATCATCATCTTTATCGGTTTCATCTTTTCTCTTCTCTACAAGTCGGAACAGAAGAAGAATATATGGCAGACGGTATTCGCCTTCGGTCTGTTATTCCTTGGAATTGACACGATGGGAAATGTGATGTCTCCGCTGGCGGAAAGCCCTGTTTTCGTTCACATGATAGAAAGAGTCGCCGATATTCCTGTTCTCGGCGTTGCTGTGGGAACGATCATGACACTGGTGGTACAGAGCAGCAGTGCGACTATTGCGGTACTGCAGAATTTCGCTTCTCAGGCCGGACCGGATGGCGTGACGAGTATTCTGGGGCTGACAGGTGCGATCCCGATTCTGCTGGGCGACAATGTGGGAACGACGATTACGGCCGTCTTGGCCAGCCTCACCCAGTCGAGAGATGCCAAGAGAACGGCTGCGGCTCACTGTCTGTTCAATATTTCCGGGTGTTTTCTGTTTATCTGGTTTGTTAAACCGTACGCCCATTTCATACAGTGGATATCACCGTCCGGCCCGGAGGTGGAAGTGATATCGCGGCAGATCGCAAATGCGCATACGACATTTAATATCATCATGACGCTGATCTGGCTGCCTCTCATTTCCGTGCTGGTGAAAATCGTCATGAGAGTTATACCGGATAAAAAAGGAGCGCCTCTTCCCGCGGGAAGCTCTCTTCATATCGACGGCAAGATCATCAGCCAGCCGGCTGCGGCCCTTCAGCTGCTGGCGGGAGAGGTGATCCGCTGCAGCAGAGTGACGGAGGAAATGCTGAAAGATGTAATCTCTGCGGTGCAGAACGATGATAAGGGACAGCTCGCGGTGATTTCGGACAAGTCTGTCCAGGTACATGATATGTATGAGAAGATCTCAGGTTATCTGGCGGAGCTGTTTTCGGCCGGCGTGCTTACGGAGGCTCAGGCCTCACGGACAGTTCGCCTGATGTATGTTCTCAACGATCTGGACCGACTGGCGACGCTCTGTGCGGAATTCGCCCGGCACATCTGGGACAAGAAAGAGAAAAAATATCAGTATTCAAAAGAAGCGATGGCAGAGGTGGAAGAGAGTCTGGGCATCATCAAAAACATGTTCGACGATGTGATGGATGTTTTCCGGAATGAAAATATCGATGAGAATATGGCAAAGAAGATCCGCAGGGAAAAGGAGCGCGTGCTGGAGCTGGACAGCTCTATGAGAAAGGCTCATCTGAAGCGGGTCAAAGACGGAACCTGCAAGGCAAGTCTGACAAAGCCGTTTACGCGTATCCTCAACAGCATCGACCGTATGGGAAACAGCTGTATGAATCTGGCGGATGTGGCGCTGGATGATACGAAGTTCAGCTATTTCTACAGTTTTGATGAAAAAGGCTTTGATGAAAAGAAGAATGTAGCTGCGGAGGAAGCGGGCGTTTAGAGCTGCTCAGGAGGTACAGCCATGACAGAGCCGTGCAGGTATCGTGCCGGCTTGGCCGGGTGAAATATTTCCGGAGCAGAAGCGATAAAAGCGATATGATATAAAATACAGCAAATACAGCAAAAAATCCTGCAGGATTCCCGGTGCCGTACAGGCGTCAGAAGGGCTGCAGGATTTTTTATGATTCCGATTCAGCCCGGATTCTGCCGGGAATCGGATTCGGCGGATTCTGTCAGAAATCTGATTAGACGGACAGAGTCGAAGGTGATACAATATCAGGAAAGAAAAGCCGGAAATACCGTTTTTCCCGGGAAGCGGAAAGAATCGCGGAGACGGCGGAACAGGAGAAGACAGCATGGAACTGATGGAAATGATGAAAAACAGGCGGAGTGTGCGGCAGTATACGCAAGAGCGCATTCCGGAGGAAACGATGGAAAAGGTACTTCAGGCAGGGCTTCTGGCACCTTCGGGCCGGGCGCGCCGGCCCTGGGAATTTATCCTGGTGCGCGACAGAGAGATACTGAAAAAGATGTCAGAGTGCCGTGAGGGCGGTGCTGCAAAGATGCTGGCAGGCGCGGACAGCGCCGTCG
This sequence comes from Candidatus Alangreenwoodia gallinarii, assembly GCA_904398315.1. Lineage (GTDB taxonomy): Bacteria > Bacillota > Clostridia > Peptostreptococcales > Anaerovoracaceae > Alangreenwoodia > Alangreenwoodia gallinarii. The sequence continues at coordinate 40,490 of CAJFPD010000093.1, read as the reverse complement.
TCGTCATTGCCGATCCGGAAAAGACAGACGTCTGGACGGAGGACTGTTCCATCGCCATGGCATATATGCATCTGGCGGCCGACAGCCTGGGTCTGGGCAGCTGCTGGATACAGGGCCGCCTGAGAAATGCTCCGGACGGCAGAACGACAGAGGAGTATCTGAGAGATCTTCTGGGATTTCCGGAATCTTTCCGGCTGGAGGCGATTCTCTCTCTCGGCGTGCCGGAAAATCACCCGGCACCGAGAACGGAAAGCGATCTGCCCGCGGAAAAAATACACCACGGGCGCTTTTAACGGAGAGAAAAGACGGAGAAAAGAACCGGCTCCGGGAAGCGGAGGAAAAGCGCCGGCCGGCACCGGAGAAACAGGAAAGGGGAAAAACGATATATGATGAACACATTTATTCAGAATTATCTGGGAAATATCATTCCGGTGACATTTCAGATCGAGTCCGGAGGTGAAGTTTCCAAGATCGGAGAGGGCGAGCCGGAATTTACCGTAAAGCTGACGAAGGAACTGGACAAGAAGGCACTTCTGACGAGCACCTCGCTGGCTCTCGGGGAAGCCTACATGAGAGGCGAACTGGATGTGGACAGAGATCTCTATGAGGTGCTGGATCTGTTCATGGGACAGATGGGAAAATTTACCACGGATAAATCCGCTCTGAAAAAGATCATTCTCACCGCCAGAAATAAGAAGAATCAGAAAAAAGAGGTACAGTCCCATTACGATATCGGCAATGATTTCTACAAGCTGTGGCTGGACGAGACGATGAGCTATTCCTGCGGCTATTTCAGGTCAGAAGACGATTCTCTCCGCCAGGCTCAGGTCAACAAAACGGAGCACATTCTGGAGAAGCTGTATCTGAAAGAGGGTATGACGCTGCTGGACATCGGATGCGGCTGGGGCTTTCTGCTGAAGATGGCCGCGGAAAAATACGGCGTGAAGGGCACAGGAATCACTCTGAGTGAGGAACAGTACCGTCAGTTCAGCCGGGAGATCGAGGAAAAGGGACTGTCGGACCGTCTCGAGGTGAAGCTGATGGATTACCGCGATCTCGAAAATTCCGGAATGCAGTTTGACCGTATCGTCAGCGTCGGCATGATTGAACACGTGGGAAGAGGAAATTACGGGCTGTTTCTGAAGAATGCGGAAAAGGTTCTCAAGCCGGGCGGCCTGTTTCTGCTTCACTATATCAGCGCCCTCAGAGAGCACGAAGGCGATGCCTGGATCAAGAAGTATATTTTCCCGGGCGGTATGATTCCGAGTCTCCGGGAGATCATCAATCTCCTGCCGGATTACAATTTCTACACGCTGGATGTGGAGAGCCTGCGGCGCCACTATAACAGGACGCTGCGCTGCTGGAGAGCGAATTTCAACGATCACAGAGAGGAGATCGAAAAGAAGATGGGCACGGAGTTCACACGTATGTGGGATCTTTATCTGGCAGCCTGCGCGGCCACTTTCCACAACGGAATCATCGATCTGCACCAGATTCTCATGTCAAAGGGCGTGAACAATGATCTTCCGATGACGCGCGTGGTATAGCGGTATCGTCTGCGGATCCGAACGAAAAGGACAGCGCAGAGACGGCAGAATATTTACATCTCCCCGCAGAGCATGAATATGCTTAACGGGGAGGTTTTTTATGAGAACGAAAATCCTGATTCTGATCCCGACGATTCTGGTTGCCGCAGGAATCGTCCTTTTTATCACGTTTGCCGCAGTACAGAACGGCGCATGGGCAAAGATTTTCCCGGGGCAGGCGGAGACTGCGGACTCCGTATCAAGCATACAGAATACGGAAAATACCCGGGACGCCGGCAGCACACAGAACACAGAGAGCACGCAGAGTACCGAAAACGGGCGGAATACCGGAAATAACGGGAGTGTTGCATCCGGGGAAATGCAAAATGCGTCCCGGCCCGCAGAAAGCGCCGGATCAGAAGAAAAGGAAGATGCGGCGGAAAAAACGGTGTATCTGACTTTTGACGACGGCCCGTCTGAGATGACGCCTCTCATTCTCGACATCCTGGAGGATTATCAGGTCAGAGCTACTTTTTTTGTTACCGGAATCAATCCCGGCTGTGCCGGATATATCCGGGACGCATACGAGGCGGGGCATACCATCGGAATGCACACTTACAGCCATGACTATGCGGAGATTTATTCCTCCGTCCGGGCGTATTATGACGATCTGGAGAGGATATCTCAGGTCTGTCGGGATCAGATCGGCTATGTTCCCCGCTGTATCCGGTTCCCGGGCGGCAGCTCCAATACGGTTTCCGCAAAATACAGTCCCGGCATTATGACATATCTGACAGAGGATGTGACGGAGCGGGGATATCTTTACTGTGACTGGAACTGCGCCAACGGCGACGGGGAGGGCAGCCTGTCGGTGCCGGAACTCGTGGAAAACGCCTCCGAAGGAGCGCAGTACCGTCAGGCTGTCATGCTGTGTCACGACGGAAACGGCAAACGGGCCACTGTGGATGCGCTGCCTCAGATCATCGAATATTTTCGCTCCCAGGGGTACGTATTCCGGCCCCTTACCGAAGATACGCAAATGCCCCGTCATCAGGTAAAAAACTGAGGACGACGCGGCTTTACGGCCGGCGGCAGATGAGTTGCGGCCGGCGGCAGTCTGATGTGGTGAAATCTGCTGCCGGCCGCTACGGGCCGTCACGGATACCGCTGAAACAATTTAAGAAAAACGTAAGAAAAATTTTCGAAAATACGCTCACAGATACTAAAGAGTATTTTTTATAATATTTTCATCGAAGGGATGTGAGTGTATTGGGAAAAAGTTTTATTTATCTGTTATTTACAAAGTCGAATACTCTGATGTCGAAAGCGGTCTCCGCTCTGACCAGCGACGAATATACGCATGTGTCAGTATGCGTCGATGAGAATCTCTCGGATTTTTACTCCTTTGGCCGGCGGAGGCCGTGTTTCATGCTGCCCGCAGGATTTACGAAGGAATCGGTCTACGGAGGCCTTTATTTACGGGATGAGAGTATTCCCTGCAAGCTGGTGAGAATACAGACCGATGAGAAGAAAGTGGACAGAGCGAAGGCCATTCTCGATTTCTTTTATGCCCACCGTTTTCAGTACAAGTACAGTATCATCGGAACGATTCTGTGCAGAGTCGGAATTACCTGTCACCGGGATCATCACCGATTCTGTTCTCAGTTTGTCAGCGAGCTTCTGCAGGAATGCGATATTATGACAGACGGGCGGGAACCGGCGCTGACGCGGCCTTCCCAGCTCGACCGTGAGCTCAGGGCATACAGGCTGTTTGAAGGAGATATCGGCGGGCTGAAGGTATGGCTGAAAAACAGGGAAAGCGCCGCTGCGAGTACCTCATTGATGCAGCACAGCGGCCTGAGTCCGTCATGGATCAGGTGATGTTCCGGATAGTTTTCAAAATTCTTACAGAAAAGAAAAAGGCCCTGCCGTACCGGAACCGGTACGGCAGGGCCTCGCTTAACAGGCGGATTTACCGCATGGATTTCTGCAGCGCAGTTTCCGATCCGGAAATCTGTTCCGGGATTCCGGATACAGATCCGGATCATCGAATCGATTTTCCAAGCTCATAAGCTTCTTTTATCTCAGGCTTTCCGTCGATATCTCCGATATCGCCGTTTCCGCCTGCCAGAACGTGACCGAGGTTTTGCCATTTCAGATGTTCCGTCAGATGATCGTAATAAAGAAGAACGTCTTCGAATCCGCTGCCTTCAGCGGCCATCAGAAGCGCGGAGGATCTGCCGTGACCACGGAGGAGATTGCCGTCGCCTTCTTCGATGGCGAACAGACGGTCAACAGCCGTTCTGAGCTGACCGCTCATATTCCAGTAATACAGCGGAGAGGCGAGCACGACGACATCGCTCTCTTTGACGGCCGGATAGATTTTATCCATATCGTCTTTCTGAACACAGGGACTGTCCTGACTGCTGTGTCCGCCGAAACATCCGCGGCAGCCGCGGATATTCATATCCTGAAGAAAAAATTCCGTCACCGTGTGGCCTGCACTTTCCGCTCCTTCCGTGAAGGACTTCACGAGAGACGATGTGTTTCCGTTTCTGCGGGGACTTCCGTTGAGGATTACGATTTTTCTGCTCATTTTTATTTTCGTTCCTTTCGTTTTTTATTTGGGCTGCCTGAGACCGTCTGCAGTTGACTGCAGCTGCCTTTTCCTCACCGGCGGCTCAGATTCTGTCTGCAAGTTCCGCCGCCTGGCGGCAGCCGTCTGTTTTTTCGATATCGCCCGCATTCAGCACGCCCGGGATCAGCACTTCGCCGATCATCTTCCATTTGTTCAGTGCGGCGGTGCGTTCCATCGGAATCCGGACTCCGTCCAGAACGGTCATATCCTCTTCTTCGCAGCAGGCGATGAGAGCGCATTCCTTGCCGGCGATATCTTTGCCGCCGACTACCAGCGAGTAAATCCTGTCGATGACGCCTTTGATCTGCGCAGGAATGGAGTACCAGTACACCGGCATCGTGAAGACGGTGACATCGGCTTCAAGGAGAACCGGCGCGATAAGATTGAAATCGTCGTCAAAGGAACAGGCTTTTCCCGTGCTGTAGCACGTTTCACAGGCATGGCAGCCGCCGATTTTCATCATGGCGGCGTCAAATCTCGTTACGCTGTGACCTTTTGCTTCCGCTGCTTTGATAAAGGCGTCCGTCATGGCAAAGCTGTTTCCGTTTTTGCGCGGGCTTCCTGTGATGACAGCAATTTTTTTACTCATATATTTTTCCTCCCTGCTCGTTTCTTTTTTCTCCTATTTTTTCTTTTTTCTGTTCTGTTATTTTTTCTGAATCGTATCGGAATTCTGGTTATATGCTTTTGCAACGCATTTCCATTCGCCGTTCATCTTTAAAAGGAGCAGAACGTCGGTAAAATCGATCCGGCCGCCCCAACTCTCCTCAAGGACACGGACGACGGCCAGAGATTCCTCCACCATCAGTACGTCAACACGCGCTTTGAAATTCTCTCCGCCCGGTACGGTGTCCACGTTGTGATAAAATTGTTCGATAGAACCGTGTTCCAGCTCGCCGTCCAGATAACCGAACAGGACAGCCTCGTCGATGAACAGCTCTTTTGCATATTTGCTGTTGCCCTCCGCCACACTTTTTACAAATTTCATCGCTGCTTCTTCCACAGCCTGATATTCACTGATATCCGATCTCATGATAAAATTCCTCCTTTGTTTCTTATCCTCTGTTATCGCCGTTCTTGTGTCCTTTTAGGACCGGGCCTGCGTTTTTTCCACGCTATGGCGGGCCTCCGGGCTTTCCGTATGGTTGATTTTTCTCTTCCGGGATATTACAATCATAGCAAGCATGCGATGAAAAACAAGTACGCACCTCAAAGTGCGATACTTACATCAAAGTAAAATACTTACCTGAAGGAGAGTGTAAAAATGAGTGAACGGTGCATATCGGACGAACGCCTCAGCACGACGGGGTTCAGTTATACGCTGTCTCTGATCAGCGGAAAATACAAGATGACGATTCTCTACACGCTGATGGAATTCGGAGTGGTGCGGTTCAACGAGATGAAGAAATATATCGGAACGATTTCCTACAAGACGCTCAGCTCCACGTTGAAAGAACTGGAGGCCGATCAGCTGGTACACCGGGAGGAGTATCCACAGATTCCTCCGAAGGTGGAATACAGTCTGACGGAGAGGGGAAAGTCACTGATTCCCATTCTGGACGGCATGTGCGAATGGGGTGATCAGAACCGGCTGTGAAGAGTGAAATATAAAAGAAATAAAAAGAGAGGGCATCGCAAAGGTATGTCCTCTCTTTTCGCATGCCTGTATATCGTACACATAGATCTGCTTTTTACATACCTGCCTGATCCTGCATGTGTCTGCCTGCGCTGCGCTTCCGGTCCGGAAAAAAGCTCCGGTTAAATCCGGTTCCCGTCCGGTTTCCGGTTGTTTCTTTGTACGCTTATCCGGTTTCTATTCGGATTTTAACGGATTTTATCCGAAGAGTTCATCCCCCTTTTTGAAGTCGAATGCAGGATGAAAATCGAAGCGGACGGCGCCGACGGCGATGTCCGGGCCTACTGCCCGCTGGATTCTCGCGACGCCTTCGTTTCCGAAGCCGGCACAGAGTTCGATGGCGCTGCAGCCTTTGGCAACCATTTCCTTTGCCGCAGCTTCCGCCTGCTCGTAGGTGGAGCAGCCGATCACGTTCATATCGATATCGTCCCCTTCGATGATGCCTCTCTGTTTTTCCGGATCACAGTTGGGAGCGACATAGATAAATGCACACTGAAATTTCATAGATTTCCTCCTTATGTTACCTGTTAGTGTCTGTTTTTTATTATACCGTCTATTTTAGACGAAAATCCTTCCGGTGAAAAGGGAAAGCTGAAATATAGGTCTTCGGACCGGTCGTAACGGCGACAGGATATCTCTTCTGTGATAAAATAAAAAAAGATGAGAAGGAAAGTATCCGACGAACAGGAGGAGATCGCATGAATAAGAAAAAGCCGCTAACGTACGGGGAACAGATTGCGCTCATCCGGCAGAAGGGTTTTGTCATTTATGATGACGAAATCGAAGATTGCATCACTTTTCTGAAAAAAGTAAATTATTACCGGCTGTCCGCTTATTTTCTTCCCTTTATGAGGCCGGACAGGACCTTTGAGGAGGGGGTATCCTTTTTCCGCCTGCGGCGCATCTACGAATTCGACAGCAGGCTGCGCTCCCTGATCTTTGAAGTGATCGAAGATGTGGAGGTCTGTCTGCGGACACAGCTTTCCTATTATGTCTCGCAGAAGTACGGAGCATTCGGTTATCTCAATGATGCCATGTATTCCAGAAGGCATGACGAGCATCATTTTCTCGGGCTGATACGGCGCTGCGTGGAGCAGAACAGGGATTCGCCGGTGATCCGGCAGAGTCAGGCGAAAAACGACGGTAAGGTTCCGCTCTGGATTATCGTCGAATTTTTTACGGTAGGAATGCTTTCCAATTTTTTCAGCGATATGAAAACCGCCGATCAGAAAGAAATCGCGGGATCCGTCTACCGGACAGGTGTAAAGCAGATGGAAAGCTGGCTTCACTGTCTGACGGATCTCAGAAACCGCTGTGCCCATTATCTTCGCCTCTATGGCTGGACCTTCAGCTTTGTGCCGCGCATGCCGCAGGATTTTGTATATGAGCCGGACAGGAGTCTGTTCTCTCAGCTGCTGGTGCTGAAATTCCTCTATCCCGACGGGCGGGAATGGGTCTTTAAGCTGATGACCGTTTTAAAGCCGCTGATCGCGGAATACAGAGAGGATATTTCGATGGATCATATCGGTTTTCCTGAGGACTGGGAAGAGATTCTCACCCCTTCCGCTGCGTAACCACACGGGACGGACAGGACATGTCGGAAGAAATTCCGGAGTACATGAAAGACGGGCCCGGGTGCGGCGTCCCGATCAGGGGGACGCCGCACCCGGGCCCGAAGCCGGTTCTGCCATCGGACCGATCTGTCAGCCGGTCAGCCGATATGCCTGAAATGTCGGCTGCTGCAGCGCCTGAAGCTGTTATTTTGCACCGGAGGCGCTGCGGAAGTCTTCCTTGCCGTATATGCCGTGTTCCGTGCTGTATTTCGGAAGATCGGAAGGAAAACAGATGAGAGTCTTGTCGAGTACATCGAGAAAGGTATGTTCCCATCCTGTTTTCTCTTCCACCGGACGGCAGATCTCCTCTTTGCTGCCGAGATTTTCCTCTTTCGGACTGACATCGGAAAGCGCCACGCCGGGAACAGCGTAATAGTGGTATTCTGTACTGTGCGGGCTGAACTGGCTGGCGATTTTCATATTCCAGTAGTCGCCTCCGAAGTCTTCGATCAGCTTCTGATGCGCTCTGGTTCTGGCTTTTTCCGGATCATAGCCCTCGCAGATCAGTTCGCGGGTGATGCCGCTCTTGATCTCGGGACTGCTGGTCAGAATCGTGTAGATCTTTGTGTCGTTTGTGTCGCTCATCGGAACGTCCTTTCTCTTCTGTCTGATTTGTCGGATGATCAGGCTTTTTCCACGCCTGCGGACAGGCAGCGCAGGAGCCGGAAAAACTCGCCGTTTTCTGTCATTATCATATCCTAACCGGGACGAAATGGCAACCGGATGCGCCCTGTTTCCGCAAAGTCTCCCCTGTTTTAAAATCTGCAGAGTCTGCTTTATTTACCGGACGGAATCTTTGCCGGAGGGCATTTTCGCCGGACCGCGTCACAAAGTCCGCACAGTGATCCGGAAGTCTGATCCTCAAAGTGTCAGTTTCCGAAAAAAAGTTTCATATCCTCTTCCACAGAGGTGATTCCCGCAATGCCGAAGGTTTTCACCAGGAAATCCGCCACATCAGGAGAAAGGAAGGCGGGAAGTGTCGGACCAAGGTGAATGTTCTTCACGCCGAGGGAGAGAAGCGCCAGGAGCACCAGAACGGCTTTCTGTTCGTACCAGGCTATGTTGTAGATGATCGGCAGATCGTTAATATCCTCCAGCCCGAAGACTTCTTTCAGCTTCAGCGCGATCACCGCCAGAGAATAGCAGTCGTTGCACTGTCCGGCATCGAGAACGCGGGGGATGCCGCCGATATCGCCGAGATCGAGCTTATTGTATTTGTATTTCGCGCAGCCGGCGGTGAGAATCACGGTGTCCTTCGGAAGAGCTTCCGCGAATTCTGTGTAGTATTCTCTCGACTTTGCGCGGCCGTCGCAGCCGGCCATAACGACGAATTTCCGGATAGCGCCGGACCGGACAGCTTCCGCGATCTGACCGGCAAGAGCCAGAACCTGGCTGTGAGCGAATCCGCCGGTGATTTTTCCCTGTTCCAGTTCCTTCGGAGGCGCGCAGCGTTTCGCGTGCTCGATCAGAGGAGTGAAATCTTTCGGTTCTCCGGATTCTTCCGGGATATGACGGCATCCCGGATAGCCTGCCGCTCCGGTAGTATACAGGCGGTCGATATAGCTGTCCTTCGGAGGAACGATGCAGTTTGTCGTCATGAGAATCGGACCGTTGAATGCTTCAAATTCCTCTTTCTGTTTCCACCAGGCATTTCCGTAATTTCCGGCGAGATGGGAATATTTTTTGAACGCCGGATAGTAATGAGCCGGAAGCATTTCGGAATGAGTGTATACGTCTATGCCGGTTCCCTGTGTCTGTTCCAGCAGCATTTCCAGATCTTTCAGATCGTGACCGGATACGAGAATCCCCGGGCGTGAGCCGGTACCGAGACGAACCTCAGAGATTTCAGGATTTCCATAGGTTCCGGTATTGGCCTGATCGAGAAGAGCCATGGTATTTACGCCGTATTTTCCCGTTTCCATCGCTGCAAAGATCAGATCGTCCGCGGAAAGTCCGTCGTCAAGCGTGGCGGCCAGCGTCTGCTGCAGGAACGCGTCGATAGATTCGTCCTCGGCATGCAGGGCGGAGGCGTGTTTCAGATAAGCGGCCATTCCCTTGAGTCCGTAGGTGATCAGTTCTCTGAGGCTGCGGATATTGACGTCCGTGGTGGAAAGAACGCCGACTGTCTTTGCTGCTGCGTCGAATTCCTCTTCCGGTGCGGACCAGAGGGAGGCCTCAAAAAGACCGGAAGAATCATCCAGCTGCGAAAGCAGAGAGGCTTTTTCCTCCAGTGTCCTTTCGATCGCCGAGCGGATGGCAGTTTCGTCGGAATCATCCGGAGAAAAATTTTCCGGAATTCTGATATCGAGGCCGGTTTCCGATATAATTATAGGGGAGAATATCAGATTAAAATGTTGGGTTTCAAATAAAAGGAGAAAAAATATGTCGGACACTCTGATCCGGATCGGGGGGTTTCAGAAGCTGACGCTTCTGGATTATCCCGGAATGATGGCCTGTATCGTATTTACGGCGGGTTGCAATTTCCGATGTCCCTTCTGTCAGAACGCAGGGCTGGTATCTGAAAAACGGTTTTCGGGAACGGTTCCTGCGCAGAAGGAAATCTTTCAGTATCTGAAAAAGAGAAGAGGAATTCTGGACGGCGTCGTCATCTCCGGAGGCGAGCCTCTGATGCAGGAAGGAATTGAGGATTTTATCCGGGATGTGAAGGAGATCGGCTTTTGGGTCAAAGTCGATACAAACGGCAGCTTCCCGGACAGGCTCGAAGATCTGATGAGAAAAGGACTGATCGATTACGCGGCCATGGATATCAAGAGCGGCAGATCGGGTTATGAAGCCGCTTCCGGCCGGGCTGCCGGCGATATTCTGCCTGCGGTGGAACGGAGCATCGATCTTCTGAAGGAAGCTGCAGCTGCAGGACGGCAGAATGCCGTTCCGGAACCGGGAACGGCCGGAGAGGGATTTTCCTGCGAATTCCGCACGACTCTGGTGAAGGGAATTCACAGCAGGGAAGATGTGGAAGAAATCGCAGAGAGAATCGGAAATGATGTGCCCTATTATCTGCAGTCTTACTCAGATGCCGGCGATATTCTGAAGCCGGAAGGTCTGAGTTCTTTTTCGGAGCCGGAGCTTCAGAAGATGCTCGACGCCGCACGACGTCACTGCCGGCTGGCGCAGCTGCGGTAGAGAGATGAGGCGGAGCCGTGCGCCTGCTGCCGGACGGCGCGGCTGCGATGAAAAGCAGGCCCGGAAGGACGGAGCAGTCCGGCAGAAAACGACCTGAAATTTCAATATATGGTGTATAAACTCTTGATATACGGAATATATTGTGCTATGCTTAGTGGTAATCTGAAGAAAAATTCTGAAACTGCCGTTTTGCAGTCAGCCCGGTGAAGCGGGACTCACGGAGTGAAAGAAGTTTTTATTATACCCGGAAACGGGATATGATGGGAGGAATGATACGGAATGTATAAAGTCATCAAGAGAGACGGAAAGGTGGCGGAATTCGATATTCAAAAGATCGTCAACGCCATCACAAAAGCCTTCCATGCGCTGGAAAAGCAGTATAACAGTTCGGTCATCGATTTTCTGGCGCTGAAAGTGACGGCCGATTTCGAACCGAAGATCAAAGACGGGCGCATCAGCGTGGAGGATATCCAGGACAGCGTGGAGTCTGTCCTGAGCAGAGCCGGATACGCCGACGTGGCAAAAGCATATATTCTTTACCGGAAAAAACGGGAAAATCTCCGGAATGTGGAGTCCACCGTCCTGGATTACAAGAAGGTAGTGGACAATTATCTCAACGTCAACGACTGGAGAGTCAAGGAAAATTCTACTGTCACCTACTCTGTGGGCGGCCTGATTCTCTCCAATTCAGGTGCGATTACGGCTAATTACTGGCTTTCCGAGATTTATGACGATGAAATCGCCAATGCGCACCGCAACGCGGATATCCACATCCACGATCTTTCCATGCTGACGGGATACTGTGCGGGATGGTCTCTGAAGCAGCTGATTCAGGAGGGACTCGGCGGCGTGCCGGGAAAGATCACATCGGCTCCTGCCCGTCACCTCTCCACGCTGTGCAATCAGATGGTCAATTTTCTCGGAATCATGCAGAACGAATGGGCCGGCGCCCAGGCGTTCTCTTCTTTCGATACGTATCTGGCACCGTTTGTCAAGGCGGACAATCTGACGTACGGCCAGGTGAAGCAGTGCATCGAATCCTTCATCTACGGCGTCAATACACCGTCACGCTGGGGAACTCAGGCGCCGTTTTCCAACATCACGCTGGACTGGACCGTTCCCGACGATCTGGCGGAGATGAACGCCATCGTCGGCGGAAAAGAGATGCCGTTTAAATACAAGGACTGCAAAAAAGAGATGGATATGGTCAATAAGGCTTTCATCGAGATCATGATCGAGGGAGATGCCAACGGCCGGGGATTCCAGTATCCGATTCCGACTTATTCCATAACGAAGGACTTTGACTGGTCGGATACAGAAAACAACCGTCTGCTGTTTGAGATGACGGCAAAATACGGAACACCATATTTTTCCAATTATATCAACAGCGATATGGAGCCCAGCGATGTGCGCAGCATGTGCTGCCGCCTGCGTCTCGATCTGCGGGAACTGCGCAAAAAGACCGGCGGCTTCTTCGGCAGCGGTGAGAGCACGGGTTCGGTAGGCGTCGTCACCATCAATATGCCGCGTATCGCTTATCTTGCCGAGAATGAAAAGGACTTCTACCGGCGCCTTGACCGCATGATGGATCTGGCGGCACGGTCGCTGAAGATAAAGCGTACGGTCATCACCAGACTGCTGAATGAAGGACTGTACCCTTATACGAAGCGCTATCTGGGAACCTTTGAAAATCACTTCTCCACCATCGGCCTGGTTGGAATGAATGAAGCGGGACTGAACGCGAAATGGCTCGGAAAGGATCTGACGCATCCGGAAACCCAGGAATTTACGAAGCAGGTTCTGAATCACATGAGGGAACGCCTGTCCGATTATCAGGAAGAATACGGTGATCTCTACAATCTGGAGGCCACGCCGGCGGAATCCACGTCCTACCGCCTGGCAAAACACGATGTGGAGCAGTTCCCGGATATCGTTACGGCTTCGGAAGATAACGGAACGCCTTACTATACCAACAGCAGTCATCTGCCGGTGGGCTATACGGAGGATCTTTTCGAGGCTCTCGACATTCAGGATGAGCTGCAGACCCTTTACACTTCCGGTACGGTATTTCACACGTTCCTGGGCGAACGTCTCAATGACTGGCATGCGGCGGCGAAGCTGATCCGGCGGATCGCGGAAAATTACAGGCTGCCGTATTATACGCTGTCGCCGACGTATTCCGTCTGCAGAAACCACGGTTATCTGGCGGGCGAGCAGTACGAGTGTCCTGTCTGCCACGAAAAGACAGAGGTATACAGCCGGATCACGGGATATTACCGTCCGGTGCAGAACTGGAATGATGGAAAAGCACAGGAATTTAAACAGAGAAAGACGTATCGGGTTTCTTCTTCCGGAATGAGCGAAACGGCGAAAACGGCGGGCAGAACGGAGATTTCTGCGGCAGCTTCGCCGGCAGCGGAAGACAGGGCGGAACCGGAAATTTCCGATCCGGCAGTTTTTGCGGCAGAAAACCGCTCTGCGGATTCCTCCGGCGGACAGGCGGAAAAACGCGTCCTTCTCTTCACGACGAAGACCTGTCCGAACTGCAATACGGCAAAGAAAATGCTGAAGGATGCCGGAGTGGAATATACGACGGTAGCTGCAGAAGAGGAACCGGATCTCGTCAGAAAATACAGGATTATGCAGGCTCCGACGCTGGTGGCCGTTACGGATAAAGGCCCTCAGTCGGCTGCCGGCGTGACGATGATCCGCAGGATGATCGAATCGGGCATCGCGGAGTGATGCCGCGGCGCGTACCGGAAGTCACAGCAGTATGTCGCGGCACGCGGAAAAACGCGGAACGGTGCCGCAGGCGTGCTGAAAAAGTATGAAGGACAGAAAAGAAAGGAAATATTAAACTTATGGAAAAGACAGTACCCGGCAGGCGGGACAGGGAAGGGAGCAGGAAGGGAATCATCCTTCTGATCTCCGTTCTGTCCATGGCGCCGCCTCTTTCCACCGATATGTATCTGCCGGCACTGCCCCATATGTCAGAAAGTTTTGATGCTTCGACCGGCGTGATTAACCTTACGCTGGTCGCTTTTTTCTTTTTTCTGGCTGTGGGCATCCTGCTCATCGGACCTGCCAGCGATAAATACGGAAGAAAGCCTGTACTGATTCTGAGTCTGGCTCTGTATGCCGTATTCAGTCTGGTGTGCGCCTTCTCGGTAAACATCTATATGCTGATCGCAGCCAGAGTATTTCAGGCTCTGGGCGGAGGCGGCATGATGGCAGTTTCCACCGCCTTGGTAAAAGACTGCTTTGAAGAGAAGAAGAGAGGGAAGGTACTGGCTGTCGTCCAGGCGATGGCCGTCATCGCACCGATGGCCGCTCCGCTTCTGGGCGCTTTTATTCTGAGTTTTTCCACCTGGAGATCGACGTTTCTCGTGCTGGCTGTCATCGGAGCAGCCTGCCTGGCAGCTTCCCTCTCCATGAAGGAGACGCTGAGGCCGGCGGAGCGGAGCAGAGGGAGTCTCGTGATGACGCTGAAAAAGACGCTGGTTATCGGCAAAAACAGAGCATTTCTGAAATATCTGCTGATGCTGTCCCTCTTTACGACGCCGTATATGGCCTACATCAGCGTCTGCTCCTATATATACATCGATATCTTTCAGCTCAGCGATGCTATGTACAGCATATTCTTTGCGGTCAACTCCGCCTTTGCCGTTTTCGGTCCCGTGCTTTACGTCTTTTTTGCCGGTCGGACGACCAGGCTGCGTCTCAATATGGTCTGTCTGATCGCAGCCTTTGCCAGCGCCGGATTTCTGCTGACATTCGGACATGCCGGTCCTCTGGCGTTTCTGCTGGCATTTCTGCCTTTTACCGTGGTGGAGAGCATGATCCGTCCGCTGGGAACGGAAATACTGCTGCAGCAGCAGGAAGGAGATACGGGCGCGGTATCGTCTCTGATCAACTTCGCCATGACGGTATTCGGCAGCGCCGGCATGGTGGCGGGTGCGCTGCCATGGCCCGATTTTATCTCGGGTTTAGGCATAGTAATGGAAATTTTCACTATATTATCCGCTTTTTTCTTTATCCGTTCGTTTTCCGGCCGGGAACGTGTGAAGGGCTTGTGAGCGGAAAACCGGTCAGCGAATCGGTCAGCGGTCTGCAGGAACGGAACCGCCTGCGCAGGAGGAGCGGTCTGCAGAGGCAGAACAGTCTGTGAGAAAGGAAAGATCCGCCGGCAGGGATGAATCGGCGAGGGGACGGCCGTTCAGGCTGACATGGATGAGCTCGTCTTTCCGGTAGACGAGCTTCAGGGAAAAAAAGGGAACCTTTTCCTGCATCAGGCGGAGAAAGATTCTGTCGCCGGGCCAGATGGGGAGATCAAAAATATCTTCCTTTCTGATCCATTCCAGCTCGCCTTCATCGCAGTCTGAAATCGAGCCGGTGAATTCGTCGGACAGATAAAGATGCATGTATTCCGCAGGATAGTCATCGGCGATAAAGGTGACGATGCCGCAGTATTGCCAGGAGACGAGGTCAAGGCCTGTCTCCTCTTTTACTTCTCTGAGGAGACATTCCTCCGGGCTCTCTCCTTCCTCAAATTTTCCGCCGACGCCGATCCACTTGTCTTTATTGAAGTCGTGCTCTTTTTTTGTGCGGTGGAGCAGAAGATAGCAGCCGTCACGCTCGATATAGCACAGGGTGGTATTGATCATCATGGTCTTCTTCTCCTTTTCGGTTCTTTTCTGTTTCCTTCTCTTTTTTCTTTCCGATGCTGCGGCATCGCCGCTTCACCGGATCATTCATAGATAATCTTTTTTTCGGCGGCGTTATGCTGTTTCAGGATGCGGCCTTTGCGCAGCATCTCCCGGATTTTTTCCCGGTCGCCGCGGAAGAGCGCATCCCTGTGCTCCGAGATGTGTTTCATCAGCTGGTCGATCTCGAACAGGAGATTTTCCCGGTTGAGGAGGAAGAGGTCACACCATGTATTTTCATCGAGACGGGCCACCCGTGTCATGTCGAGAAAGCTGCCGGCGCTGAATCCTTTTTCCTTAGCCAGGGTAGGGCTCTGAATATAGGAATTGGATACGACATGAGCCAGCTGGGATGTATAGGCGATGCTCTGATCGTGCCTTTCCGCCGTCGTCTCGATTACCGTCTTGAATCCGATATCATAAGCCAGCCTGCGGAGAATTTCCACTTTTGCAGGGTCCGATTTTTCGGTGGGCGTGATGAGATAGCTGGCGTTGACGAACATGTCCGCCAGAGAGAAGGAAAATCCGGAAAATTCCGTCCCCGCCATGGGATGTGAGCCGATAAATTCCACTCCGGTTTCCGCCAGAGGCTCCGTGAGACTGTCCACGATGTGCTTTTTTACACCGCAGACATCGGTAACGACGGCTCCTTTCCGGAAATTGTCCTTGTTTTCCAGTATGAATTCGACGATTTTATGAGGCGGAATGGCGACGATGACCAGATCCGCCCGCGACATCAGGTGCGGACGGTCCATGGGAATCACTTCGTCGACGCTTTCCATGGCGATGGCCATTTCCAGCGTGGCATCGTCGCAGTCCATGCCGATCATGTGATGTGTCGTATATTTTTTGATGGCTTTGCAGAAGGAACCTCCGATGAGGCCCAGTCCCACCACTAGGATTTTCATGAAAATTACCTCCGTAACTGTGCAGATTCGGCGGACCGTCAGCAGTTTTCCGGTCCGTCGCCGCCGGGAAAGATCCGCGATGCGGCACAATCCATTATAGCACATCGCGGGAACTTTGAGAGGATAAAATGCTTTAAAGCGTTAAGGTAATGATGTGGCAGACGAAACGCGGAAGGAAAGACGGAGAGAGTTTCTCTGTTCGGACGAGAGGGCACATCTGTTCAGGCGGGAAAGTTCATTCGTTCCGACGAGAGAACTCTTACGTTTGAGAGAGGTGTTTCTGCAGATATTCGAGAAATTTTTGTGAGGCTCTGGAAAAGACCTGATATTTTTTCCAGACCAGAGCGAGCGGAGCTTCCAGACGAGGCTCCAGAGGGCGAAAACACAGCCGGCTGTCGCCGGTGGTATTGATGAGCCTGTCGATGCACAGGGCGTAGCCCAGGCCTTCTTCCACCATGATAGCGGCGTTGTAGATGAGATTATATGTCATGACGATGTTCAGACGTTCGAAATCGCTCCCGTACCATCCGGAAAGCTCGTTGCGCATGACCGCCTGACGGGAACCGAGGAGGGGCAGGTCGGTCAGGTCTTTTGGGTGTATCGTTTCCTGCGCGGCGAGAGGGCTGTCCCTGCGCATCAGCACGCCCCAGGTATCGGTGTAAGGCAGCGTGATATAATCGTATTTTTCCACGTTTGCGGTACCGATCAGAATGCCGAAGTCTAACAGCCCCTTGTCCAGACGTTCTGTCACGTCGTCGGCGTTTCCGCTGAAGAGATGATACCGGATGTCGGGATATTGTTCCTGCAGCGCTTTTGCCGCCCTGGCGACGAAATGCATGGCGTCCGTTTCGCCGCCGCCTATATAGACGTCTCCGCTGACGATTTCATCCCTGGCGTGAAACTCCGCTTCTGTCTTATCCGCCAGTTCTACGATTTCTTCGGCCCGTCTGCGCAGCAGCATGCCTTCGTCGGTAAGTATGACCCGGCGGTTTCTCTTTCCCCGGATCAGAAGCTTTGCTCCAAGTTCGTCCTCCAGTTCCATCAGCTGGCGGGAGAGCGTGGGCTGTGTGATATGCAGATATTCGGCGGCTCCGGAGATACTCTCTTCTCTCGCCACCGCCAGAAAATAACGCAGAACTCGGATTTCCATAAGTATATTTTACCTCCTGTAAAAAGTATAGCTGTATATTTGCATGCCCGTCAAGTATAGAGGTATATTTGATATAAGCATTTATCATAAAATCCTCCTGCATTTATACTGTTAGAGAGAACAGTGACGATAAGGAGGAAGTCCGATGAAAGCGGATCAGGAGCAGAGGTACAGTTCAGACTCTGAAAGGAGATCGGAAAAGAAGGCGGGGACGATCCGGACTTTGAAAGACGCAGGTTGTAATGATGCGCTGATCAGACGATTTCTGTTTCTTCAGGAGGACGGAGAACCGTCGGAGTGTCTGTGCCTGCTGTTCGGACACAGGCGGCGCCTGCTGGAGATGATCCACGAAGATCAAAAACGGATCGATATTCTCGATTACCTGATTTATACTATAAGAAAAGAAGAAAAAGGAGGCAGGAAGCGATGATTTACAGAGAGTTTCAGGATCTCAGACTGTCGGCTCTGGGCATGGGCGCCATGCGTCTTCCCGTCCTGGACGGGGAAGATTCGAAAATCGACGAAGAGGCAGCGGAAAAAATGGTCGATATCGCTATGGAGAGCGGGATCAACTATTATGATACAGCCTGGGGTTATCACGGAGGCAATTCGGAGCTCGTCATGGGAAAGGCTCTGAAAAAATATCCGAGAGACAGCTTTTATCTGGCGGATAAATTTCCGGGCTATGATCTTTCCAATATGGGAAAGACGGAAGAGATTTTCGAAAAACAGCTAAAAAAATGCGGCGTAGACTATTTCGATTTTTATCTCTTCCACAATGTCTGCGAGATGAACATCGACGCATATCTGGACGAAAAGTACGGAACGTTTGACTATCTGATGAAGCAGAAGGAAAACGGCAGAATCCGCCATCTGGGATTTTCCGTCCACGGCAGTTATGACGTGATGAAACGGTTCATGGACAGATATGGAAAATACATGGAATTTTGTCAGGTTCAGCTGAATTATCTGGACTGGGATTTTCAGGAAGCCGGAAAAAAAGTCAAGCTTCTGGAAGAATATGGGATTCCGGTATGGGTAATGGAACCACTGAGAGGCGGCAAGCTGGCATCTCTCGATGAGGCGGATGAAGCGAAGCTGAAAAAACTGCGGCCGGATGAGGATGCTGTAGGCTGGGCTTTCCGCTACCTGCAGTCGATTCCTTCCGTAAAGGTGATCCTTTCCGGTATGTCCGATGAGAAGCAGCTGCGGGAGAACATCCGGATCTTTGCAGAGGATAAGCCGCTGAACGAAGCGGAAATGGAATGTCTCAAGGGCATTGCAGAGGAGATGGTAGGTAAAATTGCGCTGCCTTGTACAGCCTGTCATTACTGCACCAGTCACTGCCCGATGGGGCTGGATATTCCGGAACTGCTTTCGCTGTACAACGAGCACTGTTTCACCGGCGGCGGATTCATTGCGCCGATGGCTCTGATGGCGGTGCCGAAGGAAAAGCAGCCGTCAGCCTGCATCGGATGCGGCAGCTGTGAGTCTGTCTGTCCGCAGCAGATCAAAATCGCAGACGCCATGGCGGATTTTGCGGAAAAGCTCGGAAGTTGAGAAAAAGTGCGGCGGAAGGCCGTATTTCCTCACGCGATTTTCGGGACGGAAAACGCCGGAAAAAGCGAAAGTGAAAGTAAAAAAAGTAAAATGAAGAGAAAAAGAGAAGAACAGGAGTGATTTTTGATATGAATACGACGATTCTGAAAAAAGCGGAAAAAAGCAGACTGTCCGTAAGGACTCAGACGCTGGCGGCTCTGACGGCCATCGTAGCGGCCGTTGCGGTACCGCAGCTGTTTCATGCGGTGGGAGCAATATCCGGACTGGGAACCGCGCTGGGAGAGACATTCCTGCCGATGCATCTGCCGATTCTGATGGTCGGTCTTCTGGCCGGCCCTTATGCCGGCATCGCAGCAGGCGCAGCAGGTCCTCTGGTGAGTTTTGCTCTTTCCGGTATGCCGACTGCGGCGATGCTGCCGTTCATGATGATCGAACTGGCAGTCTATGGACTTGCAGCAGGTCTGCTGAGAGATGTGAAGATGCCGGTGCTGGCAAAAGTCGTTCTTGCGCAGGTGGCAGGACGTGTTGTACGCGCTGCGGCGATTCTCCTCGCAGTTTACGGCTTCGGCAGCACTTCCGTGACAGCTGCAACGATCTGGGGCAGCATCGTAACAGGTCTGCCGGGCCTGATTCTGCAGTGGAGCGTTCTTCCTCTGCTGATCTTCTGGGTGGAGAACAGACAGAAGAACGAGAGGTAAGAGATGATGGAGACAGAAAAGACAGGCGGCAGAATACCGGAAGACGCAAGATGGAGCGAAAGTCTGAAAAAGGCGAAAGAGATCCTTGCGGAAGGAAAGGATACCTGCGTTCTGGTGAAGGATGATATCGTCCTCACCAGCCGGGTGCGGGGCGTACAGCCTTTTCTGGACTGGATGGCGGACGGAACGGATCTGAGCGGATTTTCCGCAGCCGACCGGGCGGTGGGAAAAGCAGCAGCTTTTCTGCACGTATTATCCGGCATAAAAGAGGTGTACGCTCCGGTGATCAGCCGCCCGGCAGCCGGTGTGCTGAGGCGTTATGGCATAAAGGCGATATACGATCTGGAAGTCGATGCCATTTCCAACCGCACGAAGACGGGTACCTGTCCGATGGAGCTGGCGGTATCCGGCATCGAGGAACCAGAGGAGGCGCTCGCCGCTGTCAGAAAAAGGCTGGCAGAGCTCCGGCCGGAGCAGCCTGCCGGACAACAGGGCAGCTAAAAGAAAACAAAAGAGATGAAAAGATGAAAAAATCCCGGGCGCATCGAAAGTGTCCGGGATTTTTTCATCTTTTTTTATATGTCGATGATTGCAATCTCTGTCGAAAATGCTGTGTGATGAATAAAACCCAAACGAAAAAACCGCCTGAGCATTGAAAATACAAGGCTCAGACGGCTTTTAAAATTCTGGCAGAGGGCACGGGACTCGAACCCGCGGGGCTTGCGCCTTACTCGCGTTCCAGGCGAGCTCCTTAGCCACTCGGTCAACCCTCTATATCCGTTCGGAGAAACATCTCTTCGAACTTTTATTATTATAACCCAATTTCGGATTTTTGCAAGAGAAAAATGAAATATTTTAAAAAATTTTCTGACGTTTTTTCCGACAGCCTCTGCGACGGCCTTTCTGAATCATGTACGGGCGGACTTGAGGCGGAACGGGAAAAGGAATCGGAATGATTCCGATAAAATCGGAAGACGCCGGGCATAATAGAAAACGGAAAGGAGAATTTCAATTATGTTTAAACATGAAAAACAGTTGTTCCACCCGGTGGCGGTGGAAAGACCGAATCCTCAGTATGCCGTTCTGCTTCAGGAGCAGCTGGGCGGAGGAAACGGGGAGCTGAAGGCCGCCATGCAGTATATATCCCAGAGTTTCCGGATCAAGGACCAGGAGATCAAAGATCTCTTCCTCGATATCGCGGCGGAAGAACTCGGCCACATGGAGATGGTAGCTCAGACCATCAATCTGCTCAACGGCCATGATGTGGACGCTTCAGCCGTAGGTGCGGGAGAGATCCAGACACATGTACTCTTAGGACTGAATCCGGGACTGATCAATTCCTCAGGATATTCCTGGACAGGAGATTACGTGACGGTAACCGGAGATCTGTGTGCCGATCTGCTGTCGAATATCGCGTCGGAACAGAGAGCGAAGGTCGTATATGAATATCTCTACCGTCAGATCGATGACAAAAAAGTCAGAGAGACTATCGACTTCCTTCTGAACCGGGAAGAGGCGCATAATGCCATGTTCCGGGAAGCGTTCAACAGAGTTCAGGACACGGGATCGAACCGCGATTTCGGAACGACGAAGGCGGCGAAGATGTATTTCAGCATGTCGTCTCCGTCACCGGGTCAGCCTTTTGCCGGCGGGAACTTCAATCATCCGGCGTTTCAGTAACCCGGTCAGTCAGGAGAAAACAGGCCTTCAGCGAAGCTCAGGATCCCATCCTTTGCACACATTCGTCCAGGTTTCACTGTGAGAGTACTTTTTCAGCTCTCCGGAAGTCAGTCTGACCGCGCTGCTGGTCTTTCCCGCGGCGGAAAAGACAGTTTCGGTTTTTCACCGAAAAAAGCTTTGAATTTTTTATTATCTATTCTGGTATCTCCGGCCGTGACGATGAGAATCGGCCGGCCGGCTACATAAAAGGACAGTGTCTTGGCGATATGTGCCGGTTCGCAGCCGCCGGACTATCTTTCGTCCAGAGGAACGTATTTTTCCTCCGCTTTGACGCACTGATAGGCCGGCCGCATGATCTTATTGTTGCTTGCCAGTTCCTCGATGCGGTGAGCACACCATCCGGAGATACGAGAGCATGCGAAAATAGGCGTTGCCAGGTCAGCAGGAATATCCAGTGCATTGTACACAAATCCGGAGTAAAGGTCGACGTTCGCCGGCAGTACGACGTCCAGACCCGTCTCTTCGGAGAAGATCTGAGAGCCTCTCGTTTCGATGAAATCGTAGAGCATGAATTCATCCATCAGTCCCTTCTTTTCCGCCAGCTTGCGGGCCATTTTTTTCAGGAGCTGGGCCCGCGGATCGCTGAGAGTGTAGACCGCATGGCCGAGACCGTAGATCAGGCCGGAGCCGTCGTTTGCCTCTCCACGGATGACGCGGCGGAGATATTTTTCCACTTCCTTGAAGTTGGTGATGTCCGATACATTTTCCTTCAGATCGTGCATCATGTAGACGACCGCCAGGTTTGCACCGCCGTGCTTCGGTCCCTTGAGAGAACCCACCGCCGCGGAAATTGCGGAATAGGTGTCGGTTCCGGTGGATGAGACGAGATGCGTCGTAAACGTGGAATTGTTTCCGCCGCCGTGTTCTGCGTGCAGAATCATGGCGATATCCAGCAGATGAGCTTCCAGTTCAGTGTATTCGCCCATCGGACGGATCAGGCGGAGAATATTTTCCGCCGTGGAAAGCTCCGGCAGAGGATAGTGAAGATGCAGACTCTGATTGTAGAAGTGAGAGCACTTTGCCTGGTAGGAATACGCTGCGATCGTAGGAAAACAGGAGATGAGCAGGATGGACTGACGCAGTACGTTTTCCAGAGAAGTGTCATCCGCTTTGTCGTCGTAGGCATACAGAGCGAGGATATTTCTCGCGATCTGATTCATGATGCTGCGTGAAGGGCTGGCCATGATCATATTTCGTGTGAAATACGGAGGCAGCTCGCGGCGCAGACCGAGAAGCTTCGTATAATTTTCCAGATGCTTCCTGTCAGGAAGTTCGCCGAAAAGAAGAAGATAGCTGACTTCCTCATAGCCAAAGCGATTTTCACGGATCACCGAATTGACGATATCTTCGACATTAATCCCCCGGTAAAACAGCTTGCCCGGAATCGGGATCTTTTTCTTATTTTCGTCGATATCGTATCCCCGGACGTCTGCGATGTGAGTCAGCCCGACACGGACCCCTGTACCGTTCTTGTTTCGCAGGCCGATTTTTACATCGTATTTGTCATAGCAGGCTTTGTCGATATCGTTGTTTTTGTGAAGAAGAGGCGTGATCTCGGATATAAAATCGTGTTCGAGAAGACGCGCGTCATCTGACAGATAGGAAATCAGATCGTGGAAGCTGGTGGAATTAATGCTTAACAATAAAGATCCTCCCCTTTCGTTTAAAAAAATACGGTTATTTTATGAGTGTATCAATATTATTATATCTGAAACAGGTATTCCGGGCAATAATAATAGCTTTAACAGGGATAAAATAATGAAGAAAAAAACAGTATCTTTCGGAACAATATTCGGTGCGGCAGGAAAAAACGATGTTTCTCCGAAAAAAGTGCGGGCAGTACCGATGAGATTTAAAAAGAACTTTTGTTCTTGTAAGGGATTGACGCAGGTGGTATAATACTTATATTTGTACGCACCGCAGAGGTCAGGCCGAGATGAGGCAACGGATATCTACATTATATACATTATATTTTAAGAAGGATAGAAAAAGGCGCCTGCAGAGATATACGGAGAAGAACGCGGACGGAGACGGTACAGCTGAGACAGACGGAGCAGAAGGGAGGAAAAACGGCATGGGCAGATTTGAACTCGTATCCGATTACCGGCTGACAGGAGATCAGCCTCAGGCGGTGGAAAAACTGGCGGAAGGATTTCTGAACGGTAAAAAACATCAGACGCTTCTGGGCGTTACGGGATCGGGAAAGACTTTTACGATGGCCAACGTCATAGAACGTGTACAGAAACCGACGCTGATCATCTCTCACAATAAAACGCTGGCAGCCCAGCTTTACGGGGAATTTAAAGAATTTTTTCCGCATAACGCTGTAGAATATTTTGTCTCTTATTACGATTATTACCAGCCGGAGGCTTATGTTCCCTCCACCGACACGTATATCGAAAAGGATTCCGATATCAATCAGGAAATCGAAAAGCTCCGCCATTCGGCGACGGCATCTCTGTTTGAGCGGAATGATGTGATTATCGTAGCCAGCGTCTCCTGCATCTATGGTCTGGGTAATCCGGAGGAATACCGCAGTCAGATGATCTCCCTGCGTCCGGGAATGGAAAAGGGCAGGAGAGAGATCATGGAGGATCTCGTGCGGAATCAGTATGTCCGGAATGACATCGCTTTTGAGCGGGGAACGTTCCGGGTCAGAGGCGATATCATCGACATCTATCCCGCCGGTGCGGAACAGGCGGTCAGAGTGGAGCTGTTCGGCGATGAGATCGAATCCATCAAGGAGATCAATCCCGTGACGGGAGAGATCATCGGCGTGCGAAATCACATCTCCGTCTTTCCGGCATCTCATTATGTCACCTCGAAGGAAAAGACAGAGCGTGCCTGCGTGACCATCGAAGAGGAACTGAAGGAACGGATCGCGGAATTTCAGCGGGAGGGAAAACTGCTGGAAGCGCAGAGAATCGAGCAGAGGACGAGATACGATCTGGAAATGCTGCGGGAGGTTGGCACCTGTAAAGGCGTGGAAAATTATTCACGTCATCTTACAGGTCTTCCGGCAGGAGCGCGGCCTTATACCCTTCTGGATTATTTTCCGAAGGACATGCTGATCATGATCGACGAGTCTCACGTCATGCTGCCGCAGCTGCGGGGAATGTACGCAGGAGACCGGTCCAGAAAGCAGTCTCTCGTAGATTATGGCTTTCGTCTGCCTTCGGCGCTGGACAACCGGCCGCTGGAATTTTCGGAATTCGAAGGACTGGTGAATCAGATCCTCTACGTCAGCGCGACGCCGAACGAGTATGAGAGAGAAAAGAGCGGAAACGAAGTGGTGGAGCAGATTATACGTCCGACGGGACTGCTGGATCCGCCGATCGACGTCAGAAAGACGGAAGGTCAGATCGATGATCTGATCGCGGAGATCAATAAGGTGACCGAAAGAGAGGAGCGCGTCCTCGTGACGACGCTGACGAAGAAGATGGCCGAAAGTCTGACGGATTATCTGAAAGATGTGGGTATCCGTGTGAAATATCTCCATTCGGAGATCGACACGCTGGAGCGGACGGAGATCATCCGCGACCTCAGAACGGGAGAATTTGATGTGCTGGTGGGTATCAATCTTCTGCGGGAAGGGCTCGATATTCCGGAGGTCTCGCTGGTGGCCATTCTGGACGCGGATAAGCAGGGATTTCTGCGCAATGAGACTTCCCTGATCCAGACTATCGGACGGGCAGCCAGAAACGCTCACGGCAGGGTTATCATGTACGGTGATACGATAAGCCCTCAGATGAAAAGCGCTATCGATGTCACAGAGCGCAGGAGAGCCATTCAGGACAGATACAATAAAGAACATGGCATCACGCCGGTTTCCGTGAAAAAATCGGTGCGCCCGGCGGTAAAAGCGACAGAGGCCGCAGAGGAGGCGGACCTCTATATGACGGACAGGAAGCCTTCCGAGATGACAAAAAAAGAGCTTCAGGATTACGCTTCCAGACTGGAGTCAGAGATGCGGGCGGCGGCTTCCGCGCTTCAGTTCGAACAGGCCGCTCATCTGCGCGACCTGCTGTTTGAGCTGAAGGTCAGGCTGTGAGCCGGGGCGCGGTGCGATACCCGATCAGTTACTGAAATGAAAAAACAGGAGAAATTATGGCCGGTACCAATACAGAACAGATCGTCGTAAAAGGCGCAAATGAAAACAATCTGAAAAATGTGGATGTCGTCATTCCCCGCGATAAGATGGTGGTGATCACCGGTCTTTCGGGTTCGGGAAAGTCGACTCTTGCTTTTGACACTATCTATGCGGAAGGGCAGCGCCGCTATATGGAAAGTGTATCCGCTTATGCGAGACAGTTTCTCGGGCAGATGGAAAAGCCGGATGTGGAGTACATCGAAGGACTTTCGCCGGCGATTTCCATCAGCCAGAAGACCACTGCAAAAAATCCGCGGTCCATTGTAGGAACGGTGACAGAGACGTATGACTATCTCCGTCTTCTTTACGCCAGAGTGGGCATTCCTCACTGTCCGGTCTGCGGGCGTGAGATCAGCAGTCAGTCGGTGGATCAGATCGTGGATACGATTCTCTCCTATCCGGAGGGAACGCGTGCCGTCGTCGTCTCTCCCGCTGTACGTCAGCAGAAAGGAGAGCATAAGAAGCTGCTGGAGCGTATCAGGAAAGAGGGATATCTGCGGGTACGGGTGGACGGAACGATGTATAATCTTTCCGAGGATGAGATTAAACTGGAGAAGACATACAAACATACCATAGAGATCGTCATCGACAGGATCGTCATCCGGCCGGGTGTTCAGAGCCGCCTGGCGGAGGCGGTGGAGCTGGGCCTGGATGAGGGAGACGGTCTGGTGATCGTCAGTCTGAAGAGGCCTGAGGAAGAGGAACCGCAGGACAGAGTATTCAGCACGAAGTTCGCCTGCCCGGATCACGGTGCGGCCATCACCGAGATGGAGCCGCGAACGTTTTCTTTCAACAGTCCTTTCGGAGCCTGCCCGGAATGCAACGGACTCGGCTTTATTCAGCAGGTGGATCCCGGCCTTATCGTTACGGATCCGACTCTGAGCCTGAATGAAGGAGCTCTGGGCTCTTCCTTCAATATTTTCGATGAGAAATCCTATTATTCCACTATCATCCGGGCTCTCGCCGAGGAATACGGCGTCAGTCTGGATACTCCGTACGGTGAGCTTCCCGAGGAATTCCGCCACGATCTCATGTACGGAACCGGCGGCAGAAAGATCGAGTATTACTATGAAAGCCGCAACGGCGGTATAAAGACCCACCGCCGTCAGAGCTACGAGGGAATCGTCAACAATCTGGAACGCCGTTACCGCGATACCGGCTCGGAATTTATCAAGGATAAAATCGAGCAGTATATGAGCGTTGTGCCATGCAGCAGCTGTAAAGGAGAGCGGCTCCGTCCCGAAGTGCTGGCCGTTACCGTGGGCGGAATCAATATTATGGAGTTCTGCCATATGCCGGTGAGAGATTCCCTGAATTTCATCGAAAATCTGAAGCTCAGCGAAAAAGACGCCGTGATCGCAGCCCAGATCATCAAGGAAATCCGCAGCCGGCTGCAGTTTCTTTCCGATGTCGGGCTGGACTATCTGACACTGTCAAGATCTTCCGCCACGCTTTCCGGAGGAGAATCCCAGCGCATCCGCCTGGCGACACAGATCGGTTCCGGACTGGTGGGTGTGCTCTATATTCTGGACGAGCCCAGCATCGGTCTGCATCAGAAAGATAACGACAAACTTCTGGCCACACTGCGCCACCTGACGGATATCGGCAATACGCTGATCGTCGTGGAACACGATGAGGATACGATGTATGCTGCCGATCATATCATAGATATGGGCCCCGGCGCCGGCATTCACGGCGGAGAGGTGGTGGCTCAGGGAACAGTGGAGGATATCAAGGCATGTAAGGAATCGCTGACAGGTCAGTATCTGAGCGGCGCGAGAAAAATAGCCGTACCGGAGACGAGGCGGAAAGGCAGCGGAAAATTTATCAGAATCAAGGGTGCGAAGCAGAACAATCTGGACAATGTAAATGTGTCTATTCCTCTCGGCGTCATGACATGTGTCACAGGTGTTTCGGGATCCGGCAAGAGCAGCCTGATCAATGAGGTTCTCTATAAGAATCTGGCGGTAAAGATAAACCGCTCGAAGGTGCGGCCGGGAGCCTGCCGTTCGGTAACCGGTACGGAGAATATCGATAAGATCATAAACATCGATCAGTCGCCGATCGGCCGGACACCGCGATCTAATCCCGCCACCTATACCGGCGTGTTTACCCATATCAGGGATCTCTTTGCCCAGACACAGGAGGCGAAGCTGAGAGGCTACGGCAAGGGGAGGTTCAGCTTCAATGTGAAAGGCGGCCGGTGCGAAGCATGCTCCGGCGACGGCATCGTAAAAATCGAGATGAATTTCCTGCCTGACGTCTACGTGCCGTGCGAAGTCTGCCGCGGAAAGCGGTATAACCGGGAAACACTGGAGGTACGCTATAAAGGAAAAAATATTTTCGACGTGCTGGACATGAATATCGAAGAAGCTCTGGCGTTTTTTGAAAATATTCCGTCCATCACCCGTCAGCTCCAGACGCTTTACGATGTAGGTCTGGGATATATCAAGCTGGGACAGCCTTCTACTCAGCTGTCAGGCGGTGAGGCGCAGCGGATCAAGCTGGCGTCGGAGCTTTCCAAGCGCATGACGGGAAAGACGATGTATATTCTCGATGAGCCGACGACAGGGCTTCATTTTGCAGATGTGGACCGCCTGATCCAGGTTCTTAGCCGCCTTGTGGATGCGGGAAATTCCGTAGTCGTCATCGAACACAACCTGGATGTCATCAAGACAGCCGACTATATCATCGATCTCGGACCGGACGGCGGTGATCGGGGAGGAAAGATCGTGACGGCGGGAACGCCGGAGGAAGTGGCACGCTGCGAAGAGTCTTACACGGGGCAGTATCTTCGCCGGATGCTGCCGTCCCTTCGCTGAATTCTGCCGTGGAAGCGCAGCATAGAGAATCCGGAAAGAAAGGAAAGAAATTTTCTGTCGTGGATTATGGAGAGCTGCGATATGGAAAAACGGCTGCCGGAAGAATGTCAGTCTCTTCCGGCAGCCGTTTTTCAGATGTTACGAAAACATACGGAGATTATGTTAAAACTATATCTAATATTGCAATTACACTTGATATGGCTGATAATAAAATACAGAAAGAATGATCAGATCCGAGGAGACGGCGGGTGCCTGTGTATCCGTGGGAAAGCCTGCTTTTTCGGATAATATGCGCCCGACGGATTTTCCGCCGGACGGAGAACGGAGAAACGGATGAAAAACTACTCTTCAAAAAATATTAATCACACATTGCTCACCGATTTTTATGAGCTGACCATGGCCAACGGTTATTTCGAACTCGGAAAAAAGGACGAAATCGCGTATTTCGATCTGTTTTTCCGAAAAGTTCCCGACGAAGGCGGATTTGCTATTTTCGCCGGACTGGAACAGGTCGTGGAATATCTTGAAAATCTGTCCTTTACCGAAGAGGATATCGAATTCCTAAGGTCAAAAAACTGCTTCAGCGAAGCCTTTCTCGACTATCTCAGAGATTTCAGATTTGAATGCGACGTATGGGCCATTCCGGAAGGAACGCCGGTATTTCCTTATGAGCCGCTGATCACGGTCAGAGGGCCGATCATACAGGCTCAGTTCATCGAGACATTTCTGTTGCTGACAGTAAATCACCAGACGCTGATTGCAACAAAAGCGAACAGAATTGTCCGGGCGGCTCAGGGGCGCACCGTCATGGAATTCGGATCCAGACGGGCTCAGGGTGCCGACGCGGCTGTCTACGGGGCCAGAGCGGCGTATATCGGAGGCTGCATCGGCACGGCCTGTACGATCGCTGAACGCATTTTCAATATTCCGGCTCTGGGAACGATGGCCCACAGCTGGGTTCAGACCTTCGATTCGGAATATGAGGCCTTTTCAAAATTTGCCGACTTGTATCCCGATAACTGCGTTCTGCTGGTCGATACTTATGATGTGCTCCGTTCGGGAATTCCGAACGCAATCCGGGTCTTCAACGAAAAGAAGCCGAAGAAAATGGGGATCCGAATCGACAGCGGCGATGTCACCTATCTGTCCAGAAAAGCGAGGCAGATGCTGGATGAGGCCGGATATCCCGACTGTTCGATTGTCGCATCCAATTCCTTCGATGAGTACATCGTGAGAGGTGTCGTAAATGAAGGCGCCTGCATCGATTCCTTCGGTGTGGGCGAGAGACTGATCACGGCTAAGTCGCAGCCGGTTTTCGGCGGGGTATATAAACTGGCCGCTGTGGAGGAAAACGGCGAGATCGTACCGAAGATCAAAGTCAGCGAGAATATAGAAAAGATCACTACACCGGGGTTTAAGAAAGTCTATCGCCTGTACGACAGAGAGAGCGGGAAGGCGACCGCTGATCTGGTCGCTCTGGCAGATGAGAAAATACCGGAGGAGCCTTTTGAAATTTTCGACGAGGAGCACGTCTGGAAGCGCAAAATCATAGAAAATCACGAGTGCCGCGAGCTTCAGGTCCCTGTCTTTGAGAAGGGAAAACTGGTCTATGATCTTCCCGGACTGGAGGAGATCAAGAGATTCTGCCAGGAGCAGATCGATATGCTGTGGGAAGAGCTGAAGCGCTTTGAGAACCCTCACAAGTATTATGTAGATCTGTCTCAGGATCTGTGGAATCTGAAAAATGATCTGCTGCAGACTCACAAACAGGGATGACGGACGGAAAAACGATATCAGATATTTCCGCAGTGCATTTTACGGTGCATGTGGAGCTGCTGCGGAGAGATCTGCAGCGGACAGCAGATATATGATTTACGCGGATTTTGCAAATTTATACAAATTATTTGTGAACAAAATAACGAAAAACGGAGAAACGGCAGGGCAGAGGACGCTGTGCCGATCCGGAACCGGGACACGGAAAAAATATGTCCCCGGCTTCCGCATTCTGCGAAAGACGGGGACATTATTTACAAAGTGCCCGCGGCGACGTATGCGTCACGCTGTGCAGGCTTATTATTATGAGATATGAGACGGCATTGTCATTTTATTTTACCGGAATTTCGCGGATCCAGCCTTCCGGAGCTTCGAGATGGCCCATCTGAATGCCCGTGAGCGTATCGTACAGCTTTCTGGTGACAGGTCCCATGTCTTCCATACCGCTCGGGAAGACGATCTCTTTTCCGTGATCATTGATCTTTCCGACAGGAGAGATGACGGCTGCCGTGCCGCACAGTCCGCATTCGGCAAAATCGCCCACTTCATCGAAATATACCTCGCGTTCTTCGACTTCGAGACCGAGATAATCCTTCGCCACAGTCATGAGGGAGCGGCGGGTGATGGAAGGAAGAATACTGTTAGATTTCGGCGTGACGACTTTATTGTCCTTTGTGATGAAGATAAAGTTGGCTCCGCCGGTCTCTTCGACTTTCGTGCGGGTGGCGGCGTCGAGATACATATTTTCATCAAATCCTTCGGCATGAGCCGTAACGATGGCGTGAAGGCTCATGGCGTAATTGAGACCTGCTTTGATATGTCCTGTGCCGTGAGGAGCCGCCCGGTCAAAATCGCTGACTTTAATAGTCAGAGGCTTGATGCCGCCCTTGAAATAAGGGCCTACCGGAGTCGTAAACACACGGAACTGATATTCATCGGCAGGCTTTACACCGATGACAGCATTCGTACCGAAGATGTACGGACGGATATACAGCGTGGCGCCGGAACCGTAAGGCGGTACGTAAGCGGCGTTGGCAGCTACGACGCGATCGATGGCGTCGAGAAATTTTTCCTTCGGATAAACGGGAATCTCGAGGCGTCGTGCGGAATTCTCCAGACGCTCCGCATTGAGATCCGGACGGAATGTGACAATTCTGCCGTCTTCTGTGGTATAGGCTTTGAGGCCTTCGAAGACTGTCTGTGCGTACTGAAGGACGCCTGCGCATTCGTTGAGAACGATGTTCGGATCCGCTGTCAGGGAACCTTCGTCCCAGGCTCCGTCACGGTAATTGGAGACGAATCGCTGATCCGTCTGCATATAGCTGAATCCGAGATTGGCCCAGTCGATATTCTTCTTTTCCATGGTAAATCAACTCCTTTATATATATCTGCGTGTTTTAAATGCCGGTTCTGATCTTCCGTCAGCGGCGCTTTAGAGGCGCTTTTTTCAGATTTCGCCTGAGAATCGGGCTTGTTTCATTATAGAACTCGCCTTTTCCCCTGTCAAGGCGGCGGAAAAGGGCTGAAAACAAAAGAACAGGTACTTATTTTTTATTACTGCCGATGTAACAGATTTTATAGTTCACCGGTTTTGGAAAATGTATTTTAAATATTTCCGGATTCCGTATCCGGTTTTCAGGGAGTATAATCTTGTTGTATACAAAATGCTTTTCTGTATTGCATTGAAAAAGCGATCTGAAAGTATTAATATACAACAATATTAAAGAATTTTTCGATTTGCTTTTGGATTGATTTTGCGTGAAGGAGGTGAGATTTTTGAGTATCGGTGAGGAATTGACGGAAAAACTGGCGTATAAGGTATCTTTTTACATTCCGCTGGGCGATTTTAATATTCCGGTTCCGCAGTCGGTGGTGGTCACCTGGGGCGTCATGGCGTTCCTCGTAATCGTCTCGATCATTTTTACCCGGAATATGAAGATCGTTCCCGGAAAGCGGCAGGCGTTTATCGAGTTCTGTATCGAGAAGCTGTATAACATCTTCTATGATATTCTCGGCGAACGGGGCAAGCGGTATATTCCTTATCTGCTGACGGTGCTGCTGTATCTGGGCATATCGAATATGCTCGGTCTGTTCGGAATCGCTCCGCCGACAAAGGATCTGAATACGACTGCCGGTCTGGCGCTGATGAGTATCATTCTGATACAGTATGCCGGGATTCACCAGCGGGGTGTAGGCGGATGGCTGAAACATTTCGGACATCCGATCGCCATGATGGCTCCGATGAACATACTGGAGCTGATTATCCGTCCGCTGTCGCTGTGCATGCGACTGTTCGGAAACATTCTCGGCGCGTATATCATCATGGAGCTAGTCCATATCGTGGCGCCGGCTGTGGTTCCGCTGGCTGCCGGAGCTTACTTCGATATTTTCGATGCGCTCCTGCAGGCGTATGTATTCTGTTTCCTCACGTCGTTGTTTATTCAGGAATCTATCATGGATGACGATTAGGCATGAGGAGAGGATGCCGTGTCCGGCCCGGAAACTTCACGGACTGACCGGCTGTTTGGAAAGCTTGAAATTAAAAGGTATTTGTGTAACAGGAGGAAAAAATTATGACAGGTTTAATCGCTATAGGCGCAGGTATCGCTGTGTTAACAGGTCTCGGCGCAGGTATCGGTATCGGAATCGCGACTTCCAGAGCGACAGAAGCTATCGCAAGACAGCCGGAAGCAAAAGGTGCTATCAACAGTACTCTGATCCTCGGATGTGCACTGGCAGAGGCAACTGCAATCTACGGTCTCGTCGTTGCACTCGTAATTATCTTAATTTTATAAAAAGCTACTGACAATCTGGAGGCAAGAGAATGCTCACATTAAATATGAGCGCATTCTGGATCGTCTTCAATATCATCATTCTCTTTATTCTTCTGAGAATTTTTTTGTTCAAGCCCGTCATGGGAATCATAGAAAAACGGCAGAACCTGATTCAGGGACAGCTGAACGACGCGGAAAATAAGAATAAAGAGGCGGATGAGCTGAAGAACCGTTACGAGGAATCGCTGAAGAGCGCGAAGGAGGAATCCTTCCAGATCGTCAACGATGCGAAGGAACGTGCCCAGGTTCAGTACGCGCATATCATTGAAAAGGCAAACGACGATGCCGCACAGATCGTGCAGCAGGCCAATAAGGCGGCGGAGGCGGATCGCGAGCAGATGATGCGCAGCGCGCAGGCAGAGCTGGCGGAAGTCGCTCTGGCCGCTGCGTCAAAGGTTCTCGGAAGCAGTGTGGATGAGGATGCCAACCGGAATATGCTCGACGAGTTCCTGGCGGAAAAGGGGTCGGATAAATGATGGATTTACCCTTCAACTATGCCAGAGTGCTGTATGATGAAAAGATCTCATCGAAGGATCTAAAAAAGATGCGCGAGCTTCTTACCGGAGCGCCGGAACTCTCGGATGCTCTGGATAATCCGCTCATCCGAAGATCGGAAAAGAGAAGCGTGATCGAAAAACTGTTTCCCAAATCCGTCCAGAGCTTTGTCAAAGTGATGAGCGACAATGGTGATATCGCATGCGCGCCGGAGATGTTCGAAGCGTACGATGAACTCGTGCGGAAACAGGAGAACACGATCGAGGCGGTGTTTACTTATGTGACAGAGCCGGATGACGCCCAGATCGAAGGCCTGAAGGCGAAGATCGCCAGGGACTACGGGAAGGACCGTGTCGACCTGAAACTCGAGTGTGATCCTTCGATCATAGGCGGTTTCATTCTCACCGTAGGTGAAAAGGTCTATGATCAGAGTATCCGAACTTCGATGGCAAGGATGAAGCGTCATTTTGCAGAGAGGTGAGAAGTTGAGTAATATAAATTCACAGGGAATCATTTCGGTCTTAAAAAGCGAAATAGAAAATTATGACAGCAAAGTGCAGGTCGAGGAGACAGGGCGTGTCATCAGCGTAGGTGACGGTATCGCCAATGTCTACGGCATGCAGCAGGTGATGTACGGCGAACTGGTGGAATTTGAAAACGGTACGACGGGCATCGCTCAGAACCTCGAACAGAAAGTGATCGGATGCGTACTGCTGGGATCTGATCACGGAATCGTGGAAGGTTCCAGGGTTACGCGCACGGGCCGTCAGGCCGGCGTAGCCGTAGGAGAAAAAATGATCGGCCGTGTCGTCGATGCGCTGGGAAAACCTATCGACGGACAGGGACCGATTGAGACAGACGATTACAGACCGGTGGAACATAAGGCACCCGGCGTAATCACGAGAAAAGAAGTATCGGAACCGCTGCAGACGGGTATTCTGGCCATCGACTCCATGTTCCCCATCGGACGGGGACAGCGTGAGCTGATCATCGGAGACCGGCAGACGGGAAAGACGGCCATCGCCATCGATACGATCATCAATCAGAAGGGTCAGGATGTCATCTGCATCTATGTGGCTATCGGCCAGAAGGCATCCACCGTCGCAAAGACAGTCAATATGCTGAAGCAGTTCGGTTCCATGGATTATACTATCGTCGTCAATTCCCCGGCCAGCGAACCTGCACCTCTGCAGTATCTGGCACCGTATACGGGAGCTGCCATCGGCGAACACTTCATGGATCAGGGCAAAGATGTGCTGATCGTCTACGACGATCTGTCGAAGCACGCACAGGCTTACCGTGCTATGTCGCTTCTGCTTCACAGACCGCCCGGCCGTGAGGCTTATCCGGGTGACGTCTTCTATCTGCATTCCAGACTGCTGGAGCGCGCCTGCAGAAGGGATCCGGCATACGGCGGCGGTTCCATGACGGCTCTGCCGATCATCGAGACGCTGGCCGGAGACGTATCGGCGTATATTCCGACAAACGTCATTTCCATTACAGACGGTCAGATCTTCCTGGAGACAGGTCTGTTCCATTCCGGCGTACGTCCGGCGGTCAATGTCGGACTTTCCGTATCGCGAGTCGGAGGAAAGGCGCAGACAAAGGCAATGAAGAGCGTAGCCGGCTCTCTGCGTGTGGATCTGGCTCAGTATCGTGAGATGGAAGTGTTTACACAGTTCAGTTCGGATCTGGATGATACGACGAAAGAACTGCTCGCTCACGGAAGAAGTCTGATCGAGCTGCTCAAGCAGCCGCTGTACAACCCGATGCCTCTGCATAAACAGGTTATCCTGCTGTGTGCGGCGTCAAGCAGACTGCTGCTGGATGTTCCGGTCAAGGAGATCGGCGCATTCAAGGAAGGCCTGATCGAGTACGTCGAAGCATCGCATCCTGAGATCATCGAGGAGATCAATGAGAAAAAAGTGATGACCGATGAGCTGAAGGAAAAGATCCTGACGGTTACGAAAGAATACAAGAGCAGGTGATTTCATGGCTAACATGAGAGAAATCCGTACGAGAATCGACAGTGTCAAGGATACGATGAAGATCACCAACGCGATGTATCTCATCGCCTCCTCGAAGCTCAGAAAGGCGAGAAGCGGCAGAGAAGCGGTATCGCCTTACTTTGAGATCCTCCAGGAGACGATTTCGGATATCCTGGACCGCTCTCCGGATCTGGAGGGGACACTGTTCGACAATTCCTCGGCTCTGTCGAAGGAAAAAGAGGATGTCAGACGCTGTTTCATCGTCATCACCTCCGATAAGGGGCTTGCAGGCTCGTACAATCACAACGTGTTCAAGCTGGCTGATGAATATATCGAAAAAGGCCGGAACAATACCGTGTGCATGATCGGATACATGGCGAGAAATTACTTCGCCGGCAATCCGGATGTGAAGATCGACGAGGAATTCATCTATCCCGCGGCGGAGCCGACGGGATACCGCGCGCGGGGTATGGCGGAACACGTCATTGAAAAATTTAATCAGAATGAATTTGACGAAGTATATATATTGTATACGAAAATGATAAATTCCATGACTTTTGAGGCCAGGGCGATGAAAATTCTGCCGCTTTCGCATCATATGTTCAGCCGGTCTCCGGCCGGAGAAGGCGAGAAAAAGAAGGCATCGGTGGTATTTTCCCCGTCCCCTGTGGAAGTGCTCAGCCACATCGTGCCGAACTACGTGAAAGGTCTCATCTACGGAGCCATGGTAGAGTCATACGCCTGCGAGCAGAGTTCACGCATGAGCGCGATGGACAATGCCACAAAGAATGCGAAGGAAATGATCACCGATCTGTCTCTGATGTACAATCGTGTGAGACAGGCGGCTATTACGCAGGAGATTACGGAAATCGTAAGCGGGGCGCAGTCGCAGGAATAATGACAGGAGGTACAGATGAACAAGGGTAAGATCACACAGGTCATGGGACCTGTTGTGGATGTCGTATTTGAAGAAGATCCCCTTCCTCTCATTAAAGAAGCCCTGAAAGTGGAACTGAACGGCAATCCTCTCGTCATGGAGGTGGCGCAGCATATGGGAAACCGGACTGTGCGCTGTATCGTTCTCGATTCCAGTGAAGGGCTTTCCAAGGGGATGGAAGTCGAAGCCACCGGAGACTACATCAAGGTACCGGTGGGCGATTCGACTCTCGGACGCATGTTCAACGTCGTCGGAGATGTCATCGACGGCGGCGAGCCTGTAAAGGGCGAGGAACAGTGGGCGATCCACAGAGATGCCCCTTCCTTTGAGGAACAGACTCCGGTGGTCGAGATGCTGGAGACGGGCATCAAGGTCATCGACCTGCTGGCTCCTTATGCAAAGGGCGGAAAGATCGGTCTGTTCGGAGGCGCCGGCGTAGGCAAGACGGTGCTGATTCAGGAACTGATCACCAATATCGCCACGGAGCACGGCGGATATTCCATCTTTACAGGTGTGGGAGAGCGTACCCGTGAGGGAAACGATCTCTGGAATGAAATGACGGAATCCGGCGTAATCAAGAAGACTGCGCTGGTGTTCGGCCAGATGAACGAACCGCCTGGCGCGCGTATGCGTGTGGCGCAGACGGGACTGACGATGGCGGAATATTTCCGTGACGTGCAGCACCAAGACGTGCTGCTCTTTATCGACAATATTTTCCGTTTCGTACAGGCGGGCTCTGAAGTATCCGCACTGCTGGGTCGTATGCCTTCCGCGGTAGGTTATCAGCCGACGCTGGCAAACGAAGTGGGCGAGCTGCAGGAGCGGATCACATCGACCAAGAACGGATCTATTACATCGGTTCAGGCGGTATACGTACCGGCCGACGACCTGACAGACCCGGCTCCTGCCACCACATTTACACATCTGGATGCGACGACCGTGCTTTCCAGAAAGATTGCGGAGCAGGGTCTCTATCCTGCCGTCGACCCTCTGGATTCCACGTCGCGTATCCTGGAGGCCAATGTCGTGGGTGAGGAACATTACGATGTGGCGCGCCGCGTGCAGGAAGCGCTGCAGCGGTACAATGAACTGCAGGATATCATCGCGATCCTCGGTATGGAAGAGCTGGATGAAGAGGACAAGAAGATCGTATACCGTGCGAGAAAGATTCAGAAATTCCTGTCCCAGCCGTTCCACGTAGCGGAAAACTTTACCGGCATTCCGGGCCAGTATGTTCCGATCGCAGAGACGATCAAAGGCTTCAAAATGATCCTGGACGGCGAGATGGACGATGTCCCGGAGATGGCTTTCTTCAATTGCGGCCCTATCGAAGACGTATTCAAGAAAGCGGAAGCGATGCAGCATGAGTAGGCTGCGGGCATACGCCGACGTGAGGTGATGTGAATGAGTACATTTAATCTGGAGATCGTCGCCACAGATAAGATCTTTTACAAGGGACCGTGTGAATTTCTCGTATTTCCGGGGATCGACGGGGAACACGGGATTCTTGCGAATCATGAGCCTATGGTAGCTGCGATGCAGGCGGGCGAGCTCCGTTATACGACGGACGGAACGGTGCATGAAGCGGCGGTGGGAGACGGAATCGTCGAAGTTTCCTCCGAAAAAGTCGT
The DNA here is from genome assembly GCA_904398315.1 of Candidatus Alangreenwoodia gallinarii. Lineage (GTDB taxonomy): Bacteria > Bacillota > Clostridia > Peptostreptococcales > Anaerovoracaceae > Alangreenwoodia > Alangreenwoodia gallinarii. Next base: position 2,544 of record CAJFPD010000093.1, on the reverse strand, counting down.
CGTGATTTCGGACTTTGCCGAAAAACCGGAAGAGATCGATATCAAACGCGCGGAACGTGCGAAAGAACGTGCGGAGGAACGCATTCGTCTGAAGAAAAGCGAAAAGGAGTATGTTCACAGCCAGGCAGCGCTTTCACGCGCGATGGCCCGCCTGAAAGTCGCGAGGAAAAATATGCACAGGTAGGTTATCGCCGAAAAGGCGTGCGGCCGGGTGTGGCAATAAGCGGCAATGTACGGCGACGGCGATACGTTATAATGCGCTGTTCCGTGAAAAATATTCTGTCAGAAGAGCATTCCGGGAACCGAACGGGAGTCATAAACCTTTCGGGTTCCGGAATGCTCTCTTTTGCTGTCCGGAACTTTTTCGACAGATTCGTGATACATATAATTTTCGGTAAAAACCGATATAGCAGAATAAAATATGAAAGATTTATGCATATTCTTTAGAAATTTTCTGAATATGTGATAAATGCTTGAATTATACCTATGTATGTGTTAGCATAGTCACTGCCGTGCTTCGCACGGATATTGCGGCATCTGCCGCGACTCTGGAGAGTCTTTCTCAGGGAAAGCGCCGAAGGTGTAATGTACCGCCAAAATCCGCAGGAATGCGGCGGGCTGTACAGATCTCTCAGGCAAAAGGACAGAGCTAACATATTTTACAGCTTTATCCTTTCTCTCGGAGTCGGAACGATGTGTTCCGGCTTTTTCTTTTGTTTTACAGATAAGGAGAGGACAGGTATCAGTTATGGAAAAGTTTACAGCAATTCTGGAAAAGATCGACGGAGCCGTCTGGGGAATTCCGCTGATCGTACTCATTCTCGCGGGCGGCATTCTGCTCACCCTGCGTCTGCGCGGCCTTCAGGTACGCCATCTTGGCAAAGCGTTCCGCTACATGGTGAAAAATGAAGAAGAGGGAGAAGGAGAAGTCACGAGCTTCGGCGCACTGTGTACAGCTCTCAGCGCAACCATCGGAACGGGAAATATCGTCGGCGTCGCTACCGCTGTATGTGCCGGCGGACCGGGAGCACTGTTCTGGATGATCGTCGCCGCGTTTTTCGGTATGGCGACGAAATATTCGGAAGGTCTTCTGGCCGTTAAATACCGTACGGTAGATGAGAATGGTCATTCTCTGGGCGGACCGTTTTATTATATCGAGCGCGGCATGGGGCCGCGCTGGAGGTGGCTGGCAAAGCTCTTCGCGTTTTTCGGTATGTGCGTCGGACTGTTCGGAATCGGTACGTTTACTCAGGTAAACGGAATCGCTTCCGCGGTAAAAAATTTCTTTGATCCGGATTCTTCCTGGACTGTGGCGATTCCGGGGATCGGAGAGTATTCCTGGGCGGTCATCGCGGCAGGCCTGCTGATCACAGTATGTACCGCGCTCGTCGTCATCGGAGGAATCAAGAGAATATCGGACGTCTCACAGGTGGTCGTTCCTTTCATGGCGGTCATCTATGTGGTAGTCTGCCTGATTCTTCTGTTCTGCAATATCACGAAGGTTCCGGAAGCTATCGTCATCATCTGCAAGAGTGCGTTTGCTCCGCAGTCCATCGCCGGAGGAATCGCCGGCAGCATGTTTGTGGCGATGCAGAAGGGTGTTGCGAGAGGCATTTTCTCCAATGAATCAGGTCTCGGCTCCGCACCGATCGCTGCCGCAGCCGCAAAGACGAAGGAACCGGTACGTCAGGGGCTGGTGTCCATGACAGGTACCTTTATCGACACGATCATCATCTGTCTGATGACAGGCATTTCCATCGTTCTGACGGGAGCGTGGAGAGTAGAAGGCCTGGAAGGAGTGGAAGTCACGAATTTCGCGTTCCAGAACGGACTGCCGTTTCCGGAAAAAATCGCTTCCTTTCTGCTGATGTTCTGTCTGGTATTTTTCGCTTTTACCACGATTCTCGGCTGGAATTACTACGGCGAACGCTGCCTGGAGTATTTTTCAAACAGAAATCAGAAGAGCGTGCTCGTGTACCGCTGGCTCTACATCGCAGCCGTCTTTATCGGACCTTACATGACGGTTTCCGCCGTCTGGACCATCGCGGATATCTTCAACGGCCTGATGGCGATTCCGAATATGATCGCGCTGATCGCCCTGAGCGGTGTCGTCGTCCGGGAGACGAAGGATTATTTCGAACGGCATAAGAACGGACGCCTGTAGGGAGAAACGGAAAGCGGGAAAAAATTGTAGATATATAACAGATATATACAACAGAAAACAGAGAAGAAAAAGATGACCGGCAGCGGTCATCTCAGATTGTAGACAAAGACCTGATTTTTCTAAGGAAAATCAGGTCTTTGTTGCATATCTGTAATAGTTTTCTCAAATGGAAGGAAGATTTTCGTTTTTCTGCTAAATAGAAAGAAAAGTTACGCACTTCCTGTCCTTCCTTTTCCCTATGCCTCAGGAGATTGACCAGCTTTTTGATATTGAGACATGCAAAGGTAAGCCCCACTTTCATGGACATTTTTGCTTTCCCTGTCTGCCTGGTATATCTCATCGCATGATGTTCTTTTGCTGTACCAAAAACCCGTTCTATG
>CAJFPD010000092.1 GCA_904398315.1 Candidatus Alangreenwoodia gallinarii | reverse complement strand
CGGGTGGTCGGAACTTTTTTCTACGATTACGGCAGTGATGTCGATCCGACGTACTGCGTCATCGAGGACGGCGCGTGGAAGGACGACAGCGATTACGGCGTGATTCACCGGATTGCCGGCGATGGTTCGGAAAAAGGAATCGGTACCTTCTGTCTGAACTGGGCTTTTGACCGGTGCGGTCATATGAGGATCGATACGCACGAGGACAATGTCGTGATGCAGAATCTGCTGGAAAAGCTGGGATTTGAAAAGCGGGGAATCATCCGCGTCGAAAGAAACAATGAACCGCGCCTTGCGTATGAAAAATGAAATGCTGTATTGCTGTATCTTCGATATGTTTCAGAATAATTCAGAATCATGAAATGCAGCCTCTGCGGCTGGCTCCGGAAATACTGTAAAATACGGTTAAATGTCAAATATCATAAATATTTCAAATATTGTAAAGTACTGAAAAGACTCCGGTTTTCTGAACGGTTTTCAGAAAGCCGGAGTTTTCGCGTGGAGAAGTATCCTCTATTGACGGCCGTATCGTTCCGGCAATAAAATATACAGTGTCATCTCATTCAGAATGCGGAAAAGATAATGTAAAGCAGGTTGCGAAAAAATCAAGACAGAAAAGACGGAGGGAAAAATTTATGAAATATCTGATCATCGGAGCCGGAGGAACCGGCGGGTGCATCGGCGCATATATGACGGAGGCGGGAAAGGATGTGACGCTCATCGCCAGAGGAGCGCATCTGGAAGCGATGAAGAAAAACGGGCTGCGTATGGAGACCGTCCATCGGGGCAATTTTACGGTTCCGGTCCGGGCGGAAACGATGGAGCAGTATGAAAAGTCCGGCGAAAAACCGGACGTGATTTTCGTATGTGTAAAGGGTTATTCGCTGCAGGACACCGTGCCTTTTATCCGGAACGTCGCAAAACCGGACACTGTCGTCATCCCGGTTCTGAATATTTACGGAACGGGCGGCAGACTGCAGGAAGCGCTGCCAAATCTTCTGGTGACGGACGGCTGTATTTACGTGGCGGCGGAGATCAGAGAGCCGGGATGTATTCTGCAGAAGGGTGAGATTCTGCGGATCGTGTACGGCGTGAGGAATCCGGAGGAATACCGTCCGGTGCTTGAAGAGGTGAAAAAGGATCTGGAGGAAAGTTCCGCGGAAGCGGTGCTGTCGGAGGATATCCGGCGGGACGCGCTGCAGAAATTCTCCTATATTTCCCCGGCGGCTGCCTGCGGTCTGTATTACGATGTATCGGCGGGAGAGATGCAGAAGCCGGGAGAAATCCGCGACACCTTTGCAGCTCTGACGGCGGAAATCGGCATCCTGGCGGAGGCTATGGGCGTGCCGTTTGCGGAGGATCCGGTGCGGACGAATCTCGATATTCTCGATCATCTGGCGCCGGAGGCTTCTACCTCCATGCAGAGGGATATCTGGCAGGGAAAACAGTCGGAAATCGACGGTCTGATCTTTGAGGTCGTGCGCATGGCGGAAAAGTACGGTGCAAAGCTGCCGGTCTATGAAAAAATATGCGGCGAGCTGCGCGGGAGGGGATATGGTGAAAAATTATGATATTTCCGTTATCCGATTTTCTGATCTACTGTTTCGTGACGGCATATACGCCGGGAGCCAATAATCTGCTTTCCATGAATTACGCTGCGCGTCTTGGTTTTTCATGCAGATTTTCGGGGCCGCCTATATGCTGTATCTCGCCTGGAAGATCCTGCCGGTATACGATTCCGCGCAGGCAGTTGCTGGTTTTACTCTGATTCTGACGGTGATCGGAGCTTCCGGTTCCTTCGTATGGGCTCTGTTCGGATCCGCGCTCTGCCGTCTGCTGAACAGATATACGAAGGCGGCGAATCTCATCATGGCTCTGTTGCTGGTGTACTGCGTGATATCGTTGTTCTTATGAGATCATCTTCAGCGGCCGGCAATTCCGGATTTGTCATCGCCGGCCGCGGCTGAGACGGTCAGTTCGGAGATCCGAGGTAGTGATAGAATTGTGATACAGTAGCCGTCAGCGTATCTGCGTCCTCCGGTATACGCTGTACAGGACGGGCTGGAGGATGACGCAGACGGCTGTGTACACGGGCAGAATTAACATGGCCGTCGTCATGACCTTTCCGCCGATTTCTATCAGGGCGGATTCTTTCAGATCCACATAGATCTCCAGCAGCTGATCCGGGAAGAGCGAACAAAAACCCGGCAATGTGATGATCCTGCTCAGGAACGGGAGGGCGCACAGCACGATAAACGGTACGATGGTCGCCGTGGCGGTGGAACGGCTGCGGGCGGACACCAGCATGGCCAGGGAAGAGGCCAGCAGCGTGCCGACGTAGCCTCCCGCCGCGATAAAGAGATATGCCTCAAAGAACGTGATGTTGTAGACGCTTCGCCACATCTCCAGCTGAATCGGGCAGTCTGCACCGTCTGCTCCCAGTACCGACAGGACGATGACGGTATACAGCAGCACAAAGACGAAGTAAAAGACCGTCGTGATCAGAAAGCCTGCTCCCGCTTTTGACAGGACGGCCCGGCTCCTTCCGTATCTCGTCGAAAAGAAAATGGAATCCGCTTTCGTCTGGAATTCGTCGGAAAAGATACCGGCGGTCAGAAAGCCGATGATCAGCGCAAGAATCAGGATAAATGTGGAAATATTCTGCAGCAGCGCACTCCATCCGTCCGTGTATTCGTAATAAAAGGGCGTATCCAGATCTTCATACTGGCCGATCAGAAAATCCTTTTCCTGCTGCGAGTAATTCTCCTGACCGGAATCGAGCCAGTCTTTCAGGACGGAGACCCGCCTGTCGTAAAGAGTCGTCACTTCTTCAGAGGATACATTATCCGCCGCGAAATAATCGAAATCCCGGTACGCGCTGAATGCGGAGCTGATGACGCTGAGAATGCCGGAAATGCCCTGTTTTTCCGCGTACGCCTTATCCTGTTTCTCAATATCGTTCGACTGCGCTTCTTCGGAATGGTTGATTTTATCGTTTTCCGCGATGACCTCCTGCAGCACGTCGCCGGTCAGCGGCCCTGCCCACTCGTTTTTCGCCGCCCGGAGTTCTCTCGCTGCGCTGATGCCCGTGGAATGATTTCCGTTTTCATCCACGTATTCCACTCTGTTGATCGTCAGAACAGAGGTGACAATCAGGACGGCGATCATGATCAGGATCGCGATCCTGCTTTTCGGCCGGGAAAATACTTTCTTCCATTCAAATTTCAGCATGTTCTTCACCTGCCTTTTCGCCGAAATAATACAGAAATACGTCTTCCAGATTTGCCTCTGTCATGACCGCGCCGGGAAGAGGCTTTTCCGCGGAAAGGATACGCAGCTCCACACCGTGAGGTTCCGTCCTGATGTTGGAAACCGGATGCTGCTTGATCAGAGCGGAGACGTCAGACCGGTCGGTGAAACATTTCCACACGTTTTCCGCCATAGAATCGATCAGACCCTGCGCCGTTCCCCGGCGAAGGAGACGCCCGTCTTTCATCAGCCAGATCTCATTGGCGATATATTCCACATCCGATACGATATGGGTGGAGAGGAGCACCAGCCGTTCCTCGGAAAGCTCGCTGATCAGGTTGCGGAACCGGATCCTTTCATTGGGATCCAGACCGGCGGTGGGTTCGTCCAGTATGAGAATTTTCGGATCGTTGAGCATCGCCTGTGCGATGCCGGCTCTCCGCTTCATGCCGCCGGACAGTTTTTTCATCTTTTTATCCGCAACTTTGGAAAGACCCACCTGAAAGATCAGATCGCGGGCGCGCTTTTTGGCTACGGCCGGGCGGAGTCCCTTCAGCGACGCGATATAGAGGAGATAATCGCGCACGGTAAACTCCGGATAAAATCCGAAGTCCTGCGGCAGATATCCCAACAGCCGGCGGTAGTCCGCACCCATCCGGAAGATATCTTTCCCGTCGCAGGTGATACTTCCGGAGGTGGGCGGAAGCAGCGTGCAGAGCATCCTCATGAGCGTCGTCTTTCCGGCTCCGTTTACGCCGAGCAGGCCGTAAACGCCGTTTGTCATGGTGAGATCCATGTGATCCACCGCGGTAAAATCACCGAATTGCTTCGTAAGTTTTGTCGTTTTGAGTTCCATCTGAATATTCCTCCCATATGCTGCCGCACCGGCGGATCGACCGGCAGACAGCAAAACAGATAAAGAGCAGCGCCGCGCCGAAAAGAGCGGCCCATACGGGGAGCGTGACGGCGGCATAGATCTGTTCATTCAGCAGGATGAACCACCAGACCGCGCTCCAGACAGCGCACATTCCCACGGCAGCCGTTTCGGAAAAGGCCCGTCTGCTGCAGAAGATGCCGAAACAGATGCAGGCTGTCACAGCCATCGGGAATAAAAACTGTGTCAGCAGATCTGTCAGAGACAGGGAGAGCGACAGAGCCGCCGCGCCGCAGAACACCGTGACGAGAAAGATGTCGACGATGCCGAACAGCAGCATTCTGGCGGAATATATCTGCCGGAGCGTGTAGTAGGCGGCGGATTCAATTTCCATACACTGACACGTCCTGTTTTTCCAGAGCTCCGGAATGATCAGAATCACAAACAGCGCGGCTGCGACTCCCATACTGCGGTATGCGTACATCATATCTTTTGCCAGTGGAAGAACCGCCCACAGAGCGGTGAGTATAAACCCCTGCAGCAGCCACCATCGCTTCCGGATCAGCCGCAGCTGTGTATACAGGAAGGAGGGGTAGGACAGCATTTTCCCCGCTTCTTCACGAAGAAATGTCTCCTTCGAAATCTCGATCGTTTCCCTGATTTTTTCCTCTCTCGGGAGAAAATTCCCTTTTTCTGTTCCCCTTTTGAACGTTGCGAACGGATCACCGCGATTCATCTTCTGTTTCCCCCTTTTCTTTCTTCCTGCTTTTCTCTCTGTCTTTCTCTGATACCGCTGCGCCGTCTTTCCTTCCGGAACGGATTTCTGCGGTCCGGTTTTCCCGGGATTCCTTCGGTTCCGGATCTCTCAGCAGTTCTCGAAGCCTTTTTTTCGCCTGTTTCAGACGATATTTGACAAGCGACAGGCTGATGCGGAGATCCTCTGCGATTTCCGTCATTTTCATCTCCTGAAAATAATACCGGTCGATGACCTGCCGGAATTCAGGCTGTAGCTGATTCAGCGCCCATTCCAGTGCGACTCTGTCCGTAATCTTTTTTTCAACCGCATCTTTGGGACCGGCGTGCGCCTGTTCCGATTCCGACAGCCGTTCCTCCAGCTGCTCGTCGTCTGAGGAGACAGTTTTTGCCTGCCGGCTGAAGTTACGGCAGAGATTTCCGGCTATCGTGTAAAGATAGTTCTTCGCTTTTCCCATATGACGATAATCGGACAGCTTCGTGAAAAAACGGACGAAGGTCTCCTGTGTCAGATCTTCCGCGTCTTTTATATCAGGGCAGCGATAGCCGCAGTACCGGAGAATATCACCGTAATATCTGCGAACGAAGGTGTCAAACGCCTGATCGTCGCCCTGTTTCATTTTTCTGATCAAAAGAAAATCCGCATCCACAGAATCCTCCTTTCCCGTCTGATGAAGTTCAAAACGTTTTTCCCTTCCAATAGGTATAACAGCGCAGACGGACAAAAAGACAGGCAGAAAGGAAAAAAATCTGAAATTTCTGATTTGCGCTTTTGTACTCCTCTCCGGGAGAGAAAGCCGGGGAGAGGACAGGGGGCCTTCGCTGCGCATCGGATATCTGCGCTGCTACAGCGGGCTGGAGCTGTATCAGGCTGTTGCGGCATTTTCCGAAAAGCATCCGAAAGTGGATATTCATATTGTCAGCGGCACCCATGAAGAACTTTACGATCTTCTCCGTGACGGCAAAGCAGATCTCGTTCTCAGCGATCAGCGCCGGGCGTTTTCCGACCTGTATGTCAATTACGAGCTGATGCAGTGCACCTGCTGTGCGGAACTGTCACAAAACAATCCGCTGGCCGCCGGGGAATCCGTGACATTGGAGGAGCTGAAGCAGATTCCCTGCATTCTCATTTCTTCAAAAGAACAGCAGAATGCGGAACAGGAATATTATGAGAATACGCTGGGCTTCGGCGGAAGCTATCTGTTTGCGGAAAATCCGGAGGAAGGGCGGCTGCTGGCGGTGAGCAACCGTGGATTTCTTCCGGTGGAAAATGTAGGGACACTTCCTCCCGAGGCCGTTTCCCTCCGCAGGCTTCCCATCTTCCGGGACGGCAGGCCGGTTCTGCGCAATTACTGCGCTTTCTGGAAAAAGGAACGGACAAACGGCGATATCGAAGAATTTGCAGAGATGCTGAAAAAACTCATAAACGGAGAACAGAACAGAGAGGAGAAAAACTGATAGAATAAAAATATAAAATAGAAGAAACAGATAAAAATAAACAGAATTAAACAGTATCAGAATGATTCTCCGGTACATCCGGTTGTTTTTCTGGTCAGGAAGACGGTAGTTTTCGGAAAAAGATCCGGACTGCCGTTTTTTTATTCTTTATATTCTGTTGACATCTTCATTCTATATCTGTAGAATAAAGATGATTCTACAGATATAGAATAGTGATACGAAGTGATATGAAAAAATGAGAAAGAGAGAAAAGATGATAAAAAGCAGGATGGCAAATTCCCCGCCTGCCGCAGGGGAGATTTACCATAGACAGATTGCAGCAGAAGGGAGGTGAACAGAGATATGAAGCTGACACTGAGCAACAGTGATTACCGGTTCATGATGATTCTCTGGGACAATGAGCCTGTGGCTTCCGGAGTCCTCGCGGAGATGTGTCTGGAGAAGCTGGGGTGGAAAAAATCCACCACGTATACCGTGATCAAGCGTCTGATCGACAAAGGCTTTGTGAAAAACGAAAAGACAATCGTCACGGCCTGTGTGGCGAAAGAAGACTGCCAGCGCGAGGAAGCCCGCGCCTTCATCGACCGGGCATTCGGCGGTTCTCTTCCCGATTTTCTGGCGACGTTTCTCGGAAGCCGGGGAATCAGCGAAGAAGAGGAAAGGGAGATACGCGAAATTATAGACCGGCACAGCGGTTCCCGTGAAAAAGCATCAGACACCGCAGAAAAGAAAGGATGACATCCACCATGGAATTTCGGAATATCATCTCCGCCGCGGTCTCCGCTGCGGCGCCTGCAGCAGAATATCTGATTCCGGCGAATTTCGTCCTGGCTGTCTGCATCGCCGCCGTTTTCGCGGTCCACTTTCTGGCCAGGAAATATCCGGTAAGCGTTTCTTTCCATTGCTGGGGGATTGTTGTCTTCGGACTGTTATACTTCACCGTCCGGCCGCTGCAGCTTCCGGTTGGCAGGCTTTGGGCGCTTTTTACAGACGGCCCGTTCAGCGCGCTTCAGAACGGCGGCCGTGAAGCTCCCGGAAACAGCGCAAAAATGCAGACGGGGAGGGAAGGTACGGAAGATGCCGGTCCGCTGTCAGAACATCTTCTCTTTCCGGGAAACTCAGGGGCATCCGATCCGGACGGAGTTTTCCGGAATCCGGCGCTTTTTCCGGATCTGACGGATCCTGTCCGGAACGTCAGCGGAGAAGGAATATCGGAAGCGGTACATCTGCCTGTTATGACAGTACTGCAGGATCTGGTGCAGGACACGCGCTTTACCGTCGTCTTCTGCGCTGTATGGTTTACAGGGCTGCTGATTTTTATGCTCCGGCGTTTCTGTCAGCACTTGGAAATCCGGAGGCGGACGCAGTTTGCGGTGAGGCTTCGGGATAACATCTTCGAACTCGACGGCTGCGCTACGCCATTTGTATACGGATGTTTCCGGGTGAAAATTTATGTGCCGTGCGGACTGAACGAAGAGGAACTTTCCCTCATCACGGCCCACGAAACATGCCATATCCGGAAGAAAGATCATCTGCTCCTTCCGGCAGCAGGGCTGATAGCTGATATATTCTGGATAAATCCGCTGGCCAGGATCGCCTGCCGGAAATTCCGCCTCGATGTCGGGATGCGCTGCGATGAGTGTACGACGCGGGATTTCAGCGGGGAGAAAAAGCGGGCATACTCTCTGCTGCTTCTGAATATGGCGCTGTCGGAAAGGGCCTCCGGAGCGGTCCGTTTTTCATCAGAAGGTTCGGTATTGAAAAGGAGGATTAGAAACATTATGGAAAAGAAGAAAAGAAAAATCGCACTGCCTGTCTGCGTTACGGCGGTGTGCATTCTGATTCTGGCCGTGAGCATCAGCTATGCGGCGGCAAACGGAAACGTGCTGTCAGGCGGAGAGGAAAACGATGCAGGAGGACAGAACGGAGGGCAGAGCAGTATCGCGGCGATAGATCAGGATGCCGCGGATCAGGCGTGGGAACAGCTGGGCCTGCAGAATTCCGGCATCGATATGGTCATTCTGGATGAATCCGGAAGGATTCTGGCAGAAAAAGGCGACGTTCACAGAAAGATAGCTCCGGGATCTGCGGCCAGGCCGGCGATCGCCGCCGCCGTTTTAGCGGACGGCCGGGTGAATCCTGATTCTGTCGTGCGGGGAAATTCCATCGGATGCCGCAACGCACAGGGGACGGAAGATGTCTATTCCAACTGGCGGCAGGAGCCGGAAGAGCGGTGATGAGTACGATGACAGCATGGATATCTCCGGAGCTT
>CAJFPD010000091.1 GCA_904398315.1 Candidatus Alangreenwoodia gallinarii | reverse complement strand
TCTGTTCTGTCGGTCCTGTCCGCAAAGTTTCGAAGCAGAATCGCGGCCGTAATGATCAGCATGGCGATTCCCGAAAGGAAAAACCAGATATCTACGCCTACTCTCTCAGCCACAGGGCTGCTCACCAGCAGCCCCGCCGGCATCGACACAGAGGATATGAGAGTCAGCACCGAAAAGGCCCGCCCCATCTTTGCCGGATCTACTGTTTCCTGAATATAGGCGTTCAGCGGAATGGTATGCACATTGCTGAAGGCTCCGAGCCCTGTACACAGAATGGCGAAGACAAACCACCCGGCATACGCCTGCGGCACCATGCCGCAGGCTGCCGACAGGACACCCATTCCCATCAGTCCGATAAAAGAAATTCTGATCTTTCGCTTTGCCTTTATGACACCGGAGAAGAGCAGCGAAGACGTGATCATTCCCACCGCAAAGGCAAGCTCCACCGCGCTGCCGTATCCGGCGGACAATCCGAAATAGTCACTCGTCATCAGCGGATAGAAGGAAGAGAGAGGCGCGTAAAAGAACATGCACAGCGCTTCCGCGATGATCAGCCGAAAAAGCCCTCTGTCCTCCCGAAAGACCTGAAGCCCTTCCCGGAATGCCTCCATCGTATTTTTCTTTCCGTCACTCCGCTCCGGCAGCTTCGGAACCTTTACGACGCCCAGAGCGATACTGGCCAGAATCGCTCCGGCGACGTCGCTGAGCAGAACGACGGACAGCGGAAATGCGGCGTAAAGGGCCGCCCCGATGACCGGGCCGAAGAGAAACGAGCCGGCATTCATCAGCTGCAGAATTCCGTTTGTCTTTACCAGCTGCTCCTTCGGCACCAGCTGAGGAATGATCGACTGGATGGCCGGCTGCTGAAAGGTGCTGCCCACGCCTCTTGCGCAGAGCATGATCAGGACGGTCCATACCGGCAGGTCGCAGACGAGCATCAGTACGGAATAGATCATGGCGATCACGCCCATCGACAGATCGGAAAAAACGGAAATGAATTTTCTGTTGAACCGGTCTGACGCGATCCCGGCCAGAGGGCTGAAAACAGCCATCGGAAGATAAGCGGCCAGCCCGGCCATTCCCAGCATCAGCGGCGAGGATGTCTGCTCCGCCAGCCACCAGATCAGCGCAAACTGGACACCGTGGCTTCCCAGCATGGAAACAGCCTGGCCCAGAGCGACGAGAGCAAACCGCGCCTTCCAGTTTTTCTGTTCTGACATTTTATTATCCTTTCTTTCTGAACGCGCCGCACCACAGGTACGGCATTTTTCTGTATAACCCGCCGCGGTTTTCCGTGAAAACCGGGCCGGATCTTTTTCGATTCATATTTTTTCTGCTTTTTTCAGGACAATAAAATGTTTTTTCCGTTTCGCCCTCTGATCCGCATCAACGGCAGCTATGTAATCTGCAGATCTGAAATTTCCCACAGTGCCGGAAATTTCCGCAATCCGGATTTTGACGGTCCGGCCGGAATTTCCCGTCATCAGAATACAGTGCGGCCGGAATTTTCCCGTAAAAAAACGGACAACCCCTCCCTCGGGATTATCCGTATACTCCTTGCCTTTGTTGTTCTGTGATCTCTGCACGATCTCCGCACAACGCAGAGAGCCGATTCTGCCGGTATTTCGGTCCGGCAGAATGCGCGCAGCGCGCAAGAGCGCACAAAAGAGCGCCGCGCCCGCGGATATCCGGCGGTCCGGACGTCCGCAGGGCGGAGGTAGCCTGATGTATCTATCTGCAAAATGAGTATAGCAAAATAACCCGTCATCGAGTCATGACGAGGGCGAAAACTCTTATTTTACTGTCCCCTGATCAGCAAATAGACGACATCAAGCCACCTCCCTTTCGTTTCTGTCGCTTCTAAGCATACCATGCGGAATCTCCGGCTGCAAGAAAAATCTCATCTTTTTCCTGGGCCGCTGCGTTTCGTGAGACAGATAGATCTGGAGTATTTTCCCATCTCAGGCCCCTCCGTCACCCGTATCTTCCCCTGTTCGATGAGGAAGTCGATCCGCTTCGCATACCACCAGTCCCGGATACCGATCGGATGATTTCCCAGAATTTTTCCGATCACGAACGCCTGTTTTGCCGGCTCTTCGGACATTTCCCGGAAAATCAGAAAATCGTAGAAATCCTCACTGACGCTGAGGAGACGTCCGTTGATATTCGCCCGGAGAGGGCTGTTTTCCCTCATCAGTCCGGACCATACCGCACTGTGCATGTCGCGCTCTTTTTCCGAAACGGGTTTTTCATATTTCAGACAGCGGGGCAGCTCCTCCGGATCCATTTCGCCCCAGCTGCTGCAGCCGACGGCTGGTGCTCCTCTCAGCTCCTGCTCCGGAAGCTTTACCGCCGATACCGGATTGCGGCGTCCTTTCATCCGGTGACAGAGAAAAGAAAAGCCGCATTGGGCGTAAGGAGCATCGCCGTACCATATTCTGACCGGCTCCCCGGCATCCAGATATGTTTCAAGGCGGTTCAGCCCGGAAACATACAGATCTCCGGCTTTTTTCAGCTCCCGGACCGCCGTTTGGCCGCTGTCATCTCTCCACTGATCCTGATGATACATGGAAAAAATCAGATTCCGCCGGTATTCGCTGTCCACAGGTTTGCGGATATCTCCGATATCCAGCAGGAAGGCTAGGCAGATGACCTTCTCCGGATTTTCCTTTCTCTTTTCCCCGCTCCGGAAAGAAACTTTCTCTCTCCGCTTCTCATCCGTAAATTTTCCTTTTGCCTCCCGTATCACGGCCGCTTCGCTCTCGCTGAATGCCACTTCAATCATCGTATCCGTTCCTTTCCCTCATCTTTTCCCGCAGAATCCCCGCTTTCACAGGATCTCCGCCACGGAATAAAGGGCCGCCTTTCCGGCCAGCTTCACACGGCCGCCTTCCATGCGGCAGTACAGCGTTCCTCCGCGCTCCGACGCCTGATAAGCGATAAACCGGTCTTTTCCCGACTTTTCCGCCCAGTACGGTATGATGTGGCAGTGTCCGGAGCCGCAGACGGGATCTTCGGTTACCCCGAGCTTCGGAGCAAAGCTTCTGGACACACAGTCGTATTCCCGGCCCTTCGCTGTAGCGTGCAGCAGAAGTCCCTCCAGCCTCTTCATCCTTTCCGGATCCGGCTTAAGATTTCTGACCATTTCCTCATCGGAAAAGACACACAGGAGATCTCTTCCCGCATACACTTCCACCGGCTCCGCTCCCACCGCTTCGGCTATTTCTGAAGTGATCTCCGCCGGCTTCAGGCTGTAGGCCGGGAAATCCATCTCATACAGCATATCCCCCGCTTTTTCTTCTGTTTTTTTCACCGCGAGGATGCCGCCCATCGTGCGAAAACGGATTTCCAAAAGATCCGGCTCATAATGATTCATGATGACAGACGCAGCCGCCAGCGTCGCATGACCGCACAGGTCGATTTCTCCTCCCGGAGTGAACCATCTCAGGCGATATCCCTCTTCTTCCTTTACGGCAAACGCTGTCTCCGACAGATTGTTCTCCTTCGCCACTGCCAGCATCAGTTCATCAGAAATCCAGCCGTCCATGATACAGACTGCCGCCGGATTGCCGGAAAAAACGTGATCCGTAAACGCATCCACTACATATTGTTTCATTTTATTCTCCTTTATCTCTTCTATATCTTATATCTTCTGTATTTTTTAATATCCGCTCTGTCGTCTTCCACCTTCCCTGCCTCTTTCAGTCTGTCATTTTTCAGAAACGATGTCAAATCTCCCTGAAATTTTTTCCGGAGACGCTGTCGTTGACAGAAAAACAGGCTTCCATTATAATTTTTGTGATCAAAATTCAGAAGGGAGATATCATGCAGTTTTCTTCCAGACTTCCGATTGCCGTGCACATTCTGCTGGCGATCGTCGAATTTGAAGGCAAAGTAAAGACGACTTCCGCATTTCTCGCCGGAAGTGTAAACGTAAATCCCGTTATCATCCGAAATACCATCGGCCAGCTGAAAGCGGCCGGTCTCGTCACCGTGCGGGCCGGCGAAGGAGGAACTTCTCTGGCAAAAGATCCGGAGGACATCACTTTAGCGGACATCTTCGACGCTGTCGAAAAGGACGAGGATTTATTCCATTTTCACGAGAATCCGAATCCGGCATGTCCGGTGGGCCGGAATGTTCACGCCGTACTGGACGGCAGACTTTCCGCCATACAGAACGCCATGCGGGATCAGATGAGTTCTGTCACTCTGCAGGATCTGATCGACGATATGGAACGCAGATTATAGCGTATTCCATCAGACCGCGGCCATCTCCCCGGATTTCGGTTATAAATCCCGGATGAGCCGTGATTTACATGGGCCATAGAAAAAGACGATACGCTGTCTCTCTACGAAAGCGCATCGTCTTTTTTGTATGTTTTATATGTTTTTTGTAAGCGCACAGACGTATGTTTCAGACGGGCGAAGCTTCCGTGAGAACTCCGGATCCGCCGCACGGGCCGTGTACCTGACGGCTGATCCGCCCTGCCGGTCACACTTCCCGGCTCTTCAGAAATGTCTCTCTGGTCAGGCAGTAAAAATGCTCCGTCCGGATTTCTCCGAGCGAAGCCACCTCGGTCCGCTCCGTATGATGATACCGGAAGCCGCAGGCTTCCTGAACACCCCTGGAACGCTCGTTTCCGTCATAATGGCCACACCACAGGATCTCACATCCCAGATCCTCAAAGCAGCGCTTTACGATTCTGCGCACAGCTTCCGTCGTAAGCCCCTGTCCCCAGTACGGTACGCCGATCCAGTAGCCGATCTCGGCTTCCCGGTCTTTCAGCGAAAGATTTCCCGCCGGGAAAAACATGACCCCCACGCATCCTATCGGCTTTCCCGTGCTCTTCAGAACCATGGCATACGTTTCCGGCCCGGAAAACACGGTCCGTATGATCTCCCTGCTTTCCTCCACATCGGTATGAGGCGGCCAGCCCGCGGCGGGACCGACTCTTTCATCTTTCGCGTACCGGTATAATTCCTCCGCATCTCCGTCTTCCCAGGGACGCAGAATCAGATGTTCTGTTTCCAGCTGCATGTCGTTCTCTTCTTTTCCTGTTCCATTTTTACATATACCGGATATTTTTCCGTATATTATCGTATTTTATATTTTTTCTTCTATTTTGACAAGTTTAACGGAAAAAATATACATACCTATTCGTACAAAAATCCGGAATTCCATATATTCAAAGAAAATGCATTTACAGACGGACAATCTCCGTTCCGGATCAATCACATTTTTTTCGTCCTCTCTTGCATAAATCGGATCAATCGAATATATTATAAGTAAGAAAATCAGAAATTCCTATTTTCAACTTTTCAGTAGAGGAGATGATTATATGCTGGCCGAATTACGTCAGAAGTCACAGATTACCATTCCTAAAGAAATCATAACAAAACTGGGACTTTCCGAAGGAGATAAGCTGGATATTATTGAACAGGACGGTACCATCCGCATGATTCCGGTTGTTGTATATCCGAAAAAATACCTTGACGAGCTTCGTGCAGAAATTGATCAGGCGAAAGCAAAGATAGCCTCCGGCGAACAACCTGTATTCGACAGTGTGGACGCATTGTTTGCAAAACTGGAGTCGGATTGATGTCTTATCAGTTTACATTTACCAGCCGGTTTTCCGGGCGATGACATCAGACCGATGCAGCAGAAGCAGGCTGTTCTGCAGAAATCTGCGCAGAGAATACCCTCCGGACCGGAATACGCTCCGGTAAGCGGTCCAGACCGCCAGGCAGGCAGCCATCATCAGCGCTCTGCGTTGAAACCCGGTCCATGCAGTATTGTGAAAGTGAGCCAGCGTATACGACTGAAAAACCACATGAGGCAGTTCATCGTGAAGCATCTGGCTGCAGATGCTTTTCAGCGCCGAAGATTTTGTCGCATTTTTCAGGGCTGTGTAATAGGAAAGCGCAATAATCTCAGCTGTCACGAGAACTGTCACTTCTGAGCGGATGCCGTTTACCTGCCTCAGCCTTCGGAAAATGCTGTCCAGAACAGAGTATTTCTTTTCCGGAACCCTGTGCCATTTCATATACTGAGCCAGATACGCTGAATGGGTGTTTTCCTCCTTTATAAAATACCTCACAGCTTCCGTATAAGACGGTTCTTTTTTCTCTTCTGCAAACCGTTCTGCGGCGGACAGAAAATATCCGCCCTCACTCCGTTCTCCTTTCTGAAATGCCGTTATCGAAGGAAATATCCTCTTTCTCTGTTCCGAAGACAGCTCTGTCTCCCCTGAAAAATCGATTCTGAGCCGTTGTCCGGAATTATGACGAAAATATCGGATCCACCTGTCATAGTCATATTTCACAAATTCACTGTTCAGAATATTGTACACAATTTCGCTCTCTGCGACAGCCGGCGCCATTATCTATTGCATTTGCGGATTCGGAGTTCTTTACCTTTTTCGTCTCCGCTTTACGCATGAATCCGTCGGATGACCTTGCAGACGACGGCATGCTCTGTAACCAACGGTTTTTTATGCGTGAAAAAGACGATCCCCTCTGTCGGAGAGAAGACAGTCGATACGACATTTCCCTCGTAAGGATGCACGATCTCGGCAAGAGGGGTTCCCTCACGCACCTCGTCACCCGGACTACAGAGCTTCCTGTAAATGCCGCCTGCCTCCGCTCTGACGGAGACCATCTTCTCCTCTTCTATGACCGTCGATATGTATCCGTTATGACAGCTGTATCGCAGAATTCCCATCCTCGTGAGAAAACGCAGCACGGCGGAAACTCCCTGCCGCGCCGAACGCTCGTCGATAAACTCCGTTTCCGTCGTGTAGACGGAAAAAGCATTCGTATCCCATATCTGCCAGTTGTAATTCAGCGTAGTCGTATCGATGGGCCTCGGCCTGCGCACCACCACATACGGAAGGCCGAACAGACCGGCCAGACTCGCGTTCTGCCTGCCGGTGTCCATCATGCGGACGTGGGGAATGAAATCCCCCGGCATATAAAAGCTGGCAAACTGTATTCCGTAGTCGTATTCCTTTACCGTATCGAAGACTCCCGCCGCGATCCGCTGCGTCGTCTCTCCGAGATCATACCCCGGAAACATCCTGTTGATATCCGTATTGTCCACGGGCCAGAATCGTTTGCCGATATTCATCGCGCTGTGATTGACCGACGGAACCACGAGAATTTCCTGATCCGGCGCGATAGCGTGGGCTGCTTCCAGTTCCTTCAGCTTTCGGATGAGCTGGGAACAGATATAAAGCTGCTGTATCTCATTGCCCCGGATACTGCCTACGATGCAGGCAGCTTTTTTTCCGTGGCCGAAAGTATATCCCGTAATCCTGAGATCTTCCCGGTACGGCGATCCCATGGTATATATTTCTGTTTTTCTCATTCTTTTCCGCCTCCCAGTATTCTGCCCAGAAGCGAACCGCTGTAGACCACCGGATATTCCCGTCTCGTAAACAGCATGCCGTCGATGGGCGCCGTCACCGCCTGTTCCACATCGCCTGTCAGAGGATTCAGGATTTCTCCCAGAAGATCCCCTTTTCCGACCTTCTCTCCGATCCTGACATGCGGGACATAGATCCCGGCGCTGTCCGCGTTGAGATAGCCGACCTCATGATCGGTAGATACGATCGGCTTTCTGATATCTCCTGTCGTGCCCTCCCAGACACCCATCTCCTTCATGACATTTAAAATGCCTTCCACCAGCTGATATCCGTAAGTTTTTGTGATCCTCATGCCGACTCCCATCTCGACGACCAGCGTCGGTGTTCCGGCTTTATTCAGACTGTAGGCCAGCGTGGATTCCAGAACGGTGGCTGCGCCGTGAACCCAGACGAAATCCACATTGATCTTTTCCGCCAGAGGAACCAGCGTCTTCGCCGAGATTTCATTGATCCGCACCTGGGGAATCTCCATCAGAAAGATATTGCTGGCGTGAATATCCACACAAAGATCCGCGCCCTTCAGATCCTGCATGAGGCGATATACGACGGATTCCATCATCTGTCCGTCTTCGCTTCCCGGGAAAATCCGGTTCATATCCAGATCGAACATGGGGATTCCTCTGGTGATGGAATCGATCCCCAGAGGATTCAGCGCCGGATAGACATCCACGATGCCCTTCAGGCAGTCAGGCTCCGCTTTCAGCCTCCGAAGCAGCTCATAACAGACGAACTGTCCCTCCAGCTCATCGCCGTGCGTTCCCGTCACGATGGCGACCCGCTTTTCCTTTCCGTCGGAATGCACCGGCGTGACTCTGTTTTTTCTGATCTGCAGCCGTTCATCTACCGGCAGTTCCATCGATACTACTGTTTCTATCATCACCGATCTCCTCCACATTTACACAGATATCCTGCTGCTGACAGGCATTTCCGCGAAAGATGCCCTTATCCACCACACAGTCCTCAAAATCTCTTCCGTGGGCGAGCTTGATATAATATCCGTCGATATGAAGATTATTCGTAGGGTCAAACCCGTACCAGCCCCCGTCCGTGTAGACTTCTGTCCAGGCATGCGTATAACCTTCCCCGATCATCATTCCGTTGACGTACCGCGCCGGGATACCCAGAAAGCGCAGAACAGCCGTCATGATATGGGCATAATCCTGACAGACACCTCTGCCGAGCCGGAGCGCTTCTTCGGCCGTCGTTCCGATATCCGTAACACCCGGAATGTATTCAAAATGAGAGTGCAGATAATTCATAATACATACAGATTTTTCCATTACCGTCTCTGCTCCCGAGCTTCTGCACTCTTCCTCAGCACAGCGGGCGAATTCGATGACAGACGGTCCGAACTGCGTATATTTCGACGGATAACGATACATCGGATGAAGAGGTGATTTCTGAATGATCATCCCTTCCGTGACGGCCGTACCGGCCACCCGGTATCCGAATGTGTCGTGATTTTCCAGACAGGATCCGCTGATCTTCAGATTGCCGAATCCGTCCCTCAGCACGCTGATATAGTCGGCAGGCGCCACGCTTCGTTCCGTCAGCGTGATCCTCTGCCGCAAAGAGTCTCCGGGAACGCAGCGCAGGGCAAAATAATGGCTGTTCACCGGAGACGAAAATTTCAGCTCCATTCTGTATTCAAATTTCAGTTTTTTCATGCTCTTCCGCCGCACACTGTCTTCAGCGGAAAAGTCCCTCCAGACAGCGCAGCGCCTCCTGATAATCTGTGACCTGATCCGTTCCTTCGTTTATAATTTCTCCGAGACGTTTCAGATTCTCTTCATTATAGCACAGATTCGTCCTGCGGAGGCGGTTGACGAGCTTGCGATATTCTTTCCCGATATCACGGATATGAAAACTGAAACGGATGCACAGATCGAGCCGCTCCACATATTTGCCGCACTTCAGGATATTTCGGCAGTCTTCCTCCACATAATCATCGGCACATCCCCAGAAGGCCAGCAGATAGTCGATGACCTGTTGCAGCTCCAGCAGAGGCGCCGTCGTCCTGCTGCACGATTCCATCGTGTTCAGAGCCAGCTGAACATAGGAGAACGTACTGCTGCTCAGCTCCTCCCGGAGAACCACCGCGTTGCCGTAAGCCCGCTCCATATTGGAGAGTACGGAATCCGGATTCTGAGCATCAAAAAGATACGACCGTACAAACTGTCCGTTCGATGTATAGATATTGGGGATATTCAGTCTTTCACAATATTTTTCATAAATCCCCTCCGGCTGCTCGATCATATTGTCGTAAATCTGAAAAAACAGGCGGACCGTCGTATAGACTCTGTCGGTATACCGTCCGAGCCAGAACAGATGATCCATTTTTTCTACCGAGATAGCACCCATGTATCTTTAAATCCTCCTCCCTGCGATGAATTGACGACAAACGAATCCGCGTTTCTCGAAAAACGCGTCAGGCCGCTGGCCCACACCTTTGTTTTTTCTCCGGACAGAACAAATGCCCGCAGATCCGCTTTTCTCGGAACACGCTTTCCGTCCTCGATGATATCCATATCCTGAAAATCGATGACCTCCTGGGCGATGAATCTTCTCGGCTCTTTTTCGATCCGTTCCTTCATCTCCGCCAGACGCTCCCCGCTCAGCTCATTTCCGAATACAACACCGTAGCCCCCGGCTTCCGCCACGTCCTTTATCACCAGCTTTTTCAGATTTTCCAGAACGTACCGGCGATCCTCCTCATAAAACGGCAGATAAGTCGGCGCGTTTTTCAGGACGGGTTCCTGCCCCAGATAATACCGGATCATCTTCGGAACAAAATAATAGATTCCCTTGTCATCGGCCACGCCGTTGCCCGGCGCGTTGACGATGGCCACATTGCCGCTGCGGTAGACGTCCATGAGATTCGGTATGCCGATCAGAGATTCCGGCAGAAATGTCATGGGATCGAGATACTCGTCGGATATTCTCCGGTAGATGACGCCGACCTTCTGCTTTCCTCCCCGGTAATCGCGGTAATACAGATAATTGTTTTCCACCGACAGCTCCGAACAGGTGGCCAGCTCGCTGCCCGTCTTCTCCGCGAGATAGGAATGCTCAAAATATGCCGCATTGTAACGTCCCGGCGTCATGATGACGGGAATTCCTCCCGTACTGACCCAGTCCATCGTCTCACGGAGCAGCTCCGCATAATTTCGGTTGTCCACTACGGCATTGCTGCTGAAGGTGGCCGGCGACGCTCTCCTGCAGATCTCTCTGGCGATCAGAGGATAAGAAGCGCCGGACGGAATCCGGAGATTATCTTCCAGAATATACCATTTTCCATCCTTTCCCAGCACCAGATCGATGCCGGAAATATGACTGTAGATTTTCTTCGGCGGGCGGATTCCCTCACACTGAGGAAGATAGCCGGAAGAGAGGAATACGAATTTTTCCGGAATCACGCCGTCCCTGACGATGTTTTTTTCTCCGTATATATCATTCAGAAACAGATTCAACGCATCCACACGCTGGATCAGTCCTTTTTCGAGATGCTGAAAATCCTCATGGGAAATCACCCGGGGAATCGCATCAAAAGGGAATAACTGCTCATGAAACTCCCCGTTTCTGTAGATTCCGAACTTGACGCCATACCGCGCCAGCAGCCGGTTGATCCTGTCCGTATGTTCGATCAGTTCCTTCATAACGGTATCCTCCTGCATGGAACAAAAGAAAAAAGGGTACTCAACCTCCTCCGATCAAGCACCCTTGCTGTTAGTTAAACTATATACGATTTTACAACGCCTGTCAAGGTTTGAACGAAGTCCGGACCGTGTCAGATTCCTGTGGAATTCGGGCCGTATCCGTTTCCGACGCCTCTAAACAGAAAAAAAGCGGGCTGTCAGCCCGTGTCACCCGCTTTAAAATTATAGATCGGACGGATTATTCTGACCACATCGGCTGTCGGTCCGATGTTATCCAGAATATTTTCCATTCCCTTATAGGCCATGGGACATTCGTCCAGGGTCTCTCTGTTCACCGATGTGGTATAGACGTTCTCCATCTGTTTTTTAAACTCAGATACGGTGAAGGATTGCTTCGCCTCCGACCGGCTCATCAGGCGTCCGGCTCCGTGAGGCGCCGAACAGTTCCAGTCCTCATTGCCTTTCCCCACGCAGATCAGACTGCCATCCCGCATATTGACGGGAATCAGCAGCTGTTCGCCCTTCTGTGAGGAAACGGCTCCCTTCCTCAGAATCATGCTGTCCGTATCGATATAATTGTGGATCGTCGTAAACCGCTCCTCCGCATGGAGCTTCATTCCTCTGAGAATCTCATCCGTCATTGCCTGCCGGTTCAGAGCGGCAAAGCGCTGCACGATCTTCATATCGTGAATATACCGGTCAAACAGCTCTCCCGACACATAGGCCAGCGCCTTCGGAATATCCGTTCGCTTCGTGTTTTTCAGCTTCTTCCGTTCCTTCCGGATCTCCTTCTGTCTGCCTTCCGCTTTCATCCGGTCAATCATTTCCTTTACAGAGGCGTCATCGGAGCGGTTCAGAACCTTGTAGCCTTCCTCCTGATAATATTTTGCCACCTCCACGCCCAGATGACGGCTGCCGGAATGGACGACGAGGTAGAGATTTCCCTCATCGTCTCTGTCGATCTCAATAAAGTGATTGCCTCCGCCCAGCGTTCCGATACTTTTTTCCGCCCGCGGAAGATTGACATGCGCAGCGCAGGCCAGTTCGCTCAGATCAATCTCCTCCGCATAACGGTGCGGTTCCTTTCTGATTTCAAAGCCGGAAGGGATTTTCTCACGTATCAGCCGGTCCAGCTTCTGCATCTCCATACGGGATTCCCGCAGACGTACGGTCTCCATGCCGCAGCCGATGTCCACACCCACCAGATTGGGAACCACTTTATCTCGGATCGTCATCGTCGTTCCGATGGTGCAGCCGGCTCCGGCGTGAATATCCGGCATCAGCCGGATGCGGCTGCCCGCCGTGAATTCCTGATTACAGAGCTCCTGAACCTGAGCTAAAGACGCGCTGTCCGCCAGGTCGGTAAAAATCTTCGCCTCGTTATATTTTCCTTTTATTTCAATCATTTCCTTTTCCTTCCGGTTCTTTTCCTTCCGGAACATATCCGCTGTCTTCCGGAATCCATCTTATTTCAATCCTTTTTCAGTCATTTCGTTTTTCTTCCAGAACCTACCCGCAGGATTTTTTCTCCGTAATATGCCAGAAAGGCAAAAAACTCCATGATAGCGACATACTGTACGAAGAACAGCAGGGCAGGCTGTTCATAATCGACGAATACAAGATGCGTTCTGAGAAACATATATGTATGAGCCGGGCCCGGGATATTCCGCCAGAAACCGGAAGAAATGAAAAGACTTCCGTGGAAAGAATGATCCCGCTCACCATATCTATACCGGCGTGCCCACTTCGATCAGATTTCCGTCCGGATCGTAAAAGCGGACGACTTTCTGGCCCCAGCTGTGCGTCATGAGGCGATTGACATATATTACAGAGGGATACAGTTTTTCCAGTTTTTCTACAAAAGCCTCCGGATCCCGATCTTCAAAATACAGTTCACAGGCATTGTTCCGCGGCACGATCTCTTTGCCGAGAAATTCCCTCCAGATCTTTTCCTCCTGAAGGACCAGCCCCTCCGTCAGAATCACATTACCCTCAAAATCGCGTATCACCTCGAGGCCGAACAGATCGCGGTAAAATTTTTTGGACCTTTCTATATCTTTCACGACAATCAGTATGTTTTTCAGCTTCATCCGTTTCCCTCCCTCATCGTGCTCCTCTGCAGCGTCTCTTTCTTTGCCGCATACCGAATGGATTTCCTCCGGATCAGCCGGCTCTGATCCGGGCAAATTTCCGGATTTTTCTTTTCTGTTCCGGTCTGCTTCGGTCTGTACTTTTCCTTCCTGTTCCAGTCCGCTTCGATCTGTACTTTTCCTCTCTGTTCCGGTCTGCTTCCGTCTGTTCCGGCTGAAGATCTCCTTCATTTTACCACAGATCTCTGCCGGTCAGACAGTCACAGCTTTCTGCGGACAGACTTCCATACAGTTCCCGCAGTGCAGACAGTGTTCCTGCCGGATGACCGCCGGCACGGAAGAAAAAAGGAGCAGTAACATGTCTGCTCCTTTTTAGTACCTGATCGCAGCCTGCATCTTCCATCATATCAGATCCGGACCGTTCATTCCTCCAGAAGCTGCCGGACTGCCGCCCTGATTCTCCGATCGTTTCAGCGGCGGATTCCATTTCAGTATCCTGCACGGATTACCGCAGGCCACGGCATTGTCCGGAACAGATTCTGCCACTACGCTGCCTGCACCGATCACCACATTGTCTCCTATGACAACGCCAGGAAGGATTACCGTTCCGCCTCCGATCCATGTGTATCGGCCGATTTTCACCGGATTTGTCCAGGTTTTGACCGCCGTCGTGCCTTCGGTTTCTTCCCAGAATCGCTCTGAGCCGTCAAGAGGATGACAGGAAGTGTAAATCTTCACATCCGGACCGAGAAGTGTATTGTCACCGATAGAGATCGAGCCGGCATCCAGCAGAGTACAGTTCATATTGATAAAGCAATTATCTCCGAGAGAAATATTATACCCGTAGTCTATAAAAAACGGCTGATTAACCCGCACGTTCCTTCCGACACTGCCGAGGAACAATCTCAAAATCCGGTCTTTTGCCTGCATATCGGCAGCCGGTAAACTATTGTACGTCTTCGCCCAGTCTTTTGCACGATTGTATTGAATTCGGATTTCAGGGTCGCGCGCATCGTAGATCTTACCCTTCTGTTTCTTTTCCAGTTCCGTCAACGTTCAATCTCCTTTGATAAGCAAGCTGCCTTTTGTCTTTTTCTTCATGAAATACAGCGGATATTTTTTCTCGTGTGACATATTTTCATCACCTGTTTCCGTGGTATATCTCCTGTCTCGGGAATATCCGCACTCCGCTATCTCATTTCCTTTTCCCAGTAACGGATGACATTCAGCGGCGTCTGACCAGCCAGACGTTCCATGATTTCTATCTCCTCAGCGCTCAGCTTCAGAGCGGCGGCGCCGGCTGCATCTTCTACCTGATAAACCTTTGTCACGCCGATGATAGGCAGTGTTCCTTTGGCAACAGCCCAGGCTATCGGCAGCTGAGCGGCGGATACACCGTGTCTGTCTGCAATCTCTTTCAATCCGGCGTTCAGTTTTTCCAGCTGCGGCAGCATGGGATTGTATACCGCGCCGCGGTCAGAATCCGCCGGAAAAGGATGTTTTGTATCGTACTTTCCGGACAGCGCGCCCTGCTCCAGCACCATGTAGGCAAAGAAAACGATGCCGTTCTCCCTGCAGTAATCGAGAATTCCGGAAGTCTCGGAAGAACGGTTCAGCAGGCTGTAATGATTCTGAATCGCATCGATTTTCAGGCCTTCGCTTTTCAGAATAGCGGCCGCTTCTCTGATTTCCGCCAGATTATGGTTCGAAAGACCGATGCGCCCGATTTTTCCGCTCTTAGCCAGAGGGATCAGTTTTCTCGTCCATTCCGGCGCACCTACCGGGTTATGAATCCAGTAAATGTCCATATAATCGGTGCCCAGCAGTTTTGCACTGGTTTCGTACATGGCTGTTACAGCGTTTTCCGCACCGGGATCAGCACACTGAGGAGTGAATTTATCGGAGATGAGATAGCTGTCGCGTGGTACTGTGCGCAGAAATTCGCCCAGCACTTTCTCCGAGGTTCCCATGCCATAGACATATGCGGTATCCCAGAGATTCAGTCCGTTCTTCATAGCTGCATCGAATACCGGACGTACATCTTCAGCGGTCAGACTGCCTCCGAACGTTCCGTCATTTCCCCAGGCCCAGGCTCCCAATGCGATTTTCGGCAATTTTTTCAGTTCCATATCTGTTTTCCTCCGGTTTCATTTGAAATATTTACATTATTCGTATCTGAAATCGAATTTATTATAAAATGCTGTCATTATAATGTCTAATACCTATCATTTATCTTCTTCCATGCATTTTACGTATGTATAAATTATGATAAGTCACATAAAAACAGAGACCTCCGGTTCCGTATCCTCCGGAAGTCCCTGTGCGGATCGACGATCACTCTATCTTCGTCCGGAGCATATTGATTTCTTTTATAAACAGAGAAGTAGCAGGTGAAAACAGATGATTTTTCTTCCAGACCAGCACACTGCGGGTAGTATGCTCCGGTCGGATCGGAATAAAACGCAGATGCGGGCTGCTGTGAATCGCCAGGGCACCGTCCAGACAAAAAGCGCATCCCAGACCCTCTTCCACAAGAAGTACCGCATTAGACAGAAGCGTATAGCTGAGCGGAATGTTCAGATCCTTCTCCTCCCGGTTCAGCCAGTTCAGAATTTCCGCGCGAACCCGCTCACGGAGCGGAAGAATCAGAGGATACTGTGAGATCTCATCCTGCGTGAGAGATTCCTTTCCGGCCAGAGGATGATCGTCCCTCATGAGTACGCCCCATGTTTCTTTCTGCGACAGGCGGATAAAATCATATTTTGAGGTATCAACCGGTTCCAATAACAGACCCACATCGATCAGTCCCTTATCCATGCGATCTTTGATGTAATCCGCCATTTCATTATACAGATTAAACTGTACCAGCGGATATTTCTCAGAAAACTGCTTAATCAGTTTCGCAAAAAACCGGCTGCCGACGGATTCCGTAGCACCGATGGAAATGACTCCGCTGACATCGGAATTTTTCTCCGCGAAAGCCTGCTCCAGACGATCCACCAGTTCGACGATTTCCTCTGCGCGCTGTCTGAAAAAAATCCCTTCATCTGTCAGAGTCAGCCCGTTTTTTCCGCGGAGCATCAGCGTAGTGTCCAGTTCTCTTTCCAGATCCATCATCTGGCGGCTCAGCGTCGGCTGGGTTATGTGCAGAATATCCGCAGCTCTGGTTATATTTTCCTCCTGAGCTGCTGCCAGAAAATAACGTAATGTACGTAGTTCCATACCACTTTCCTCCT
>CAJFPD010000090.1 GCA_904398315.1 Candidatus Alangreenwoodia gallinarii | reverse complement strand
TTTCCTCCGCGGCTCTCCTGCTCTTCTTCGTCCATGCAGCATCCGCCTTCCGGGCTACGGTCCGGATAAGCTGAGAGAATATCCTGCAGCGTCATGCCGTCCAGATATTCGCTGATAACACGATACAGGCCTTCCCACACCGGCAGTGTGATACATTCTCCGCAGCGTTCGCACGGATTCGGTTTTTTCGCCAGGCAGGCCACAGGGAAAAGATCGCCTTCCGAAAGCCGGAGTATTTCTCCCACCGTATATTCATCCGGTTCCCGCACGAGCCGGTAGCCTCCCTGAAAACCTCTGCTGGCGGAAAGAAGGCCCGCTCTGCTCAGGACCGGAACGATCTGCTCGAGATATTTCTTGGAAATACCCTGGCGCTCCGCCACATCCCGAAGAGGAATAAATCCGTCCTCTTTATGCTCGGCCAGGTCGAGCAGCATCCGCAGCGCATATCTTCCCTTTGTGGAAATCTTCATAGTAAACACCCCCGATGTCTTCTGCATCTCTTCCTCGCAGTGCGGCTGCAGAAAAAGCCATATCACCTGCTTTTATCAAGTCTGCCGGCATCGTTGCCGCAGTCTTTGGCTTCCGATATTCTTTCAGCCGGGCAGGAAATCGGGAATATTCCATCCGTCGCCCGGCCGGGAATGATAAAGTTCCGTATAACCGTTCCTGTCCGTCTATTTTTTCGGTGTCCCGTCCGCATGAAACAGCGGCAGTGGCTCGAGATAGATAATATCATCCCGCTTCTGCGAATCTCCCTCCGCGAGAATCGCGGCTCTGCCGCAGACGGTTCCCCCTGCCTTTTCCACCAGCTTCTCCAGCGCAGCCATGGATTCACCCGTCGAAATCACATCATCCACCAGAAGGATGCGCTTTCCCTTCATGAGTTCCGCATCCGCTCCGTCCACATACAGCTTCTGCTCTCCTTCTGTGGTAATCGACTCCACGGAAACCTCAAATACATTCCGCATATAGAGTTTTGCTTTTTTTCTTGCCAGAAAATATTTCTGATTTCCCGCAAGACGTGCCATCTCGTGAATCAGAGGAATTCCCTTCGCCTCAGCCGTCAGCATATAATCGTACTCCGGCACTCTTTTCAGCAGCTCCGCCGCACACGCCGTCGTCAGCTCCGGATCGCCGAATATGACAAACGCACCGATATACAGATCATCAGATACTCTGCAGAGCGGAAGCGAACGCTTCAGACCCGCGATTTTCATTTCATATTCCATCTTTTTCTGCTCCTCTGTCCTCACGCCGGCCTGCCGCCGGCATCACATCCTTATACATACACATGCGTACGGGCGCACACATCATGACCGTTTTCTTATCTATCATAATTATAGTGAATACAGACTTTTTTCGCAAGACAAGGAACCTTACTATTCTTTTTCCGTATCTTTTCCCGCTTTACAGCTGCGAATATCCGATTGCAGAAGATTCTCCTTGTAAAACCCCGCTTTCACAGATAAAATATGTCTGTAATTTATTTTTTTATCCAATTATATTTCTGGGAGGATGTTATGGATAAGTTTTTTAAAGTCACGGAGCACGGCTCTACGGTAAAAACCGAAGTCGTTGCCGGTATCACGACCTTCATGGCGATGGCTTACATTCTCATGGTAAACTCCAGTATGTTTGCCGAACTGGGAACGGTATCCTACAATGCGATCTATATCGCCACCGCCATCTCGGCTGTCATCGGTACGGTCCTCATCGGCCTGCTCTCCAATCTGCCTCTGGCTCAGGCGTCCGGCATGGGGCTCAATGCCTTCTTCGTCTATACCGTCTGTTTCGGTCTCGGTCTCTCATATGCCAACGCCCTCGTTCTCGTACTCTTCGACGGTATCGTATTTATCATTCTTACTGTGACAGGTCTTAGAACAAAGATCTTCCGCGCGATTCCAAACAGCGTTCGTATGGCGATTCCTGCCGGTATCGGACTTTTCATCGCCTATATCGGTCTGCAGAATGCAGATCTCATCGTCGGCAGCGAATCGACCTGTTCCGCTCTGGCTTCTTTCAATATTTTCAGCGGTACCGCAACGTGGGAAAGCATCATGCCGCTGCTGGTAACGATCGCATCGCTGCTGGCCATAGCTGTCATGTCTGTAAAAAAAGTAAAGGGTGCCATCATCTGGGGTATCCTCGGCGGAGCGGTTCTCTATTATATTCTGGGCTTTACGATTCCCGGATTTTACAACGGCTTCACGGAAAATCTCGAGCTGAATCCGTTTGCCGCATTCGTGGATTTCGGAACACAGTCTTTCGGAAAAGTCTTTACGGAGGGATTTGACTTCTCCGCCTATCTGGCCGATCACTCCATGGCGGCGCTGATCATCCTGATCGTAACGACTGCGCTGGCATTCTGCCTCGTGGATATGTTCGATACGCTGGGAACTCTCTACGGAGCGTGCGCCCGCGGAAATATGCTGACAAAAGAAGGCGATGTTCCGAACATGGAAAAAGCCATGCTCGCAGATGCTATCGCTACGACAACCGGCGCAATCTGCGGTACTTCTACGGTGACTACCTTCGTGGAATCCTCCGCAGGCGTAGCGGAGGGCGGACGTACCGGCCTTTCGTCCATGGTTACGGCGGGACTCTTTTTCATCGCGATGTTTCTCAGTCCTATCGCCGTTCTGATCCCGTCCTGTGCGACAGCCGCGGCTCTGATCTACGTCGGTGTACTCATGATGAACGTCGTCAAAAATATCGAATGGACCGATCCTTCCATCGCGGTTCCTGCATTTCTGACGATCTCCATCATGGCTTTTGCCTACAATATCTCCTACGGTATCGCTTTCGGTCTGATCTCCTACATCATCATCAAGCTGTTTACGGGCAAAGTCAGAGAAATCAACGGAGGCACATGGGCCATCGGAATTCTCTTCCTTCTCATGTTCTTCCTGACTCACTAGGAGACATCCCGGGAAGGCGACATGATCGGCGCCGGGCGCCGTGTACAGCAAAATAACGGAATTTTTCCGCAGTATGATAAAAAGGAGCCCGACCGTAAAGGCCTGGCTCCTTTTTATCATATCGTACGGTTTCTGTGCTTTGTCTTATCCGCTTCTTCGTTCTTATTCCGGCGGCTGCAGCTTCGGGAAAATCTCCCCGCTTTTTACTCCGCATTCGCCTCGGCGATAATCTTCGTCGCCAGATGGTGCGGCACTTCGTCATATCTTAAGAACTCCTGCGTAAAGGAACCCTTCGCCTGAGTCATGGCCTTCAGCGCGATCGGATAGTCCAGCAGCTCCGCCATCGGTGCTTCCGCCATCAGCTTCTGCACACCGTGGCCTACCGGCTCCATGCCGAGAATGCGGGCTCTTCTGCGGTTCATATCGCCCATGACATCGCCCATATATTCGTCCGGAATGCTGATTTCCAGTCTCATGATCGGTTCCAGGAGCACAGGATTTGCCTCCGTAATGCCCTTCTTGAATGCCAGAGAGGCGGCAATCTTAAATGCCATTTCATTGGAATCCACATCGTGATAGGAACCGTCATACAGCACGGCTTTGATGTTTACCACCGGATAGCCGGCCAGAGGTCCTTTCTCCATGCTCTCGATAATGCCCTTTTCCACTGCCGGAACATAGTTCTTCGGAATCGAACCTCCGAACAGCTGTTCAGAAAAGTCGAGAACCTTGTCCTGAGAAGGCGAGAAGCGGATATGAACGTCGCCGTACTGCCCTGCGCCGCCGGACTGTTTCTTGTGCTTGCCCTGAACATCGGAATGCCCTTTGATCGTCTCACGGTAAGCGATCTTTCTCGGACTCGTCACCACATCGACGCCGAAGCGTTCCTTCAGCTTGGAGAGGATGACGCCCCGCTGCATCTCACCCTGGGTGCCCAGCAGCGTCTGCTTCGTCTCCGTATCGTGGCGGACGACGAAAGACGGATCTTCTTCTCTCAGCCTGGCCAGACCCGTTCCCATCTTTTCCTCTTCGCCTTTCTTCGCCGGAGCGATAGCCGTAAAGAGGGTAGGAGCAGGGGAATTGAAGCTGACGTAAGTTCTGGACTTCGATTTGTCGCAGAGCGTATCACCTGTTTCCGTATAAGCAAGCTTCGGCACGGCCACGATATCGCCTGCATTTGCCTCCGGGGTATCGATCTGCGTCCTGCCGCGGAGAAAGACCAGCTTATTGATCTTCTCCGCCTTTCCGGATCTGGTATTGACGAGTTCCATTCCCGCCTTAAGAGTACCCGTGATGATCTTCATTATGGAAATTTTTCCCACAAACGGATCGGACAGTGTTTTGAATACCAGCGCCGTAACCGGGCCGTCTGTCTCCGGAAGGGCATAATCCTCGCCGCCGCTGGCATCGACGTACAGATACGGCGTATGGCGCAGAGGAGACGGTGCAAATTTGCGGATGATGTCGAGCATAGCGCTGACACCCTGTCCGTTTTCCGGATCGAAGGCGAAGATCGGCACGATATCCGCTGCGGCCACGCCGTTTCGGAGACCTTTGTTGAATTCCCAGTCTTCAAAAACGCCTTCGTCGAAGTATTTATTCATCAGTTCTTCGTCCGTCTCCGCGATCATCTCGTTAAGCGCCTCCAGCATTTCCGGTTTGATCGGATAACTTGCGGGAACGCAGACGGCGCCGAACCGTTCCTGAATCGAGCTGACCAGCTCGTTGAAATCATAAGTGTCCTTGTCCTTGCGCTTTATCATGATGAAGGTAGGTTTTTTCAGCGTCTTGCAGAAATCCCACGCCTTTTCCGTTCCCACCTGTACTCCGGACCCGGCGTCCACGATCAGCAGGGCCATGTCAGCAGCCTCGATAGCGCTGTACATCTCGTGGGAAAAATCGAGAAGACCCGGCGTATCGATGAAATTGATCTTGACATCCTTATATTCGATCGGAATGATCGACATATTGATCGAATGGCCCTTTTCAATCTCCATCTTATCGTAATCGGAAACGGTATTCCCGTCCTCGATGGTGCCGACGCGGTTCGTCACGCCGGTCTCAAACAGAGCCAGTTCCATGAGAGATGTCTTACCGCACCCGCCGTGCCCGATGAGAGCTACGTTTCTGATTTTTTCGCTGGGATAAGCCTGCATGTTGTACCTCCTTATCATGTGATATTAATAAGCCGCAGATCTTCCGTCCGGGCCCGCCGGCAGCGGACCCGATCTCCGGAAAACCGTAAAATATGCGTAAACAATGAGCATACTTATTATATCATTATTCACTTATATCCGCAATCAATTACTCCCTGCGAAAACATGTATCGTGTATGCACAGTACACAGGACGGTTACATGCCCATCAAATTTACGAGCAGAATCCATGCCAGTCCGTAATAGATGACGACTCCCACAAGATCGTTGATGGTCGTGATGAAGGGGCCCGATGCCACAGCCGGGTCGATCTTCATCTTATTGAAAAAGAGCGGCACGATGGTGCCGATAAAGCCGGAGACGAACATGGCCGCCGCCAGCGCGATGCCGGCACAGCCGGATATGGCAAAAGCATCGATGAAAGTATAATGTTTTATCTTCCAGATGAACATTCCCAGCACCAGACAGGAAATGCTCCCCATGATGATTCCGTTCAGGAGGCCGATGCTCAGTTCCTTTAAAATCAACCGGACCTTGTCCGCCTGATTGAGCGTCTCCTCTGTGATCGTCCGGATCGTCACGGCCAGCGACTGAGTGCCCACGTTTCCCGACATGCCGAGAATCAGTGACTGGAAGCTGACGATCAGTGTGACTTCCGCCACGACATGTTCAAAAAAACCTGCCACAACAGAGACACATGTGGCCAGAAACAGGAGGATCGTCAGCCAGGGAAGCCGCTTCTGCAGACTGTGCAGTATATTCTCGTCGAGTTCCTCTTCTTCGGTCAGACCCGCGAACTTCGCGTAGTCTTCTCCCATCTCGTCCTCCGAAGCTTCGATGATATCGTAAGGCGTGATGACGCCTTCTATCTCAAAGGAGCGGTTCAGTACCGGAATGGAATCCTCCTCATATTTCTTCAGATCCTCGATGCATTCTCCGATCTTTTCATCGGCAAAGACGAAAGGATAAGAGGTCTGAATGAGTTCTTCCAGATCCGAGCCCGCCCGGGCGATGATCAGCTTCTGCAGATCGATCACACCGTAAAAATGGCCCTCTTCATCTTCCACATAGATATTGGAGATATTGTCATTTTCGCTGGCCTGCGCGATGAGAGAGCGCATGGCCTGCTTGACGGAAAATGTCCGGGAAATGCAGACATAATTCGTCGTCATCCTGCGTCCGATCTCCTCTTCGTCATAAGAACAGATCTCCCTGATCTCCGTCCGCGTATCGTCCGACAGCAGTGCCGCGATCTGCGCTCTCTTCTGAGGCTCAAGCTCCTGCAGAAGATCGATGGCATCGCCGATATCCATGTTTTCCAGGATATCCGCCGCTTTCTGGTTGTCGATCTCGTGGATATACGGGTCGAGCTCTTCGAGAAAGGAAAAAATCTCAGAGGCGGTATCCAGATCTACCGCCCGCAGAATTCTCCGCCGATCATGCGTATTCAGATATTCAAAAATGTCAGCGATTTCGCTGGCGTGGAAATTTTTCAGGTCATCTTTCAGCGTTTCGTCATTATCCTCGCTGACAATTCTGATCAGAAGATCGCGGATCTCTTTCTCTCCGCCTGTTCTTCTGAGGTCTTTCAGCAGTTTCTTCTTCATCCGAATTTCCTCCTCTGATAATTTAACACATCTCACAGTCAAAGCCCAGTTTGAGGCCGGACGTTTTTCTTAAATTTAACATATCTCATATGTGAAAACCACATGATGAAAAGGCGGAAAACAAAAAAGGATGCGGATGCGTCCGCCCTCCGGCTCCCGGAAAAGCGCGCATCCGCATGTCCGCATATTTATATATATTACTGTATATTACCGCATGCCATCACATTTTCATCGAAAGAGAAATCTTGTGGCGTTCCTGATCCACATCCAGAATGCGGACTTTAACGGTATCACCGACGCTGACCGCATCCATCGGATGATGAATGAAGCGGTCGCTGATCTCCGAGATGTGGACCAGTCCGTCCGTTTTGACTCCGATATCCACAAAAGCGCCGAAATCCACCACATTCCGCACGGTACCCGTCATCTCCATGCCCGGTTTCAGATCCTCAAAATTAAGAACATCCTGACGGAATATCACCGGGGGCATGGATTCCCGCGGATCTCTGGCAGGCTTTTCGATCTCTTCGACGATGTCGGTCAGCGTCATGCTTCCGATCCCGAGATCCTCCGCCATTCTTTCGATGCTCCGCTTCAGGCTCTGCTGCTTCTGTCTCTGTTCCGCAGCCTTTTCCTTTTCTCTTTCCTTTTTGCTTTTTTTCTTCTTTTTATTGAATTCCTCATCCTCCAGCAGAACGGCCAGCGCAGCCAGTCCGTTTGCCGGTCTTCCGCCCCTGCCATTCTTCACACCGCGGCCGTCCGACACGTTGGAAGCCGCCTTTGCTTTGCCGTCCAGGTCAGAACGCCGTTTCTTCTTCTCCTCCGGATAGCGTCCTCGGATACGTTCTTCGATTTCCTTCGCGCCGCCGCGGCGGATGGCTTCCTTGTCGAGGCCGAGCGTCCTCAGCATCTTTTCCGTAGTCTCATACGATTCCGGATGGACAGCGGTAGAATCCAGCGGCTCCTCTCCGTCCCGTATCCTCAGAAATCCGGCGCACTGCCGGAAAGTCTTCTCTCCCAGCTTCGGAACTTTCAGCAGCTGCCTGCGGTTTGTAAAGGCTCCGTTTTCCTCCCGATAAGCCACGATATTTTTCGCTATAGCCGAGTTTATGCCGGAAATATAGGACAGCAGCGAAGGAGAAGCCGTATTGAGATCGACACCTACGCGGTTTACACAATCTTCTACTACATTTGTCAGAGCACTGTCCAGAAGGTTCTGATTGATATCATGCTGATACTGTCCGACGCCGATATGTCTGGGCGAGATTTTCACCAGTTCCGCCAGCGGATCCTGCAGGCGACGCCCGATGGACATGGCGCCTCTGGTGGTCACATCCAGATCAGGATATTCCTCACTGGCCAGTTTCGAGGCGGAATAGACAGAAGCCCCCGCTTCGCTGACGATGGTATATTTCAGATCTTTGCCCGTCTTTGCGATATAATCCGCGATAAATTTCTCCGTTTCCCTGGACGCTGTACCGTTGCCGATAACGACGGTATTGAGATCGAATTTATCGATCAGCTTCGTGATGATACGTTCCGCCCCGGCGATATCATGCTTCGGTTCTGTAGGATAGATCGTAGCGTATGCCAGCAGCTTTCCCGTCTCGCTGAGAACCGCCACCTTACAGCCCGTCCGATATCCGGGATCGACGGAGAGAATTCTGGCACCCTTCACCGGCGGAACCATCAGCAGATTTTCCGTATTTTTCGCAAAGACCTTCACCGCCTCTTTTTCCGCTCTCTCCGTCAGTTCACTGCGGATTTCCCGCTCGACGGACGGCGCCATCAGCCGTTTATATGCATCTGCGACAGTATCCTCAAGAATATTTTTCGCCATACTCTCTTCGTTTATGATCACATCCCGGGCGATGCGGCGGCATACTTCTTCGGTATCAAGTCTCAGGCGGACTTTCAGCTTCTTCTCCTTTTCTCCGCGGTTTATGGCGAGAATCCGATGATTCGGAATCTTTGCCACCGGCTCGGAATAACTGTAATACATGTCGTAAACCGTCTTTTCTTCCGGGTCGGCCGCCTCTGAGGTGATAACGCCCGTTTCCCGCGTAAAATTTCTGACTTTTTCCACCTGACGCGGATCATCAGCGATCCGCTCCGCGATGATATCGCAGGCTCCCGCCAACGCCTCCGCCGGTGTCGTCACTTCTTTTTCCGGATCGACGAATGCCTTCGCCTCCTCTGTCAGATCGACATCTTTTTCCTGGGCCAGAATGATTTCCGCCAGCGGCTCCAGCCCCCGCTCCTTCGCCTTCGTCGCACGCGTGCTCTTTTTCTGCTTAAACGGCTTATACAGATCCTCCACGCGCTGCAGTACTTCCGCCGCTTCGATTTCCGCTCTCAGTTCCTCCGTCAGCTTTCCCTGCTCTTCGATGAGCTTTATGACCTCCGCCTTCCGTTCCTGCAGACCGCGAAGGTATTTCAGCCGTTCATCGAGATCGCGAAGCGTCACGTCAGAAAGACCTCCTGTGACTTCTTTCCGGTACCGGGCGATAAAAGGGATCGTATTTCCCTCGTCGATCAGCGCCAGCGTATCCTCCACAGCCTTTCTCGGTATCCCGAATTCCTGCGCAAGTTTTTCAGATATCTCCATAGTGTCCCCCGTATCTCACATATCCATCTGCTGTCTCAGGCCTTCTGTCCTCTGTCCTTTCACCGGAAAAGAGCCGGACATCCCGCCCATATTATAAAAAGTATCATACCACGCCGCGGAAAGATGCGCCTATGATTTTTTCGTCAAAAAATGCAGATCCGGATGTGTTCCGGCTTCATCTGAGAGAATTTTTTTCCGTCCGTCAGTATAAACCTTCATGCTGTCGCTTCGTGCCGAACCGATGAGTGTAAGGCCGTATTTTTCCGCCAGCCGTATCGCTTTTAAGGTGGGAACGGCCTTTGCCGCCAGCACCGGGATTCCCGCTCTGATAGCCTTTACAGCCATGTCCGAAGGGATTCTTCCGCTGGAATAGAGAATACAGGACGAAAGATCTATCCCGGTCTTCAGGCTGAAGCCGACAGCCTTATCCACAGCATTATGCCTGCCGATATCCTCGCACTGAAACAGAAGTCTGCCGCCCGAGGAGAGGAAACAGCTGTGTGTTCCCCACGTCCTGTCATGCAGCGGCATTCCCTGATGAAAGCGATCCGCCAGAGCGAAGATCCACTCCGTTTTCCATAAAACCGGAGTGACAGACCGCAGTATATCCGCCGCTCCGGAGTCTGCAGGAGCATCATGCCGCAGAACGACCCGCGCCTTTCCGGCCGCGCCGCCTTTTATTCCGGATATTTCCATATTTTTAACGTCATCTGCTTCTTTTATGATGCCCGCCGTCAGCAGTCGGCCCAAAACGAGCTCTTCCAGATACTCCGGCGTGCAGATGACCTGCATCGTCA
Organism: Candidatus Alangreenwoodia gallinarii; assembly: GCA_904398315.1. Lineage (GTDB taxonomy): Bacteria > Bacillota > Clostridia > Peptostreptococcales > Anaerovoracaceae > Alangreenwoodia > Alangreenwoodia gallinarii. Next base: position 13,164 of record CAJFPD010000090.1, on the reverse strand, counting down.
TCCTCTCCCCTGCGGATATCTCAAGAGAATACTCCGTAAGCACGTGTTCTCTGCGGATCTCTGTATGGCCGTCCCGGAAGACGGTGATATGTTCCCGCATAACGGACGGATCGGAATCAAAATCATCATTCCGGTGTTCCCGGCGATCTGTAATTTCTTCTTTCTTTTTCATTTTTTTCCTTTTCTTTTAAAATTTCGAATCACACCGTCTTTTCTCGTCAATCCGGTACACCGGCACGCATTTTGCGTCTCCCTGCCGTGTTTTCTGTCAACAGACAAAAAATTTCCCGCAGGCGTTCTGCCGAACGGCGCCTGCGGGATCCTGTTTTTTATCCGATCTGCGGCTGTTCTATTTTTTCCACTCTGATGGCGCAGACCTTGTACTCCGGAATGCGGCAGAATTTGTCGAGAGCTGCGTTCGTCAGCCAGTTTGCGTTTCCGTCAGGAAAATGGAACGGCATCCATGTCTCTCCCGGCGACACTTTCGTTCCGACTCTCGCCGTCGTCGTGATGGAGCCCCGGCGTGACGACGCTCTGACGAGTTCACCGTCTCTGATGCCCAGCCGCGCCGCGTCGGCTTCGTTCATCTCGATAAAAGATTTTCCTTCGATCTCCATCAGTCCCGGCGTTCTTCCGGTCATGGCCCGGGTCGTATAGTGATACAGGATGCGGCCCGTCATGAGATACAGCGGATATTCCTCGTCCGGAAGCTCCGCGGAAGGAGTGTAGACCGTCGGATACAGCCAGCCGAGACCTCTGGTAAACTTTCCTACGTGCAGAATCGGCGTTCCCGGATGATCCGGCGCCGGACACGGCCACTGAAGTCCCTTTCCGGCGACTTCTTCGCTGTCGAGTCTGGCATGACTGATTCCGCCGAAGCTCGGCGTCAGAGAGGAAATTTCTTCCATAATTTCCGCCGGTGAAAGCTGCGGCTGCGGATACCCCATGCGGTTCATCAGATCGATGATGATCTCCGTATCCGGACGGATGTCGAAGGACGGATCCTTCGTCAGGTCCACCGCCTTGCGGACGCGCTGCACCCGGCGTTCCGTATTGGAGAAGGTTCCCTCTTTTTCCGCATAGCTCACGCCCGGCAGGATGACATCGGCGTACTGCGCCGTCTCCGTCATGAAAAGTTCCTGAAGAACGAAGAAATCCAGGCTCTCCAGCGCTTTGATAATGTGATTCGTATCGGCGTCCGTCACCACAGGGTCCTCGCCGTAGATATACAGACCCCGGATTTCCTTTCGGATGGCGGCGCCGAATACGTCTGTGGCGTGAGTTCCGATTTTATCGCTGAGCTTTACGCCCCAGGCATCTTCAAATTTCTTTACCACGTCCGGATTTGTCACCTTCTGATAGCCCGGGAAATCGGTGGGCTGAGCGCCCATATCGCAGGCTCCCTGCACGTTGTTCTGTCCGCGCAGCGGATTGACACCGCAGCCCGGCCGTCCCAGCTTGCCGCAGAGCATCGCCATATTGGATACGGACATGACGCCCTCGGTGCCGGTGGAATGCTCTGTGACGCCCAGGCAGTAGATGATCGGCGCCTTTTCGGCCGTGGCGTACATCCGCGCCGCTTCGATGAGCTGATCTTTGTCGATATGGCAGACTTCGGCGACGCGTTCCGGCGTGTAGTCCTTCACGATCTCCTTCAGCTCTTCAAAGCCTTCCGTCCGTTCCTCGATGAAGTTTCTGTCGACAAGCCCCTCCTCGATCATCACGTGCATCATCCCGTTTGCAAACATGATATTGGTTCCCGGTCTCAGTTTCAGATGAATATCCGCGTACTGTGTCAGCCCGATATCCCGCGGATCCACCACGATGAGGCGCGTTCCGTTCTGCACCGCCTGACGGATCTGCATTCCCACCACGGGATGCGCTTCCTCCGGATTGGAACCGATCAGCATGATGCAGTCCACGTCATGGGTGATATCGTAGATCGGATTCGTCATGGCGCCGGAGCCCAGCGTCATGGCCAGACCCGATACTGACGCGGAGTGACAGACGCGGGCACAGTTGTCCACGTTATTGCTGCCGAAGCAGGTGCGGACCATCTTCTGCACCATATAGATATCTTCGTTCGGCGAACGGGAGCAGGCGAAGCCGGCCAGAGATTCCGGGCCGTATTCCTTTTTCAGAGCCATGAATTTCGACGCCACCAGATCAAGCGCTTCATCCCAGGTGGCGCGCTCGAACTTTCCCGTCTCCTTATTTTTGATCAGCGGGTACTTCAGACGATCTCCGGAATGAACGAAATCGAAGCTGCCGGAGCGTCCCTTGACGCACAGCAGGCCGTGATTTGACGGGCCGTCAGCCGCTTCCACATCGACGATCCGGTTGTCCTTTACCACCAGATCATACTGGCAGCCGGTGGCGCAGTGCGGGCAGGTGGTGCGTACGCGCCTGACCTCCCACTCCCGGTATTTTTTTCTTCTCTTTTCCGTGATAGCTCCTGTCGGGCACGCCTGAGCGCAGTTTCCGCAGGACTCGCAGAGCGTCTCTTTCCAGTCCGGACCGAAAGGCGCTTCGATTATGTTGAAAACGCCCGTCTTTCCGAGACCGATGGCCTTTCTGCCCGTGACTTTCTCACAGGTATTGACGCAGCGCTGACAGTAAATGCACAGATCCGGACGATAGCTCAGGAACGGATGACTGTTTTTCTCCTCATGATTCAGCTTCGCGCGCGTTCCTTCATAGGAGGAGCGCTCCACTCCGTATTCGTTGCAGTACTTCTGCAGGCGGCAGGCGCCGTTTTTCGGGCAGGAGAAGCAGTCCTGGCAGTGATTGGAGAGAAGCAGATCGAGAACCGTACGGCGCGCCGCCATGACGCGTTCGCTCTTCGTACGGATATTCATGCCCTCTTTTACCGTCGTATTGCAGGCTGTGGGCAGGCGGTCCGTGCCTTCCGCCTCTACGACACACATGCGGCAGGAACCGATATCATTTGCTCCCTTCAGATAGCACAGCGCAGGGATTTCGATCCCCGCCCGCGCCGCTGCTTCGAGGATGGTCGTACCTTCCTCCGCCCGGACCTGTATTCCGTCGATGATCAGGTTTATCATCAGTCTCTGCCTCCTTTCATGACGCCGCATCCGAAATGATCGCAGCGCAGGCAGCGTCCCGCTTCCTGCATCGCCTCTTCATAAGTGTAAGGATTTTCCACATGTTCGAAATCATGCTTACGGATACTTGCCGGGCGCTCTGTAATATTGGCGCGTCCCGTCGGAATTCTGCTGTTTTCCTTCGCCTCCGGCGCCTTTGCCTCACATCTCAGTTTATGGTGGTATCCCAGGTATTCGTCGATATTGTGAGCCGCCACTTTTCCCGCAGCGATGGCGCGGATGGCTGTGGAAGGTCCTGTAGCACAGTCTCCGCCCACGAAGATACCCGGCATATTTTCCACGGCTGTGTCGAGGCCCGCCGCGAAAATGCCGCGGTCGGCCGCCATTCCGAATTTCTCAAAGGGTTCGCTGACGATGTCCTGACCCACCGCGATCAGAATCACCTGACACGGAATCCGCTCCGGCTCTTTGTTCGCATCCATCGGAGCCGGACGCCCTCCCCGGTAAGGGCCGATCATCTGAGGCTGAGTGATCAGCGCCGCACAGCTGCCGTCCTCATCTTTTTCGATGGCTTTCGGCGCCTGCAGCGTCATCAGATCGATGCCCTCCATCACCGCCGCTTCGATTTCACTGTCCAGAGCCGTCATGTCGTTCTGACGTCTCCGGTAGACGACGTGTACCGCCTCCGCTCCGCAGCGCACGGCACTCCTGGCCGCGTCCATGGCGACATTGCCTCCTCCGATGACAGCCACCGTCTTTCCCGTATAGTCCGGAATTCTGCCGTTTCCGATCTCATCCAGCATCTCCACCGCCGACATCACATTTTTCGCATCCGCTCCGTCGATCCGCAGTTTCTTTCCTGCCTGCGCGCCGATGGCCACAAACATGGCGTCGAAGGAATCCCGGATCTCTTCGATGGAGATCTCCGTTCCCACCTTCGCTTCGTATTTCACTTCGATATCGCCTGCCGACAGGATGGCGCGGATATCCTCATCCAGCCGCTCCTTCGGAAAACGGTAATTCGGAATACCATAGCGCAGCATGCCGCCCAGTTCTTTCTGGCGCTCGAAGATGACTGCCTTATGACCCATCTGTCCCAGGAAATACGCTGCCGTCAGGCCTGCAGGGCCCCCGCCGATGACGGCGATCTTCTTTCCGGTGGAAACATTCGGAGCCGGTACCGGAACGCTGTCCGCAGCCGCCTGATCCACCGCATATTTCTTGAGCCCCCGGATGTTGACGGAATCATCGATGAGATTTCTGCGGCACCGTTCCTCACACGGATGCTCACAGATCATCGCACAGGCCGTAGGCAGAGGGTTATCCTTCCGGATCATATTGACCGCTCCTGCGTAATCCTCTTCGCCGATCAGGGCGATATACGCCGGAATGTCCACATGGGCCGGACACAGATTGATGCACGGCACCTTCTGGCCTATATCCTCTGCGCATTGCTGTCTTTCCACATGACTGATATATTCTTCTCTGAAATGATCCAGTCCCCACAGCACGTCCTCTGCCGCCTGATAGCCGATGGCACAGTCAGCGGTATCCCGGATCATCTCCGCCAGGAGACGCATCTTCTCCGGCGTCTCCCGGGGAGCCTGTCCGTCGAGAACGCTCTGCAGAAGCGCTGCCAGCTGCGGCAGCCCGTCTCTGCACGGAACACATTTTCCGCAGGTCTGAGCCGCGGAAGCCTGCAGCAGAGACAGCTGCACCGTCAGCGGACAGGTACCCGGCGGACAGGCTTTTACTTTCTGTTCAAACTTATTCAGAAGCTCTCCGATTCTTTCATCATAGCGATCCGGATCGGCGAGAAAAATTCTGCTCATGTCCTTTCTTTCTCCCTTGTTAAATAAATTTCGTTGTCCTGTTCAGCAGCCCGCAGGAAATCCTCCCGCGTGTTGAGATTGAGGAAAATATGAGTCATCCCCTCCGGCACCGGAAGATATTCGGTGTGTACCGCATCCAGCAGAAGGGACATCTTTCCTTTCCCGGAAAATAAAAGACGTTCCGCCGCATCCGCAACGCTCCTTCGGTAAATTCCGAACAGCGGCTCCGGCCTTCCGTTTAGCAGATAAACCGAAGCGTCGCATTCCGCCAAAGGAACCGGCGGAATCGCCTCCCGGCACAGATAAGGCATGTCCACCGCGCTGAGATAAAACAAACCGGCATCCGTCCTGCGAAAAGCGGACAGAAGGCCCGCCATGGGGCCTCCGTCTTCCATCAGGTCGTAGACCGGTTCCGCACCTTCCGGCAGATCCGGCAGATATCCCGGCTGACCTGCTGCCACAAAGATTCTTTCCGCTGCACCGGATTCTCTCCAGAAGCGGACCGCGCGTTCCAGCAGAGTCTCAGTCCTCTCTTCCAGCCGCAGAAGAGCCTTATTTCTGCCCATGCGTCTGGAGCGTCCGCCGGCCAGTATCAGCGCGTAACGCCGTTCCCTCAGTTCATTTTCCATATTATTCTATATTATTTATTATCTCATTTCCGCCCGCGGGCCGGTCCGGAATTCACGCATTCTTATCCGTCTTTTTAAGATAAGAAAACCAGTATACACAGCCCACCAGCAGAGAACCTCCGATGATATTTCCGATGGTAACCGGCAGCAGATTCATCAGAAAGAAGTTTCCCGCCGTCAGATTCGAGAGATTGGAAACCGTCTCCAGAGCTGCCACGTGGTATGCTTCATTGGTGTTCGCGATGAGTCCCGCCATGCCGTAGTACATGTTCGCGACGCTGTGTTCAAAGCCGCAGAGCACGAACAGCATGATCGGAAGGAAAAGTCCCGCGATCTTTCCCGCCACTGTCGTGGCCGCAAAGCTGATCCACACCGCGATGCAGACCAGGAAATTACACAGAATGCCCATACACAGCGCTTCCGCAAATGTCAGCGAGCACTTGTTGGCGGCAACCTGGACGGTACTCACCGCGAGAGCTCCGCTGAACAGATCTAACTGTCCTCCCCAGTATACTAAAAAAACGACGATAAGGGAGCCTATAAAATTGCCGATATAGACGAAAATCCAATTTTTGAGCATCGCCGGAAGCGTAATTTCCCGCTGCAGAAGCGGAACCACCATCAGGCAGTTGCCCGTAAACAGTTCACTCCCTGCCAGAAGAACCATCGTCAGCCCTGTAGGAAAGACGAGTCCGCACAGGAGCCTTCCCAGGCTCCCGTTATCGACCGTACTGGAAACCGTATTGCTGGCCGCGGCCGCCAGACCGATAAACAGACCTGCCATGATGCCTAACACGAGCATCCTGCTCACCGGCAGAGCTGCCTTTCCCTTTCCGATTCCTACTACATTTTTCGTTACTTCCGCTGGTGTGTACATTTCAACCTCCTGATATGTTGCCTGGAATTCCGTCAGATGGCCGGAAATATCCGGCATCTGCCGTTCGTCTTCCTGCTCTGTTACCGCTGCCGCAGAAAATAATCCTTCAGGAAAAACTCTGCCAGTCTCTCCGTCTCTTTCTGGCCGTATACGGGAATATGCCGGTACTCCTTCGACAGCTCCTCCGGTTCATAGTCCGTGACGATTCCCAGAAGATGAGCGGGATCGCAGACCGGCCCGTCCGACACATCTCTGCGCACGGCTTCGATCTTCGGATATTCCGAATATTTAAAGCCTTCCAGGATAATCACGTCGGAATCCGGAAATGCCCGCATCAGCTCACGCTCTGAAATCTCCCCGCACTGCCGGATGATCATCATGCGGCGGCCGGAAAAAACGGCCACGCCCTGCGCCCCTGCGTTCCTTAGCCGGTAGCTGTCAGTATCCGGAACGTCCGGCACGAAATCGTGGCCGTCATGTTTGATGACAGAGACCGAGAGATTTTCTGCTGCAAACAGAGGAATCAGCCTCTCGATCAGCGTCGTCTTGCCTGAATTTTTTACACCGCTTACGGCGAAAACATGCTGTTTTTTCATAATTTGTTATTATAGATGCTGATTCCGGCCCTCCTCAAGATTAATCTGTCTTTTAACAGATCATCCGGATCGGATCGGAACATCCGGATTCCCATATCTTTTTTGTTTTGATTTTGTTTTTCTTATTTTTACCTGAATATCCACCAGTTTTTTTGTTTTTAAAAATACAAATGATGCCGGGCTGTACAGTATACTTGAAAACGGTCCGGATATTGTGAAATTTATGACGAAAAGCCGCCGAAACTGTCTCTCACACGGTCAAAACCGTGAAAGCGTCAGCCTCTGCGGCCTGCGTCTGAAGTCTCCGCGCTACGGCTCCACGATATTAAATCCTACGTCAAATGTCGCAAGGTTTTCCATCACCGTATCCAGGACAGCGGTATCTCCGGTCTGCTGAATGAGCTGTCCGATACCGTCTTCATTGCCCTGAAGAACGGCGAAGAGACCGTTTTTCGGCGTCGTCCAGGAGGCATCGGCATCCGGCGCCGTGGTATTTTCCTGATAGAGCAGCACGCCGTTGCGGAAGATGAGAACGTAATTTTCCCCGAGATCTGTAACGCTGAGATTGACCGTCGCGCTGAGATCCTGCGCGGCATTGCTGTCCAGACGGATTCCCAGATATTCGAGCATGAGAGGCACATCCATCTCTCTCTGGACATCGCCGCTGGCGCTTGCCGCGCTGCCGCCCGGTGACTGATTGCCTTCCCGCAGTTCCAGAGCCGCCGTCAGATACGCGTTGCGCCACGGACCGGACTCCGCCTGATATCCCAGCTGTTCCAGCGCGTCGGCGCAGAGATAGCGGGCATCGGTATTGTCCGGATCGGCGTAGACGAGAGCGTTGGTAATCTCCGCGACCCACTGATATTCTCCGTCCTCAAAATCCTGCTGCGCCATCTTTAGGACGCGGTCGGTATCTCCGAGATATTCCACCAGCTTTTCGGCATATTCGCCCGGCGCCAGCTCATCGAGATGAACCGGATTGGCGTCATACCATCCCATATATTTCTGGCAGACCGCTTTTACATTGTGTGTCAGCGTTCCGTAATACTGGCGGGTATACCATACCTTCTTCAGATCATCCGGCAGTTCGATCATGTCGGCGATCTCATCGGCGGTGTAACCCTGATTGATATAGAAAAGTGTCTGATCGTTGATGAATTTGTAAACCGCAGCGGTGTTCGTCATATATTCTTCGATCACGTCATTGCCCCAGTGCGGCCAGTTGTGAGCCTGGAAAACGACTTCCGCCTCCTCACCGTAAAGCGCGAGGCTCTCCATGATGTAATTGGCCCATGCGTTGCCGTCGCGCACTTCGGCTCCGCGCAGCGTATACAGATTATGCATGGTGCCGGAGCAGTTTTCCGCCATCCACAGAGCGTTGAAATCCGGGAACCAGGTATTCATCTCCGCCGGAGCCTCCGTCCCCGGCGTCATCTGAAATTCCATGGTCACACCGTCGATGATGCGCGTTTCCCCGGTGGAGGTGATGATATCCGTCGGACTGATATAGGTGACCGTACCGACAGACTGAGTGAGGCCGATTCCCACATCGAGAGTACCCTCCGCTCCTTTGTCGAGAAAGCGTCCGTACTGATAATTTGCCCGTCGATTCATGGCTGTGCCAGCGTTGATATTTTCGCTCACCGCATGTTCTTCAAAGCCATCCGGTGCGATAATCTGTACGGAACCGTTCTCCACGTCCTCTTCACTGACGATTCCGCGCACGCCTCCGAAATGATCAGCATGGGAATGGCTGTAGACCACCGCTCTGACCGGACGTTTTCCCAGTTCCTGATCCACGAAAGCCTTAGCTGCGGCCGCAGTCTCATACGTCATGAGCGGATCGAAGACGATCCAGCCGGTATCGCCTTCGATGAAAGTGATATTGGAAATATCGTAGCCGCGCACCTGATAGATCCCGTCGGCAACTTCAAACAGACCGTAATTATGATTGAGTCCGGTGTGTCTCCAGAGGCTCGGATTGGCTGTATCCGGAGCTTCTTCCGTTTCGTCAAGAAAATCGTAATCGTCCTGACTCCAGACCACATTTCCTTCCTCATCAGTAATTTCCAGCGAATCCGGTTTCGCGATGAGGCCCCGTTCGGCAAATTCCTGTTCCTGTGTATCGTCAAAATCGAGTTGATCATAGACTGACTGATTGGCTTCTGCTGTGATATCGGTGGCGCCCTTCGGTTCCGCCGTAAGTCCGTCGGCGCCGGATGAACATCCGGCTGCCGCGATGCAGAGCACGCCGCAGAGCAGCGCTGCGAGAGTTTTTCTGATCATAAAATTTCTCCTTAACATCTTTTTTACAGGTCTGTAAGCAGTCTCATCCGAAAATCCGCAGACAGTCCGTCAAATCCCGTCAACTATCGAAGTAAATTTTTTATTTATTTACATTTCCGCAAAATCTCAGAATAATATGACATTCCGATCCCTCCGAGCTAATGCAAAACAGGGGATGAGGCACCCCTCATCCCCTGTGCTTTTCCTGTCCGTTTCCGGATTTGATTCTCCTTTCAGATCCCTGTATTGTGAAGTCCGCTGCCGTAAAATCCGGCTGCCGCAAACTTCAGACTCCGTAATCAGGACGCTGCGCTTCAGGCGCTGTAGATCCTGTGAAAACGATAAAGCATGATGAGGATCTGTGATCTGGTGCAGTCGGCATTCGGGGAGAACGTCGCCTCACCGGTGCCGTTTACGATATCCATGGACTGAATCCAGTCTACCGCATCCGCGTACCAGGCATCCGATGCCACGTCTTCAAATTTTCCGGAATTTACAGCTCCCGGTTTGCCCTTCATATTCCAGATCAGCGTCACGATTTCGGCGCGGCTGCATGTTTTGTCCGGACTGAACGTGTTTTCGCCGGTGCCGTTTGTAATGCCGTTTTCCGCGGCCCATGCCACTGCCTGACTATACCAGTCACTCTCATTCACGTCGGTAAACGGCAGATCGGTATCGCTCACTTCCGGACATCCGGCCATGCGCCAGAGGAAGGTGACGGCCTGAGCGCGCGTGCAGGAAGAATTGCCGTCAAAGCCGGCCAGCGTCTCGCTGTCAGTAATATCATTGTCGTATCCCCAGTCGAGGGCTGATTCTTCCTCACCGAGAACGGTAACCGTCATCTCATTGGACGTGATACCGCCCACCTCGGCTGTCAGCGTATAAGTGCCGGCATCCGGGAAGATCGCGTATCCGCCATCGATGGAAGCACCGCCGCTCACATTCCAGGATACTTCCGAATCCGTGTCAAACAGATCGCCGAACTGATCATAGGTGAGGACCTGAATATTATCGAGATTCAGCCCCGGATTGTCGTTTAACGCGATCTCTCTGCTCTCGGGGATCACGACACTGTCGAGACTGCGCTCCTCCGCCGTGACTTCAACCCATTCGGAACGGACATTACCGCAGACGGCGCGTATGTGATACGTTCCCGGAGCGCTGAAGGATACGGCGTTGTTCTCTACGGTGATGCCGCTGACCTCCCGGGCTTCCCAGGAGACAGGCTTATCCACCTGCTTATCGGTGGCATCGTACACGACAGCGGTGAGCGGACCATCTATAGCAGCCGGTTCATCTCCGACGATGCCTGTCAGTTCGCCGGTCACTTCGATGTGTCCGGCTTCCAGAGAATCATCCGTACCGGTGACGACAAACTTCACGCTCGCCGTGCCCGCCAGATCTTCGTTTGTGGTAAAGGTGCCCTGTGTCGTCTCTGAAGTGTAGCAGTCCTCGTCGATCATATATTTGACGTAGACCGTGCCGCTCTCATTGCCGGCGGTCAGTATCTGATGACCGCTGATCGGATCGGCGTCGATGGAGGCTACATTCGTCGTATCGGTGATATCATTTCCCTCTTCATCGACGAGAATCCAGTGGCCGAGAATTTTGCTGAAGCCGAAGTACGCTCCGAGATACCGGTTTGTGCCGGTAAGCTCGATGGTGCGCAGATTGTATTCCTGTCCCGGCAGAAGAGTCATCTGCGTCATCGGGTAAGTCAGTGCCACCGCGTTGAGCGGATAGATCGGCATCAGGCTGCCCAGTTCATTTGAGAAAGAATCCTCCGTCACCGTGAATGTCGCACCTGCGCCGGACATCGGCATGCATACGGAAAGATCTTCCACGTAAGCCTCAAGATCGCTGTGATCGCTGTAAAGCTGCGTAAAGTTCAGATCATCCTGACCGACGTGATCCTTATTGATAACACCGCGTCTGTGAAGGTCACTGGTGGCCGTATTGGTGAAAGTGGTCAGAATCTGAGTGCTGCACTTCGCATTATTACTCGACGGATCGAGTGTATATTCCACGATGGTGACATTATAAGTCAGCGCGCACGGACAGTTGTAATTGGTAGTGCTCGTTGTAGTACTGTCATACTGATTGATCGCCGCGAAAGTATACGGCGGCAGAGTGACCGTGATAGTATTGGCCTGACTGTCGCTGGTGGCCGTGCTGTTCTGTTCGCTCCAGCCGCTGGAGAAAGTCTGGCCGAAATTGACATTGACGCTGGCGTTTACCACCTTGACATTGACGCCGGCGGAAACCGTCTCATTCAGGCTGTAGCCGTTACTGCCATTGATCGTACTCGTTGCGGTAGTCGTCACATTATCGGTGACCGTCTGGGACATGGTCGCCGTCGTGTTGGTATCGTTGCGAAGGTTGCTGTTCGATTCTACCGCCGTCAGATCCTTATTCGTCGAACGCTGCGTCGGATAATAGGACTCATCGCTCGGGAAGACCGGCGTGATGGCAAAGTCGCTGAAGATGATGCCCAGCGCCTGATAATGTCCCTTTTTATTGGTTCCCGACGTCTTAAACGCGCCTGTCAGCATGTAATAGACATCCTGAGAAGAGGTTGCCTGAAGAAGTGTGTTGTTCTGAGCAACCGCCGCGTTGTTGTCGCCGCCGTACTGATCTTCACGGCCGCCGCCCGCGCTTCTGTACCAGGAGAAGATGTGATCTTCTATTTCCTCGCCGGCCTCCTGCAGAGAGCCCGCGTAATCCAGTCCGGTGTAATTGACGTTGTATTCATCATCCCTGCCGCGATAAGTGCTGCTGCCGTCGCTCATCAAATTTATGTCCAGAGCAGTTCCCTGATGAATGGCATTGTCAAAATCGGTTTTGAACTTGTCGTCATCCGTGTCACTTCCGTAACGATCCTGGATGGCATAGGCGAGATACTGCCAGAGCTCGGCGGGATTATGCCCGTCCAGATAATCCGTATCCGCCTCCAGCAGGTCTTCGATAAAAATTTCAGAATCATCAAAGTGGGTGCTGCCCGCGTCATAATAAGTGATTCCGTCATATTCTATGACATCCGGTACTTCCGGCGGATTGTCGAAACTTTCATCCGTCGTAGTCGTCGTCTCCGCCGTCTCTTCTGCCGACGTATCGGTATCCGCCGCAAAAGCCGCAGACGGAACCATACCGATTGCCATCACCACGACGAGAAGTACGCTTAAAAATCGGCATCTTTTCATCATTTTTCCTCCTTTTCTGCTGTAAAATATTCCGATACCCGAAACTGATGCAGCTGCCGGAAAGAATCACACGCTCTCCGGCTTCATCGACTTTCCCCGGTTTCATCGGCCGGCTTCGGATTCGCCGGACCTCACCGGATTCACCGGCCGGTTCCGGTTCAACGGCTGTCTCCGGCTTCATCATTCTCCTCCGGATTCGCCGCCGTCCGGGCCGCGCCGGCTGCTTCAGCGTTTCCCCGTTATTTTATCAGCAGAACAGGTGGCCTGTAAATCATTCTAAAGTATGATAACCGATGACGGAATACAACGCCTGCGTTGCATACCTCAGATATTGCTGTTTTGCTCATTATTTCTTTATCATTTCCGGAATCCTGCAGAACGGATTCCGTTTTCCCGTTCCGACAGATATCCGGTGATCCTGTTAGACAGGAAAAATTACGATTCTTTTAATGCCCGGATCTGAGCAGGAGAGAGTTTTATCGCTTTGATAACGGTTTCTTCATCAAGGCCGGACGCCAGAAGCTCCTTCACCGCTTCGATTTTTCCCAGCTCAACGCCTTCTCGTCTTCCTAATTCCACTCCTTCCCGTCTGCCTCTGGCCAGCGCTCTGTCTTCGATTCCCTGTCCCAGATTTCCCATCATTATCATCTCCTCTTCCATTTCCTTCCTCTTCGGGATT
>CAJFPD010000089.1 GCA_904398315.1 Candidatus Alangreenwoodia gallinarii | reverse complement strand
TTATCTTCAGAAACGGCAGGCATTCCTGCTCCCGCCCCCGTGTGATCACAGATGTTCCCATGTGAATCTCATAACCACGCACATCCGTGCCCGAAAGCCCGCGGAATATTCCGTCCAGCGTTCCGACGGTTCCCTCCGACCGCCCCAGCGTCTTCTGCTCCTGAAAGCAGGTATCCACAGGCAGAAGACCGAGGGGTGCCGGCATCTCCTTTCCGGTAAACTCCGCCTCCACACCGTAGGGATCCTTCACCGTACTGCCAAGCATCTGATACCCGCCGCAGATTCCGAAAATCACAGTTCCCGCCCGGGCCTGCCTTACGATCTCCTCTGCAAGCCCCGATCTGCGGAGCCAGGCCAGATCGTTCGCCGTACTCTTTGTTCCCGGAAGGATGATCATATCCGCACCGGAAAGCTCCGCCGGCGTGTCCCCGTAGCGGACGCGGACTCCTTCGGCTGTCTCCAGGGCACTGAAGTCCGTAAAATTGGAGATCCGCGGAAGCCGGACGACAGCGATATCCAGCCCTCCCCGGACAGATTCCCGGATCTTTTCTCCACATCGGACGCCCGTTCTGCAGGAATCCCGGTAAGTTTCGGAAGTCCCGGAAACTCCGGAGATCAGCCGCTCCGACAGACTGTCCTCGTCATCGATATCCAGTTTTTCATACGGGACGACACCCAGCACCGGCCTGTGGCATATTTCCTCGATCATGCGGAGGCCCGGCTCGAGAATCGACAGATCGCCGCGGAACTTATTGATGATCAGCCCCCGGATACGCGCTCTCTCCTCTTCTTCCAGCAGCATCACCGTTCCCGCCAGCTGAGCGAAGACGCCACCCCGGTCGATGTCTCCCACCAGAAGTACGGGGGCGTCCGCCAGCTGCGCCATTCCCATATTGACGATATCGTCCTTTTTCAGATTGATCTCCGCCGGGCTTCCGGCCCCTTCCAGAACGATGATATCGTACTCCTCTTCGAGACTGCGGTAAGCAGCCATAATCTCCGGAATCAGATCTTTTTTATGTCGGAAGTAATCTGCTGCCTTCATGTTCGCCCGGACTTTTCCGTTTACGATGACCTGAGATCCCATATCCGTCGTAGGCTTGAGCAGTATGGGATTCATGCGGACGGAAGGCCGGATGCCGCAGGCTTCCGCCTGAACCGCCTGCGCTCTTCCCATTTCCAGTCCTTCCTCTGTCACGTAGGAGTTCAGGGCCATATTCTGCGACTTGAACGGCGCCACCCGATAGCCGTCCTGAGCGAAGACGCGGCAGAGGCCCGCCGCGATCAGACTCTTTCCGGCGTTTGACATCGTTCCCTGTATCATGATATTTACTGCCATCCGACACACTCCTTCATCGCCTGCAGCAGAAGACGGTTTTCCTCCGTCCCCTTTACGGCTGCACGGTAAAAAACGGACTGCCCGGCGCAGAGACCTCTGTAATCGGAGCAATCCCGCAGAGCAAACCCCTTTGCTAAGAGAAGGGCACCGAGTTCCGGCGGCGCCTGAAACAGAATATAATTGGCAGCGCCCGGTACCACGAGGAATCCCAGATTCTTCATTTCCTTTTCCATCCGCGCTCTTTCCCGCGAAATATGGCGAACCGTCGCTTCCAGATAAGCGCTCCGTTCCTCCTCCGAAGAGAGCACCGCCAGTCCCGCCGCCTGAGCCGGTCCGGAAACCTGCCAGGGCGCGCCGTACTGTGAAACGCGCCGGGCCGCATCCTGTTCTCCGAACAGCGCAAAACCCAGCCTCAGTCCCGCCATAGCGAAGATCTTCGTAAACGCCTTCAGAACGATGACGGGCATCCCCTCCGCCGCGTATCTGACAGCAGAATGCCTCCGGCCGTCCTCCACAAAGTCGAGGAAGCATTCATCCGCTACGAGAATCGTGCCGCTCTGCCGGCAGCGCTCTGCAATTTTTTCTGTCATAGGAGCCGTGATCAGTCCGCCCGCAGGATTGGAGGGATTGCAGAGAAAAAGCGCGTCGCAGGATTCTCCGATCTCCCGGAGCATCGATTCTTCAAAGCAATATCCCGTCCCCGCCTTCGTCTGCAGAGTCTGTATTTCACATCCCGCAGCCCGCAGCGCTCTTTCGTATTCCGAAAAAGCGGGAACCGGCAGCAGCACCCGCCGGAATCCTGCCGACAGGCACAGGCGGTAGATCAGATCCGACGCGCCGTTTCCGCATACGATGCGTTCCGGCCCGAGACCGAACCGGTGTCCCAGAGCTTCCCGCAGAAGCCCGCACTCGTCGTCCGGATATTCCTCATAGATTTTCCAGTTTTCACTCAGCGCCTTCTTTGCGCACTCCGGCATTCCCAGGGGATTGACATTCACCGAAAAGTCACAGCGGATCCCGCCGCTTCTGTCTTCTCCTCCGTGATGCCGCCGAGCCTCCATCTCTTTTCTTCTCACACGATTTCTCCTTCTCATTCCGTTTCCGTTTTTTTCTGCTTCGCAGAATCGCCCGCTTTACAGAATCGCCGCAACGGCGGCTGCAATTGCCGACGCAATTCCGCCTGCCGCGGCCGTCAGAAGCGTCACCGCCAAAATGCCGAGAACGGAAGTGATATACATCAGACGGTTTGCTCTGCGGATATCTTCATATTCGGGTCTGCGCAGCGGATCTCCGAGATACGGCTTGTCATGACGGACGCCGAAATAGACAGCCGGTCCTGCCAGCCGGATTCCCAGAGCGCCGGCGCAGGCCGATTCTGTCTGGGCCGAGTTGGGACTCGCATGTTTCTTTCTGTCCCGGCAAAAAATGCGGAAGGCACCCGCCGCATCCATCCCCGCCAGTCCGGCTGCGGCGATCATCAGCAGTCCCGAGATGCGCGCCGGAATAAAATTCAGCACATCGTCTGCTCTTGCGGCGCACTTTCCGAACCATTCATATCTCTCATTTCTGTACCCGATCATAGAATCCATCGTATTCACCGATTTGTAGAGCCAGGCGCCCGCCGGACCTCCCAGCGCCATGTAAAACATCGGAGCGATCACCCCGTCCGATGTGTTTTCCGCCACTGTCTCCACCGCAGCCCGGACGATTCCCTCTTCACCGAGGGCAGAAACGTCTCTCCCCACGATCATGGAAACCGCGTATCTGGCTCCTTCTGTATCACCTCTGCGGAAAGCGTCGTACACTTTCATACTTTCCCGCTTCAGACTCTTCGCCGCCAGCATCTGCCAGCACAGCACACAGGAGACCGCCATTCCGAGTGCGGGATGGAAATCCGCACAGATCCATACCAGAGCCGCCGGAACAGCTGTGCTCACCGCAGCCACCACAGCCGCCGTGATACATCCCGCGATAAAATTCTTTTTTTTTCCTTTTATTACTTTTTTTTCTGCTTCTTTGGCCTGCTCCCGGAAAAGCAGTATCCTTTCCAGACCGGAGATCATTTTCCCCATCAGAACCACAGGATGCACAATTCTGCGCGGATCCCCGAGGATCAGATCCAGCACGAACCCCGCCGTCAGGGGCAGTATGCAGTAGCATAACCAGTTTTCCAGCATTTTCCTTCCTCATTTTTCGGAGTTTCAGAGCTCTCCGAAGCCTCAGAATTCTCTTAGAACGATAAGCTGCTTTTCCTTTCGTATAAATTCGCATTCCAGGCCGCAGCCGTTTCTGATCTGCCTTCCGTAAAAACCGCGGGAAGGCTTTTCAAACTCTGCCAGAACTGACATGATCGTTCCGCCGTGGACGATGAACGCCGCAGCCTCATCTCCGTCCTCCCGGGAATTTTCCGCAATGTGAAGAAATGTCCTGCAGGACCGCCTCCGGAATTCCTCGCCGTCCTCCCCTCCGGGAAAGGGCAGTGTTCCGTTGCTGTCCACCCAGGCCTGATATCGCGGATCCTCCGCCATTTCAACATAATTTCTGTATTCAAACAGGCCGAAATCGCATTCTCTCAGGCCCCGATCCGTCCGGACGGGGCGGCCGGGATAGATCAGCTCCGCCGTCTGCAGACAGCGCCTCATCGGACTGGACCACACCGCGCCGGCAGGAGGATAGACGCCGTCTGTCTTTTTCTGCAGGATCTGTTCTCTGCCCCGCCGGCTGAGCGGCTCATCTGTCCAGCCCACATATCTTTTTTCTTCATTTCCCTTCGTCATGCCGTGACGTATAAAAATCACTCTCATCGCTGTCCGCCTCCGCTCTTTTTCACGATTTCGCGCCCGCACCTTCTCAGGTACAGACCGCCGGACTCCCGCACCGCATATCGCTTCTTATTATAGCGGATACCGGTACTGCCGGCAAACGATCTGTCTGCACTTTTCCGCTCTCTTTCCCGATACAGATGCCGGGGATCCCTGTTTCCGCACCGCCGCATTCCCGCCGCAGATGCCGGGGATCCTTTTCCCGGTGCGTTTTTTCCTTTTTTCTTACGGCGGAATAAAAACCTTTCCGCAGCAGGAACATATCTCCCTTTCGCCGCACATACTGATCGTGGAGCTTCAGGCTTTTACACGCAAACATTATCAGCAGAAAACACAGCAGACGGCAGATTTCTCTATTCGCCGCCCGCCGGGCGGCACCGGAAATTTCCGTATACAGAAAACAAAAGGAGAAACAGATATCATGGGAATTACGAACACAAATAAACAGATCAGCAGACATCACATCGACTGCGACGGAATATTCGACGTAACACTGGCCCTCTCTGCGGCTCCCGATCTTCAGAACAATCCGGCCGACATCGTCCTCGTCCTCGACCGCTCCGGCAGCATGTCGGGAAAGCCGCTTGAGGACATGAAAGAAGGTGTAGGTGTTTTCATCGATCTCATCGATCAGGCTTCCGACGGAACGCAGAACGGTCAGATTGGTTCAGGCAGCCATATCGGCATCGTCAGCTTTTCCGATCAGGCTTCCGCTGACATGCCTCTGAGCACCTCGGCAGCCGATCTGAAATCCGCCGCCGGCGGGCTGAGCGCTTCCGGCTCCACCAATCACGCCGCCGCGTTTCTGAAAGCGAGAGAACTTTTCGACCCCGCGTCTCCCAACGAAAAGGTAATCGTACTGTTCACCGACGGCAGGACGACGGTGGGTTCCGATCCTTCCGCAGCTGCGGCCGCCGCCCGTACGGACGGCATCGTCATCTACTGTATCGGTCTTTCCGGATCCGGCGGCATCGACGCCGACACGCTGAACGACTGGGCGACAGATCCCGACGCCTCCCATACGGCTATCACGCCGGACAGCAGCGAACTGAAGACGCTGTTTGCCGGCCTTGCCGCAAATATATCGAAGCCGGGTGCCACGAATATCGTCATCGACGAAATTCTGAATTCCGATTTCTCCATCGTCAGCGTCACGCCTCCTGCAAAAGGTACAGCGAAAATGATCAGTTCCGCATCGATTCAGTGGAAAATCGACGAGCTGGGCGTCGGCGGCAGCGAAGGTGCGAGTCTGAAATTCACCGTCCGGCATACCGCGCATACTTCCGGTACAAAGCAGGTCAACCGGGAAATCCGCTACACTGACAAACAGCATAACAGCGTTACTTTTCCGGATCCTTCCATATCAGTGGACTGCGGCATCGACTTTCCGGTGGAAGAAGGTGCTGATCCTTCCGACTTCAGCATGGATGGCTGTCAGGATACCATCGCTTTCGACGCCGGCGACATTCATCTGGAATCTCAGGGGCGTATCGCCCGCTTAAGCGTCAGGATCCGGGATGTCTGCCCGCACAAAAGGGTCGCACTGGCCGTCATGCTGACAGAAATCGGCTCCGACGGCAATGAACATTCCAGAGGAATGAAAATGTTTACGATTCCTGCTCATCACTCGCAGACATGCCGCGATGTGCTGGTACATTCCATTCGCTTCCTCCTGCCGGAAGATCTCAATGAATCCGGCAGCTGCAGTGACGATTACAGTGACGGCAGCTACTGCAGCATCAGCGGCGGAAACGGTACTGTCAGCGGCGGCGGAAACAGCGGAAGAGGCAATTCCATGTGTCGCGTGAGAAACCTCCGCGCCCGCTTTGCCGCCCACAATATCGATACCGGCTATCTGTGCTCGCCGACGGAAATGACATTTCTCTGATCCGTATAGTTGCGGATAAAATAATTCCGGATAAAACGAAAAGCGGATCTGCTGCCGTCCTGCTTCTTTCTCTTCAGCAAAAAAGCGAAAAGAAGACAACAGGAAAATACCGGTGAAAGACGCGCAGCAGAAAAACCCGAAGGGCCCCGGCCTTTCGGGTTTTTCTTTCCGCCGCCTGCGAAACCGTCTGTCTCTTCTCATCATCCTGCCCTGCTTCGCTTTTACATTCATTTTACCGCATCGATCTGGCAGATTTTACAGACACTCTCTAAACTTACTCCTGTGGCACCTTTCTATCGTTACAGTATATTTCTACTCAGACCGGACGAACGGGGAAATATCAGCACTGTTTGCATCAGGAACGATATATGTATACATAATTCACGTCATGTATCTGACACAAAAGAATGTATGCATTATAAACGGATTGTAAACAGAGCGGCGGGATTTCCGCGTTGTCTCCTTCCTCCGGTCCGGCACTAAACTGGAGGATTTTTATCTATGAAAAATCTGGGCAAACGGCTGACATCTCTGCTGCTGACAGTCTGTCTGACTGTCGGTCTGCTGGCGGTTCCCGGCTTCGCGGCGGAACCCGGCGAGATTCCTTCTCAGATTACGCTGTCTCTGGCCGGCAGCACATCGGAAGGAACGTCAGCGATATCATTCAGCTGGATTACCGATCCGGAAACGGAAAGTTCCTCTGTCATCTGCGGCACGGACGCCTCTCTGAGCGATGCTGCGGCCGTCCCGGGAACCGCGGCGGATATAGACGGAACAGACTTTGAACCCGCAGGATACGCGGAACATGTGAAAGCGGTGCGTTCTTTTAAAGCTACCGTAACCGGTCTTACCCCGGGCCGTACCTACTACTACCGGATCGGCAGTGAGAGCGGCGGCTATACCGATGTCGCCTCTTTCACGGCGCCTGCGGCTGCAGACGACAGCAGTTCCTTTTCATTCTTAGTCAGCGCCGATACGCAGGGGGAAACTCCGGAGGATTTTGAAAATACGCAGGAACTCTACAATTACCTCGCAGAGAACGAGAACGACGCTTCTTTCCTGATTCATACCGGCGATATCGTGGAGGATGCCAGCTATTCCGATTACTGGCAGTACTTCTTTGACGCGGCCGGTGATCTTCTTAAGGCCATGCCGTTCATGGCCACGCTAGGAAATCACGACTCCAATTCTTATGACACAAACGCGGTTCAGTTCCGCGCGCGTTTTAACTACAACAATCTGACAGCTCCGGAAGGTCTGTCGGATGCGGCGAAAGGGACTGTCTACTCTTTCGAGTACGGCGACGCGCTCTTTCTCTGTCTGAACTCCTATCTTGCCGATGAGAATGATGAGGCGCTGCAGTGGCAGTTTCTGAAAGACCAATGTGCCTCTACGGATAAAGCGTGGAAAATCGTATATTACCACGAAGCGGTTTACGATCCCGGTTCCAGTCATTATCAGCTGGACAATGAAGTCGGAAAAAAGATGACAGATGCGGGTGTCGATCTCGTACTCGACGGGCATGAACACGCCTACGCCCGCACGACGCTTCGCACGACATCCGAAGAAAACGGCACCGGCAGTATCGAGAGCGCCGAACCGGGACAGGCTCCTACCTACGTGATCGGGGGATCGGTCTACGATTACGCCTACAGCCTTTCCGACTCCGATACTTCCTGGAACGACTTCTTTTATGACCTCCGGATCGATCAGAGCAAAAGCGGCGGCGGAGCCATCTATTCTCCGGGCGTATATGCCAGAGTCGACGTCAGCGGCAATGCCCTCGTCTACACCGCATATTACAAAGCGACCGGTGAAGACAACGGCTTTAAGGTCATCGATACTTTCACGATCCGGAAATCAGGCGATGAAATCCGTCAGCCTTCCGGCTCCGGCGAAGCTCCCCGCAGCGTGACATATCTGTGGGATTCCTCAGACAGTCAGAATTCCTCCGGCGGATCTGACGCACGAAATTCCTCCGGCGGACAGGATGTCCGGTATTCCGCCCGCTTCAACTGGGTGACCGATACGGACATCACCGAATCCTACCTGTTTTACGCGAAAAAGTCCGACTTTGACGCAAACGGAGGAAAATTCACCGATGTCGTTACGGGAAGAAGTGAAGTCATCGATCTGTCCGAAAGTCTGAAAAATCTGGGTTACAAAAACGGCACAGCCGATTATGAAGGCGAAGAAGGCGCAGAATACTGTTATGCCCCGGTGCAGAGCCACAAGGCGGAAACGGCTGTGCTCGAACCGGGCACCGAATACGTTTACTGCGTCGGAGACGGCTCCGCCAACACGACGAGTGTCACAGACCCTCAGGTGATCAAGACGCCTGCGGCCGATACGGATACTTTTGATTTTCTCTTCTTCACCGATGCGCAGCAGAGTTCTTATGATGACAACGGCGGAAGATACGATGTCGCGCTCGACGGCTATACGAAGGATATGAGAGCGATGCTCGACCGCGCGGTGGCGGATTATCCCGATGCCGCCTTTATCATGAGCGGCGGCGACCAGGTCAACTACGGATTCGACACCTGGGAGTGGGATGCCTTTTTTGAGAGCAGCCAGGATATTTTCTCAAAATATCCTCTCTACCTTTCCACCGGCAACCACGAATGTGACGGTGCCGGAAATGAATGGACACAGAGCGGCGGCGACTGGACACCGGTCGATCAGACCTGCAGTCCTGTTCTCGGACGCTACAATCCGCCGGAAAACGGAGCTGCCTATTACGGCGGCGGTGAGTCCGGCACGGAGAGGATGACTTCCGGCGTCACGAAGATGGAAGCCATGGCCGGCAACTATTATTTCATTTACGGCGATACGCTCTTCCTCGTCCTCGATTATCAGGACTCCACTGATGATGATCTGATCGCGGCACAGCAGGACTGGGTACGCTCCGTCGTAAAGAATAACCCGACGAAATGGCGCGTCGCTGTCATGCACAAGACGCTGTTCGGTTACCGCGTCTCCGATCCGACGACGGGCGTCTACCGCAGCTGGAGCGATACATTCGATGACGCCGGAGTCGATCTCGTGCTGATGGGTCACGATCACGTCTACGCCCGCACGAAATATTACGCCGATGGAGCCGTGACCGAGTCACAGCAGCCGGGCAGCGGCACGACATATATCACGGGAGCTTCCGCAAACGAAGACAACCGTTCCGGCAGTTACAAAGAAAACGCCTATACACTCATTCACAGTACGGATGACTACGGCAGAGCCTACGTCGCGATTTCCGTCTCACCGGAACAGATCACGGTTACCACAAAAGGGATCGAAAACGGCGAAGTGATAACGGTGGAAAATAACGCCGTCATCACCGATACCGCCCGCAGCTATGATCTGTCGGATTACACCTATCCGGGCGTTCCGGAGGAAAGCGACGACCTCTCCGTCACAGACGTATCAATCGCCGGATATGCCAAAGAAGGACAGACTCTTTCCGCATCGGCAACGCCGAAGAATGCCACCGTATCCTATCAGTGGGAAACCTCTTCTGACGGCCGGAACGGCTGGAGTCCGATCGACGGTGCAAATTCTTCTTCCTATACGGTTCAGGCATCCGATGTCGGAAATTATCTCCGCTGCAGCGTTACAGGTACGGGATTCTATCACGGTACCGTCTTCAGCGCGGCTACGGATAAAGTGACGTCGCTCTCCGGCGGCGGAGAAGTCATTTCGATCGACAGTACAGACACCTTTGAATCCTTTGTCAAAGGATTCGGCGGCGACGATTATCCGATCGATGCGAATTATGAACTGACAGCTGATCTCGATCTTTCGCAGCTGACGCTTTCATCGATCGGCGACAACAATACGCCTTTCCTCGGCACATTTAACGGAAACGGCCACGCCATTTCTAATCTGAAGATCGATTCGGACGCCGGCAGCGTGGGTCTCTTCGCCTACATCGGAGCCGGCGGACGCGTGGTGAATACGGTTCTCAAAGACGTATCCGTCACAGCTGCCGACAGCGACAATACCGGTGCCATCGCAGGTGCGTGCGCGGGTACCATCGAAAACTGCTCCGTGACCGGAACAGTTTCCGGAAACGGTACGGTAGCCGGCGTAGTGGGACGTCTCCACGGAGGAACGGTGAAAAACTGCTCTGTCGATGTGACAGTCAACGCGACGGGAAATACCGCCTCCGCGCTGATCGGCAGCACGAATACCGGAGGTCCGATCACCGTCAAAAACGATGAGACGGGAAATATCGTTCTCAACAATCTCGTCCGCGGAACAGTCAACGGTGCGGATTATGCCGGAGCCGTCGTCGGCGATATGGGCGGATCCGGCGGTTGTCCGCTGCAGACCTTTACCGGTAATGTCATCGATGTCACGGTAAACGGAACGGACGGTAATGTCGTCGCCGGATACTGGTCATCCGGCCGTCCGATTCTCGATGAAAATCAGAAAAACGGCATCACTTCCGGTCTGTCAGCTGACGGCATCAACAATCAGAAAGCGAAAGAAACTTTTGAGACCATCGAAAAGAGCGCTCTTTCTTCGCAGGATACTTACGAAAATCTGGGATGGGATTTTGACAGCGCATGGACCTGGGATTCCGGACAGAATCTTCCGGTGCCGGCTGTTCTCACAGTCGTATCGGGTGACGGTCTCATGACGATCTCCGCTTCCGCGGGAAGAGGGGGCAGCATCAGCCCGTCCGGCAACGTTCTGGTGGAAACCGGAAAAGATCAGACATTCACCATTGTACCGGATGAATATTATACGATCGATTCTGTCCTGATCGACGGTGTCGAAAACGAAAAAGCCGCGGCTTCCGGAAGCTATACCTTTGAGAATGTCACATCACTTCACTCTGTCGACGTGACATTCCGCCTCTCGGATGACGTTTCCGGCAGGGCGCCGTCTCTCGTATCCGAAAGCGCTTTTTACAATAAAACCCAAAAAGACCACATCGATCTTACCGTCGACTTCGGCGAAGGCGCTCTGGGAATTCCGGAAAGCGACAGACGCAAATGTGTAGACAGCGTCAGAATCATGAAGGACGGCGAAACGATATTCGACTGCGAAAGCTGCTACTGGTTCCCGAGTCACGGAAATCCGGGAGAACCGCCTGCCGAGCTCTTCCAGATCTGTTATGATGACATGGAGAAAAAACCGGAATATGAAAATCTCGTTCCGGGTACGTACGATCTCGCAATCACCTTTAACGACCTGCAGGCTACGACTTGTACGATTCCTCTGACTGTCGTCGACGCACCGGTTCATCAGCTCACCGTCAGCGGCGGAACTTTTGAAGCGATCGGAGCACTCGATGATACGGATTCCAAGATCGCAGAGGGTACGGCCGTAACGGTCACCGCGGATACGCAGAGCACAGGATTTGAAAAATGGGAGATCACAGGTCTGTCTGATGATATAAATCTCTCCGCAAATCCTCTCACCTTCACCATGCCTCAGGAAGATGTTTCCATCCGTGCGGTCTTCGCTTCTTCCACCGGCAGTTCGGGACATTCCGGAGGTTCTTCTTCCCGTCCGAATAAGAATCCGGGACAGACTTCCGGCGAAACTCCGGGAGATCAGACGAGTCAGCCGGGAGATCCGTCCGGACAGCCGGGTCAGAGCATTTCGTTCAGTGATGTCAGCACAAAAGACTGGTTCTCGGAAGCTGTCGGCTACGTCTCTGAAAACGGCATCATGAACGGTATCGGAAACGGATCCTTCCGTCCGCAGGCGACGACAACGCGCGGCATGATCGTCACGATGCTCTATCGTCTGGAAGGCGAGCCGAAAGCCGGGCAGAACGCATTTCGCGATGTTGCTTCTGACACATGGTACAGTAACGCGATAGCATGGGCTTCCGAAAACGATATCGCAGCGGGGTACGGCGACGGAAATTTCGGTCCGAATGATACGATCACCCGCGAACAGATAGCGACGATTCTGTATCGTTACGCCTCTTTCAAAGGCTATGATATGACACCGTCGGCCGACCTGAGCCGTTATGCCGATACTTCGCAGATCAGCGGCTACGCACTCAGCGCCATGCAGTGGGCCAATACGGCAGGTCTGATCAACGGTACGACAGACACGACGCTCAACCCGAAGGGCAACGCCACCCGCGCGGAAGTTGCGATGCTCATGATGAGATTCTGTGAAACTGTAGCGAATACGGCAGCACAGAGATAAAAATCCCGGCTGATAAAATGCTGCGGCCAGGAATCGCAGCGAGACAGCGGAAAAAGACAAGATGATGACATGACTGACAAGGATATGTATAAGAGCATTAAAGATCAGATGAGCAATGGGGGACGCTATTATCTGCTGCTGGACGAAGTGCAGGAAATCGACGGTTGGGAAAAAGCAGTCAACAGTCTGCTTGAAAATGCCAATACCGATATTTATGTGACCGGCTCCAATTCCAGGCTGATGTCCGGTGAAATCTCCACTTATTTGACAGGACAGTACATCTCCATTCCGGTTTATACGCTTCCATTCCGGTTTATACGCTGTCCTTCGCTGAATATATGGAATTCAAAAAATCAGATTCCCGTTCCCCGAAAGAGTTGTTAAACGAATACCTTCGGCTGGGCGGTTTCTCTGCCTCTCACGCTCCGCGTATTCGGCGGGGCTTATATGCCCCATAGATACAAAAATAAAAAACCTGCCGCGAAGAGTTTTCTTCGCCGGCAGGCTTTTTATCTAAGCAATTATTTCTAGGAGAGTTATGAAAAAGATTTGTGTTTTCTTTTTACGGTTTTATCTTACCGCAGCTT
>CAJFPD010000088.1 GCA_904398315.1 Candidatus Alangreenwoodia gallinarii | reverse complement strand
TGCGATCGAAGAGGGACTGAGATTCGCGATCAGAGAAGGCGGAAGAACGGTAGGTTCCGGCGTCGTAACGGAGATCATCGAGTAAGGTATATCAGCCGCTGAAGATCACGGAATCGGAAAAAATCCGGAGAAACGGAAGAGAAAATATATTCAGAAAGGGCAGAGACCTCAGGGGCTCTGCCCTTTCTGGTGCGTAATTCCCGGTTCCGCACCGGAAAGAAAAATCCGCTGCTGAGCTGACAGGTGACCGGTGGAAAGACGGTTTTTCGGGTTCATGGTCAATAAAATACTTGACAGAAAAACGCCGGGATGATAAGATAACGAAGCGATTTTAATGTTTGCGCACGGTTTTAGCGTGCTCAAAAATCAATATATGGTATATGAGTTATTCTATATATACAAAGAACGTTTGAGGGAGGTGTGAACATGAGAGTAAAAGTAACCATGGCATGTCAGGAATGCAAGCAGAGAAACTATGCGACTATGAAGAATAAGAAGAACAATGCAGAGCGTATCGAGCTCAACAAGTACTGCCCGTTCTGCAAGAAGCACACACTTCATAAAGAGACGAGATAATTTGAATTGAGGAAGTGAACCATATGGCAAATAAAACCGATAATACCGGCAAGAAAAAGTTCAGCATCAAGGACTATTTCCGCGGTATCAAGATCGAAATGAAGAAAGTTGTATGGCCGACTAAAAGCGAACTGATCTCATACACGGGTGTCGTCATCGGTGTATGTGCTGTTTGTGCGCTGGGATTCTGGGCTGTGGATTCGGGCTGCGCTCTTATCATTCAGAAGCTTCTCGGAGTCCAGCTTTCCGTGTAGAGGATCATTACAGGCTTACAGCCGGGAAGGAAAGACGGGTGTTTCCCGTTTCGGATTTAAATTAAAATGGCAAAATTCGATAAAAACATAAAAAATGAATTCCTGGAAGCTGACGAACTCTACGATGATGAGTTCTATGATGACGACGATTTTGACGATTACGATGAGGACGACAGCAGGGAGAACGGATCCTTTGAGGAGACACCGGAAGAGGAAAATGCTGACAGCGCTGAGGCGGAAGCGGAAATACCGGAGGAAACTTCAGCGGAAGAATCCGGGGATGATCTGACAGAGTCTCAGTCCTCTGATTCGGAAAAGGCAAAGTGGTATGTCGTTCACACTTATTCGGGTCACGAGAATAAAGTCAAGGTCAACATCGAGAAGATCGTAGAAAACCGCGGCATGCAGGATCTGATTCAGTGCGTTGTCGTTCCCACGGAAGATGTGGTTGAAATCAAGAACGGCCAGCGCAAGGTCAAGACACAGAAGATGTTTCCCGGGTATGTCATCGTAAAAATGATCGTGACGAGTGAATCCTGGTATCTGATCCGGAATACGCAGGGAGTTACCGGATTTGTGGGACACGGGTCTGATCCGATTCCTCTTACAAACGAAGAGGTTCGGCGGATGGGAATCGAAAAGGTCTTCGTGTCCATCGATATCGCGGTAGGCGATACGGTAAAGGTTACCGACGGTCCGTTTGACAATTTCATGGGAGTGGTGGAAGAGATAAATATGGAAAAGCAGATCCTGAAGGTTCGCATTTCCATGTTCGGCCGCGAAACTCCGGTGGAACTCGAATTCGGACAGGTTGAAAAAATCTCGTAAGCAATTTTTTATTATAGATTGCGATTTTGCCGTTCTGGCGCACGTTAGGAGGTGAAAAACATGGCAAAGAAGGTAGAAGGTCTGATTAAGCTGCAGATTCCTGCAGGCGGTGCAACTCCTGCTCCTCCGGTAGGTCCTGCTTTAGGTCAGAAGGGTGTCAATATCATGGACTTCTGTAAGCAGTTCAATGCGAAGACTGCGGATCAGCCGGGAATGATCATTCCTGTCGTCATCACCGTTTATTCTGACAGATCGTTTACTTTTATCACAAAGACTCCGCCTGCAGCTGTTCTCCTTAAGAAAGCGGCCGGTATCGAATCTGCTTCCGCAGAACCGAATAAGACAAAGGTTGCGACACTGACAGAGACACAGGTGAGAGAGATCGCTCAGACGAAGATGCCTGATCTGAATGCAGCAGATCTGGATGCGGCGACATCCATGATCAAGGGTACTGCAAGAAGTATGGGTATCGTTGTAGTTGAGGGCTGATCAGTGGGAGGCGAAAAGCCGCATGGACCACAGGGAGGTAAATATGCCAAAGAGAGGTAAGGCTTACAAAGCGGCACTGGCCGAGTTTGACAAGCAGACTTATTATGAAACAGCAGAAGCTTTTGACATTCTGAACAGAATGCCGAGAGCAAAGTTTGACGAGACTGTAGAAGTATCCATCCGTCTCGGTGTCGATTCCAGACATGCGGATCAGCAGGTCAGAGGTGCGATCGTACTGCCGAACGGAACGGGTAAGACAAAGAAGGTTCTCGTATTCGCAAAGGGCGAAAAAGCCAAGGAAGCGGAAGAAGCCGGCGCCGATTATGTGGGCGCTGACGAGATGGCAAAGAAGATCCAGACGGAAAACTGGTTTGACTTTGATGTCGTAGTAGCTACTCCGGATATGATGGGTGTCGTAGGACGTCTCGGTAAGATTCTGGGTCCGAAGGGCCTGATGCCGAACCCGAAGTCCGGTACCGTTACGATGAATGTCACACAGGCTCTGAATGAAATCAAAGCCGGTAAAGTAGAGTATCGTCTCGACAAGACGAATATCATCCACACTCCGATCGGAAAGATGTCTTTCGGCCCGGAAAAGCTGAAGGAAAATTTTGATGCGCTTCTGGAAGCTGTTGTCAAGGCAAAGCCGGCAGCGGCGAAGGGTCAGTACCTGAGAAGCGTCACGGTTTCATCTACGATGGGACCTGGAATCAAAATCAATCCGCTCAAGCTTTCATAGGGTGATTTTCACCGGAGAAAACGGAGAGAGGTCCGTTAACGGACTTAAAACAGAATAGAATACAAGCCGTAGACAGCAGGTGCATGAGCTTAATTTCCTGCCGAGGTCTTATTGATAAATCAAGAGCCTTTTCTGTCTGCGGAAAAGGCTTTTCCTGTATCTTCCGATGCGGGAAAACCTGAACCGAATGGTCTGCCCTGATTTTTACGTTTGCGACGGAAAGATATACAGGGCCGGCCGCCTGTAGAAAGCTGCGGGAAGCAGCATGCGGGAAAATATGAGATCCGCGGCGCTTCGGTTTCTGACGGATGCTCCGCCGAAAGCAGAGCGTTACCGGCTTTTTACAGTATCAGACGCGCTTCTGCGCGTCGGAAAGGAGAAGAAAATGTCAGTTGAAAGTTTAAAGGCGAAGCAGGCTGTCATTGACGAGATCAAAGACAAATTCGAAAGATCAAAGTCTGCTGTCGTCATCGACTATATGGGCATCACAGTGGGAGAAGCGGATGCCATGAGAAAACAGCTCCGTGAAGCCGGCATCGACTATACGGTTTACAAGAATACTCTCGTCAGCCGTGCGATCCAGGGAACGGAATATGAACCTCTCACTCAGGTGCTGAACGGACCGAGCGCTTTTGCTTTCGGTTATGAAGATGCCACAGCTCCTGCCAGAGAGCTCAACAGCGTGATCAAAAAGCTGGATAAGATGTCTTTCAAGGCGGGAATCGTAGAAGGAGAATATTACGATCAGGACGGCATCATGGAGATCGCAAAGCTGCCTTCGAGAGAAGAGCTCATTGCGAAATTCATGGGAAGCATCAAGTCGCCGGTATCCAAGCTCGTCTATCTGCTGCAGGCGATCGCAGATCAGAAAGAGGACGGTGCAGAACCTGCTCCGGCAGCAGAAGCAGCTCCTGCCGAAGAAACTCAGGAAGCTCCTGCGGAAGAAGCCGCAGCAGCTCCGGAAAATGCGGAGGCATCCGAAGAAGCAGCTCCTGCGGAGGAACAGCCTGCTGAATAGAGCCGGACAGCCCGGCCAGGCTGTGTGAGATAAAAATATCAGAGATATATTTTTTACCGGTTTGTCAATCTCTCCGGGAGATGACAGAAAACGGAAAGAAGGAGGAAAAGAAGAATGGATAAGGATCAGATCATCGAAGCGATAAAGAGCATGACAGTATTAGAACTCAATGAACTGGTAAAGGCATGTGAAGAAGAGTTCGGCGTATCCGCAGCAGCTCCTGTAGCTGTAGCAGGTGCGGCAGGCGCAGCTGACGGCGGCGCAGCAGAGCAGACGGAATTCACGGTAGTGCTCAAGGAAGTCGGCGCGGAAAAGATCAAGGTTATCAAGGCTGTCAGAGAGATCACCGGCCTCGGCCTGAAGGAAGCGAAGGAAGTCGTAGACGGAGCACCTTCCAACGTCAAGGAAAACGTGGAAAAGGCAGAAGCGGACGAAATCAAGGCAAAGCTCGAAGAAGTCGGCGCTGTTGTAGAACTCAAATAAGAATCGCAGATTCAGATATCCTGAAAAGACACTGTCCGATCCCGGGCAGTGTCTTTTACTATGGCAGCCTGTAAAACTGGACGATTTTCATAGTCCTGCGGACCTGATCGACGGCGTTTTACAGTAAATTTACGGTGGGTTTTTGGAAAATAAATATTGACTGAACGAGATAAATATGGTATTATAATACACTGCTACGCCACTACGCTTATGTATTTGTTTGCATGCAAGGAGTGATGAATATGCCACAGCCTGTTAAAATAGGCAAAAAGACGAGAATGAGCTACGCAAAGATCAAAGAAGTAGCTCAGATGCCACACCTTCTTGAGATCCAGAACGAATCCTATAAATGGTTCGTGGAGGAAGGCCTGAAAGAAGTATTCGAAGATATCTCTCCGATACACGATTACGCGGGGAATCTCGTGCTGGAATTTATCGACTATTCACTCAGCGATTCGCCAAAGTACGGCCAGGAAGAGTGCAAGGAACGTGATGTCACCTACGCCGCGCCGCTGCGTGTCAAGGCGCGTCTGGTAAACAAAGAGACAGGAGAAGTAAAGGAACAGGACGTCTTCATGGGAGACTTTCCTCTGATGACGGAAAAGGGCACGTTCATATATAACGGTGCGGAGAGAGTTGTGGTTACTCAGCTTGTAAGATCTCCGGGCCCTTATTATGCGGTTACGACAGATAAATCAAACAATAGTCTGTACTCGACAACCATCATTCCAAACAGAGGTGCGTGGCTCGAATATGAAACGGATTCCAATGAAATCATCTCCGTCAGAGTGGACCGGACGAGAAAACAGCCGGTAACGACGCTGCTCAGAGCGTTCGGTTTCGGTACAAATGAAGAGATTATCGAACTTTTCGGCGAGGATGACCGTCTTCTGAAGACGCTGGAAAGAGACACGACTCACAATTACGAGGAAGGACTCAAGGAAATCTACAAAAAGCTGCGTCCGGGCGAGCCGCCTACGGTGGAAAGCGCCAAGTCGCTGCTCGATTCGCTGTTTTTTGATCCGAAGAGATACGATCTGGCCAAGGTTGGCCGGTATAAATATAATAACAAGCTGGGACTTTCGAACCGTATCGTCGGCTGTACGGCTGCGGAAAATATCGTGGATCCGAATACGGGCGAGCTCCTGGTGGAAGAAAACGAAGTGATTTCTCACGACGCGGCCGTGCAGATCGAAAATGCCGGCATCGTCTTCGTGTGGGTCTATGACATGCACGAAAACGGCAAAAAAGTGAAGGTAATCGGAAACAACTTCGTCGATATCAGCGCTTATGTGGATTACGACTTATCCGACACGAAGGTGGCGGACAAGGTTTTTTATCCGGCGCTCATGAAATTACTGAAGGAAAACGAGGGGGTCAGCGAGCAGGAATTCAAGCGGATTCTGCATGAAAAAAGACATGAGCTGTCTCCGAAACATATTCTGATCGAGGATATTATCGCTTCGGTGAGCTATATTCTCAATCTGAATCACAATATCGGCACGGTGGACGACATCGATCATCTCGGAAACAGAAGGCTCAGAACGGTGGGAGAACTGCTGCAGAATCAGTTCCGCATCGGCCTTGCCAGAATGGAACGCGTCGTCAAGGAGAGAATGACGATTCAGGATGTGGAAGCGGCTACGCCGCAGGCTCTGATGAATATCCGGCCGGTGACGGCTGCTATCAAGGAGTTTTTCGGCAGCTCACAGCTCTCTCAGTTTATGGACCAGAATAACCCTCTGAGTGAGCTGACTCACAAGAGAAGACTGTCCGCTCTGGGACCGGGCGGCCTTTCCAGGGAGCGTGCCGGATTCGAAGTCCGGGACGTTCATCATTCCCACTATGGCAGAATGTGCCCGATCGAAACACCTGAAGGTCCGAATATCGGACTGATCGGATCTCTGACGACCTACGGAAGAGTAAATGAATACGGATTCATCGAGACACCGTATCGCCTTGTCGATAAGGAGACGGGAATCGTAACGGATACGATCCATTATCTGACGGCGGACGAAGAGGAGCCGATGATTATCGCTCAGGCGAATGAGCCGCTGGATGAAAATCACCGGTTTAAAAATGCAAAAGTGGCTTCGAGAGGCGTGGGCGGCGAGATCAATCTCGTACCGAGAGAAAAGATAGACTATATGGACGTTTCGCCGAAGCAGGTAGTCTCTCTGGCGACAGCTCTGATTCCATTCCTCGAGCACGACGACGCTAACCGGGCGCTGATGGGCGCAAACATGCAGCGACAGGCAGTCCCGCTTCTCATCGCAGACGCGCCGATCGTAGGTACCGGCATGGAAGCCGTGGCTGCCCATGATTCCCGGGTGGTGGTCATCGCGAAGAACGCCGGCACCGTCGAATATGTGGACGCGCGTAAGATTGTCGTACGCCGCGACGAGGACGGCGGAAAGGATGAATATAATCTTCTGAAATTCAAACGTTCCAACCAGGGAACCTGCGTGAACCAGACGCCGATCGTCAGCAAAAATGAACATGTGGACCAAGAAGAGATCATTGCGGACGGTCCGTCCACGGATCATGGTGATCTGGCTCTCGGAAAGAACCTCCTGGTGGGATTCATGACATGGGAAGGATATAACTACGAGGATGCTATCGTGCTCAATGAACGTCTTCTCATGGACGATGCGCTCACGTCGATTCATATCGAGGAATATGAGTCGGAGTCGAGAGATACGAAGCTGGGACCGGAGGAAATTACAAGGGATATTCCTAACGTTGGTGAAGATGCGCTCAAGGATCTGGATGAGGACGGCATTATCCGCATCGGTGCGGAGGTCAACGCTTCCGACATTCTGGTGGGCAAAGTCACCCCGAAGGGAGAGACAGAGCTGACGGCAGAGGAACGGCTGCTGAGAGCGATTTTCGGAGAAAAGGCGAGAGAGGTAAGAGATACTTCTCTGCGTCTGCCTCACGGTGAGACGGGAATCGTCGTGGATGTGAAAATTTTCTCCAGAGATAAAGGAGATGAATTGCCGCCGGGCGTCAACAAACTGGTGAGATGTTACGTGGCCACGAAGAGAAAGATCAATGTCGGAGATAAGATGGCGGGAAGACACGGAAACAAGGGTGTCATTTCGAGAATTCTGCCGGAGGAAGATATGCCGTTCACAGAGGACGGAACGACTCTTCAGGTCATGCTCAATCCTCTGGGCGTACCTTCCCGTATGAACGTCGGACAGGTGCTGGAGACGCATATCGGCCTGGCTGCCAGAAGAAAAGGCTGGTATATCGCGACGCCTGTTTTCGACGGCGCCATGGAAGAGGATATCCTCGATCTCTTTAAGGAGACGGGAATCCCTCCGACAGGAAAACTCTGGATGCGTGACGGCAGAACGGGAGAGTATTTTGATAACCCTGTTACGGTCGGCATCATGTATATGCTTAAGCTGCACCATCTCGTAGATGATAAGATTCATGCGCGAAGCACAGGTCCGTATTCTCTGGTAACGCAGCAGCCGCTGGGCGGTAAGGCACAGTTCGGCGGACAGCGTTTCGGAGAGATGGAAGTATGGGCGCTCGAGGCGTACGGCGCGGCATATACGCTGCAGGAGATTCTGACGGTAAAGTCGGATGATGTAGTAGGCCGTGTGAAGACATATGAGGCGATCGTCAAGGGTGAGAACATTCCGGAGCCGGGTATACCGGAGTCCTTCAAGGTTCTCATCAAGGAGATGCAGAGTCTGGCTCTCGATGTGAAAGTGCTGAATGACAAGGGCGAGGAAGTAGAGCTCAAGGATTCCTATGATACGGAATCTCTGCCTGAACTCGAAAAGATCATCGCCAATGATACGGATAAATCTTCTTCCACCGACGAATATCTCCGCGAGGGCTCCGGTTTCATGGAGGATACCGAGGCGGAGCCGGAGAGCGGAAATGATGATTCCGCTGAAGAGGCTGATATGGAGGACGTGGATATCATGGAAGGTATGGATG
>CAJFPD010000087.1 GCA_904398315.1 Candidatus Alangreenwoodia gallinarii | reverse complement strand
TGACGGAAAACGGATATTTCAACGGCGTCAGCGATACGCTCTTCTATCCGGAGGGCACGATGACGAGAGCCATGTTCGCCACGGCGGCAGGCCGTCTGGCGGGCATTGATGTCAGCGATTATGCCGGAAGCGCTTTTAGCGATGTGCCGGAAGGACAGTGGTACAGCGCTTATGTAAAATGGGCTGCGGATAACGGGATTGTCAATGGTGTCGGAGACGGCCGGTTTGATCCGGACGCGGAGATCACCAGAGAGCAGATGACGGCGCTGCTCTGCCGTTACGCAGAGTATGCGGGCATCGACGTGACGCCGGCATCCGGCGCATCGGAGGCCTTCGGAGCCTTTTCCGACAGCGCTTCCGTATCGGATTATGCGGAGGAATCGATGATCTGGGCCGTAGGCGAAGGACTGATCAGCGGTTCGGAGGGCAGACTGCTTCCAAAAGAAGACGCGACACGCGCGCAGGTGGCGCAGATCGTCATGAATTTCTGTGATATGGCGGCGTAAAGCGGTAAGACTTGAGGCCTGTGAAATCCGGATTTTTCGGCTTCCGAAAAAATTCCGGAAAAAAATAGAATAAATATCGAAAAAAAGTAAAGCATCAGAAAAAGTATTCCCGGAAGAATGTGAGGCAGAAAATACGGCCCGCATCTTTTGGGGGTGCTTTTTTATATCCGGCGGGGCATGCGGCGGCGTATGCGTCGTCGCACGCGCCGGTGCATGCACTGTTTAAAGGAGGAAACCCGAAGCATATCCGAAAAAAGGACAGGAGCGGATTTTCCCGTTCCTGTCCGATAAAACTGTAAAAATTTTGTGAAGCCCGTCTGCGGCATCACGCCGCCTGTCGCATCACATTGCCTACGGCATGACGAAGCCGCCGTTCGGGGAGATCGTCTGTCCCGTGAGATACGTGGCATTTACGATATATTCCATCGCCTGGGCGATATCCTCCGGATCACCGATGCGTCCGGCAGGAATCGTCGCAGCCAGGGCGTTCAGCTCGTCCTGATTGACACCCCGCAGCATATCGGTCATGATCATTCCCGGCGCGATGGCGTTGACACGCACTTTGCGCGGCGCAAACTCCAGGGCGAGCGCTCTGGTCAGTCCGATGACGCCGGATTTGGCGGCGCAGTAATCCGCCTGATTGACAACGCCCGTAAGTCCGCCCACGGAAGAGGTATTGATGATGCAGGAATCGTGGTCTACGAGATACGGGAGCGTCAGATGGCTCATGTGCAGCAGGCTGAGCAGATTCGTATTGATTACCTTTGTGTACTGCTCCGGCGTGATGTCGATAAAATTGCAGTTATTCGTGATGCCGGCATTGTTGACGAGAACGTCGATCTTATCGCCGAATTTTTCCACCGCAGCTTTCACCAGAGCTTCGCAGTCCGCGTAATTGCTGACGTCAGCCTTGACGACGAGACCGTCCACACCGTATTTTTCGGAGAGCTCGTCTACGATGTCCTTCGCCAGTTTTTCCGAGCTGTCGCTGTGATAATTCAGGACGATATTATAGCCCATCTTTCCGAGTCTTCTCGTCATAGCGGCGCCCAGTCCGCGGGAGCCTCCGGTGATAATTGCAGTTTTTGCCATAAAGATTACACTCCTTCCATATACATCGTCCCCCTGGCGGATGCCTGCCCGCAGAAGCAGGAAAAGCAGAATCAGGGGATTTTATTTTGAAACAAGTATATGATTTATCATAGCAGATATTATCCTTTACAGCAACGGGGCGACGGTGCCCGATTGTTTGTATAATATTGTTTTTTTCGACGGAAAAAGCGTTTTTTCTGAGATATCGGAAAAGATTCCGGATACTTACATACTTTCCCGAAGGATCTTCACAATTTCCTCATGAGTGAGAGTTTTGTATCCTCCGGTCATGATAAAGGAACCGTCAGCGATACCTTCGAGCATCTCTTCCGTAACGCCGAGCTCTGAGATATTCATCACGAGTCCCATTTCCTTCATCCATTCCTCCATGCGGCGCAGACCTTCCTCCGCCACAGCTTCCTCCGTCATGCCTTCCGGATTGACGTCCCAGACGTTTACCGCGTAGCGGCGGAACTTCGGCAGGCCGTACGGACAGATATGGCGGTAATAGGCCATGGAGACGGCGGAAAGCGTCATACCGTGAGTGGCGTCGGTATAGGCTCCGATGGACTGTCCGATCATATGCACCATCCAGTCGGTGGTCTTTCCCTGAGCCACCAGCGTGTTCAGCGCCCAGGTGGAGATCCACATGATATTGCTGCGGGCCTCATAATTTTCCGGATCTCTGACGGCGATACGGCTGCTGTGGATCAGAGATTTCAGAAGGCCCTCCATCAGATAATCCGATGTGTTGTCATCCGTGCCGGAAAAATACTGCTCCAGAATATGGGACATGATGTCGAAGAAACCGGCAACCAT
>CAJFPD010000086.1 GCA_904398315.1 Candidatus Alangreenwoodia gallinarii | reverse complement strand
CCGCGGTACGATGATCATTCTTGATATCGATGATTTCAAGATAATCAATGATGTTTACGGTCATTACGTGGGCGATATTATCCTGAACTGCATGGGAAAAGCGCTGCAGTCTGTATTTCTCGTTACCGATATCATCGGTCGCTTCGGGGGAGATGAGTTTCTCCTGTTTGCGGGAGATCTCATTTCAGAAAATGTCGTTAGACGAAAGTGCGAGATGTTGTCCGAGCGGTTCCGGCATATGGTGGCGGAGTCTATGAAGGACAGAGACATCGGGATCAGCTGCAGTATAGGCGCCGTCATCGTAAAAAACGAGGAGACAGACTATGAGACTCTGTTCCAAAGGGCGGACGGAGCTCTGTATGAAGCGAAGAAACTGGGAAAGGACAGAACCGTGGTTTGCCTGGGCGTTTAGCATATCCGGAGCCGGGAAATGCCCGGGTGCTGCATAGGGCAAACGTCCCGACGCAAAATCCGTCTTGATTAATCCCGCAAACAGGATACAATATATAAGACAACGAAAAATAATCGGAAGAGAACCGGCCGGACCGGCAGGCCGCAGATATATCCGGCACGGCGGACACGGAAGGTTCTGAGGGAGAACGGTATGATTTTGGATAAAATAAAGCGGGTGAAATTTACGGAGACGGCTCTCCGCGATGCCCATCAGTCGCTGATGGCTACCAGAATGCGGACAGAGGAGATGATGCCCATCGTCCGGACGATGGATGAGGTAGGCTACGACTCGGTAGAGTGCTGGGGCGGAGCGACATTCGATGTCTGTATGAGGTATCTCGATGAGAATCCCTGGGAGCGTCTGCGGAAGCTTAGAGACGGATTTAAGAATACGAAGCTGCAGATGCTGTTAAGAGGGCAGAATCTCGTGGGTTACCGTCATTATTCGGATGACGTGGTGGACGTCTTTATCCGTAAATCCGTGGCAAACGGAATCGATATTCTGCGGATTTTCGACGCGCTCAATGACGTTCGCAATCTCGAAAGAGCGGTAAAGGCCGCAAAGCGGGAGGGCGCCCATGTCCAGCTGGCCATGGCGTATACGACGGGAAAAGCGTATACCATGAAATACTGGAAAGAACTGGCGAAACAGATGGCCGATCTGGGAGCGGATTCCATCTGCATCAAGGATATGGCCGGGCTGCTGATGCCGTCTTATGCGGAGCGGCTGGTCAGGACGGTGAAAAGAGTCACGAAGCTGCCGGTTCACGTCCATTCACACTGTACAAGCGGTATCGCACCGATGACGTATCTGAAAGCTGTGGAAGCGGGATGCGACGGGATCGATACGGCGATTTCCCCTCTTTCCATGGGAACGAGTCAGCCGGCTACGGAAGCGATGTATCAGGCAGTGAAAAATGTGGCGCGGTGCACGCCTCTGGACGAGGAAAAGCTGATCGAGACAGCGGAATATTTCCGCGATTTCCGTCATGAAGCGGAAGAAGACGGCAGAATGGACCGCAAGGTGATGGAAGTGGATACGAAGACGCTGTATTATCAGATTCCGGGAGGCATGCTGTCAAATCTGTACGCTCAGATGAAGGAGCAGGGCCTGGAGGATCGTTATACGGAAGTTCTGCGGGAGGTGCCGAGGGTGAGAAAGGATCTCGGAGAACCGCCTCTGGTGACGCCTTCCTCGCAGATCGTAGGAACACAGGCTGTATTCAATGTTTCCGCAGGAAAGCGCTATAAGATGATCAGCCGTCAGACGAAAGCCATGCTGAACGGAGAATACGGACGTACCGCGCGGCCGTTTAATGAGGCGCTTCAGAAGAAGGTTATGGGCGATCAGGAGCCGATCACCTGCCGGCCGGCGGATCTGCTGGAGCCGGAATGGCATAAGACGAGAAGAGAGATGGGAGATCGTTTCAGCGATGATGAGACGATGCTGTCTTATATCCTGTTTCCTCAGATCACAGAGGTGTATCTGAGGAAAAACGGCCTCTGGCAGGAAGAAATCCCGGAAGATGAAGCGGAATAACAAGTAAAAAAAACGGGGATTTTCATCCCCAGTCTTCCGGAGCGACGACGAGAACGGTTTCGCCGCCGGATTCCAGACGGTAGCAGATGCCCGGCGTAGGGCGGATGCTGCCGTCTTTGTTTAATTTCGCTCTTGCGCCGTATGCGGAGCTGTATCCGAACAGCGCGTCGATATCGTTGACTTCATCGTGCAGGATTTTCATGCCGACACTCTGCAGCGTGTCCGTCTCATCATCGTATTCCACCGTGCCGGGCAGAACGGTACGGATATCATCCAGCTGCATCACTTCTGTCAGTTCTACGAGGCTGCCATCCGTAAGAGCCACATCGTAGGAAAACGTGACGTGAGGAAGGCCCTTCTGTCCGGCCCAGTTGCAGACGAGCACATTCTCATCGTAAATCAGGATTCCGGATTCCTGACCGCCTGTGAGTTCCTGCAGACTTTCGATTTTCAGAAGATCGGAATCCGGGCGGAAATCCTCCGGGATACCGCCGGGAATTTTTTCTCTGTTGATTTTCATTATTCTCTCCTCTGTTGGATAAACGGCAAATACGGAATCCATATGAAAGTGGCCTCCTGCCGATAATATTAAATATATTATATCGTTATACTATAGAAATGAGAATCATGTAGCGATATAATAAATCTTATCAATCACGATATAAATCATTATACGATTGCGGCTGAAATGTGTAAAGCAAAAACGGTTTTCCGATTCGGCCGGAAAATATCCGGAAACGGAAAGATGGCGCTGATTTTTTCCGGATGCACAGGATGTACTGCAATCAGAGGGATTTTTATTTCGGACTATGAAAAGGCGTCAGAAACGCCGGAAAGGACGGACAGTATGCGAGGTGTGAAAAGATTTTTCAAAGCCGGTGAAATTTCGGAGGCTTACAGAAAAAAGCTGGTGACGGCCGATGAAGCGGCCGGACTTGTCAGATCGGGAGACAGAGTTCATCTCGGAACATTCGG
>CAJFPD010000085.1 GCA_904398315.1 Candidatus Alangreenwoodia gallinarii | reverse complement strand
GCTTTCCGCCATGAAAATTTTATACGGAAAAAATCCCGCTCTCCGAAACGCCGCCCTTCCATTCCCCGCCATTCGCCATGCAGCAGCTGCTGCAGCCCATACGGTATCAGCCCGTAACGCGGCCTCTGACATCGTTCTTTCTTCTTTCAGGATAACATAAAGCAGAAAAGACGTCATTGGACTGTCAGTCGAAAAAGCACTTTAAAAATGACTGACAACAGATTATACGATATCCACAGTGATGGCTTTTTCCCTTTTAAGCTTTTTCAAAGAGCTGAAGATGAGTAACTGACATTTTTTCGGGAAGAAGTCATTATTTTTTTATGAAAATTTCCGTATCGGCTTAGAGCATACGTATCGGCTCAGAACGTATCTGAAAAATAAGCGTCCGATCCTGCGCGCCTGTTTTTCCTCCGCTGCCTGTGGTATCCTGTATCTGCAGCAGGACGGGAAACTGCGGCAGGACGAAAGCGATACACCCTTCCGTTCTCAGAACACGCTGCGGAACAGAAAATCGTATCGCTTTTGTTTTTCGAATATTCTATTGTTTCGGAAAACTTCCGCTCTCCCGCCCTCTTTCCTCTTTTTCTGTTTTCGACAGGATTGCAGGATTTCGGAATCTGCCTCGTCTCCTGCGGATTTCTCCTGTTCGCTGTAAATAAACTAAGCCAATACAGAGAGGAACCAGAAGATATAACCAATGCATGCAGGACTCCGTGATTTTATTCTCCGTTGTTTTCTTCTCTTGCAAGTTCCGATAAAAACTGCTCCGGTGAAAAAACAGGAAGAGACGCGAGACAGTAATCCTTCAAATTTCTGGTCACGATGCAGTCCGCGCCGATGCGGGAAGCTGTCTGTACCATAATGGCATCTTCATAGTCCTCCATGGGAGAGTTTAAAGCAAGTTCACAGTCTGTAGAAAAAGTATCCTTTACATCGAACAGAGTAAAGAGGATACGGATCAGTTTACGAACTTCTTCTTCATTGCGGATGCTTCGCCGCAGGATATAATAGATATCGGTAATGGATTTTGCAGTTAAAATACCGGTACATTTCCGGTTGGACACAGAAAGAAGGATATCCATAGCCGCCTGATAGAAAGGCTCCCTTTTCTGGAGAATATCCACAACAACACAGGTATCAATCAGGACTCTCATATTTTCGATATCCTTTCTTCCCGTGCCTCTTCTGTCGTAATATCGGAAGGAATGACGCCAAGGAGTGATTTTGCCATTTCCACACGATCGGCATTAGGATTAGAAAGTTTCGCTACGACTTTGCCATTCCGTGTGATGAAAATATCCTCGTGTTCTGCAAGTTTTAAATACTTGCCGAGATTTAATTTTAATTCTGTAGCAGTGATTAACATGGATCTCACCTCTTTATGCTTAAGGGATGTATGATTTCAATATTATTATGCTCAAATCGAACGAAAACAGCAACAAAATCGTTCGATTTTGTTGCTGTTTTCGGAGGTGAGAGGTGAGTCTGATCCCGCGCGCCCGTTCAGAAGCCGTAAACCGTCTTTTCCCGCGCCGGCTCATACCTGCAGCCGTTTTTCTCGCTTCTTCAGTCCGTGGCGGAGCGCCTCGTACAAAAGCCGCACGATCAGATTGATGAAGAGCAGCAGCATACACATGGCGGCTGCCGGAGCGGTCTGCCCTGCTCCCTGCATACTCACGATCATGACCGAAGTGATCGGCGCAGTCGGTGTGTAGAGAAAAACAACCGCGGACACAGTAACGAGAGAATTTACAAAGAAATAGACCCACATCTCACAGATTGCCGGAAAACAGAGCGGAACCGTCACCCTTGCAAATGTCCGGTAAAAGGGAACCGACAGAGATTCCGACACCGTTTCAAATTCCCTGTCCAGCCTTTTCAGTGCCGTCGTCGCCGTGGAAAACGGAACCGAATAGAAATGGATCAGGTTCGCAAAGACGATGATCCAGATCGTTCCGTAGATTCCGTGCAGCGGATTCAGGACCGCATACTGCGTGAACGGGATGTCAAAGGCCGACGCATTGAAAAACAGGATGAAGCTCAGTCCCACAACAGTCCCCGGTATGGCCAGAGGCGTGATGGACAGAAAATATGCGATCTTCCGGCTGATCCGGAATCTGTGCTGCGTCTTTTCGATGATATACGCTCCGATAAATGTGATCGCCGTTCCCAGAAACGCTGAGATCAGCGAGATCAGGACGGAATTTCGGAAGGCGGC
Source organism: Candidatus Alangreenwoodia gallinarii (assembly GCA_904398315.1). GTDB lineage: Bacteria > Bacillota > Clostridia > Peptostreptococcales > Anaerovoracaceae > Alangreenwoodia > Alangreenwoodia gallinarii. The sequence continues at coordinate 7,455 of CAJFPD010000085.1, read as the reverse complement.
CAGACCGTTTCCCGAACCCGCCTCCGCCAGATTATAATTATCCAGCGTAAACGTCAGGTCATAAGGCCACAGCCTGATCAGCGACGCGAACAGCGCTACCGCGAAAAACAGGATCATGGCAAGAGCTATGATGATGCAGAACACGGTGGCGGCAAGATCGCTGGCCCGGTGAGGTTTAATCCGATAAGGCACGGATTTGGAGCTGATCGCCGCGTTCTGTTTCTTGTTCGTAACCCAGTCCACGATAAACGACAGGACAGTGGGAAAGAGAAGGATGATTCCCACGACCGCTCCCATATTGAAGTTCTGCTGACCTACTACCTGCTTGTACACATCCGTGGCCAGCACATTATAGTTTCCTCCCACAACGGAAGGCGCGCCGAAATCGGTAAAACTGTATGTAAAAGAGACGAATATGGCATTGATCAGTCCGTATTTCACGTTCGGAATCGTGATCGTCACGATTTTTCTCAGAGCTGACGTGCCCATCGTCTCCGCCGCTTCATACAGACGATTGTCCGCAGCGGAAAATGCCACCATCAGAATCGTCGTCGCCGCCGGAAAACAGTAGATGCTTTCCGCTATGATGATCCCGACCTTGCCGTAAAGAGGAATTTCAAGCCCCAGCGAGGTCAGGATTCCCTGATTTCCGAACAGGTAGATCAGGGCGATGCCCAGGAGCATGGTAGGCGCGAAGATCGGGATCATCCCCACATACCGGAAAAAACTTTTCGCCGGCACATTTTTTCTCGACAGAGCATAGGCGTAGAAAAACGCCAGAGTTACCGAGATCACTGTGGAACTGATGGAGATCACAAAGGTGTTTCTGATCGAGACGAGCATCGATTTGCTGGTAAAATATTCCGCAAAATGTGCCAGTCCGATAAACACGCCGTCCTTGTCCTGAAAGGCCTTCACAAATAACGTAGCCAGCGGAAACACTAAAAATACAAGTAAAAAAACAATGACTGCATAGACGGCGGCCGCCCGGACGAGATCCTCCTTTGTGAACCGCTGCAGTCTCTGACTTATCTTCTTCATTTCTGTCTGTCCCTTCCCCCGCCTAAGCCGTCTCGAACTGGAGCACTTCATCCTGCGGGATCACAAGCCAGACACTTTCTCCTGTCCGGAATTTCATAGAATTTTCCGTCTGGTAGGGAACGTCGACGGCAAGGACGAGATCTCCGTGCACCACATGAGTCAGACCGACAGTGACCCGATGGTAGAATCCGCGGAACTCGATATCCCGGATCACCCCTCTCAGACTGCCTTCCTGCTCTTCCCTGGTGATCCGGATTTTCTCCGGCCGCACCGCCGCAGTCTTTCCTTTTACCAGTCCGTAGGGGATGCCCTCCTTGGCGCTGATGAAGTTGATGGATCCGATGAAGTCCGCCACAAAGGGACTCTCCGGATTTTCATAGATCTGCTCCGGCGTTCCCGACTGCATGATCACAGCCCTGTTCATGACCACGATCCGGTCCGCCATGGTAAGCGCCTCATCCTGATCATGGGTCACCATGATGGTGGTAAGGTTCAGTTTCCTCTGGATATTGCAGATCTCCCTGCGGAGGGTGAGGCGGACTTTCGCGTCCAGCGCGGACAGCGGTTCATCCAGAAGAAGAAAATCCGGTTCCGTTGCGAGCGCACGGGCCAGCGCCACACGCTGCTGCTCTCCTCCCGACATCCGGGACGGGAGACGGTTCTTCGCGCCGGAAAGCTTTATCATGTCAAACAGCCGGTTCACCCGGTCTTCGATGTCTCTGTTCCTCATCTTTCTGTTCCGGAGTCCGTACGCCACATTCTCATAAGCCGTCAGGTTCGGGAAAAGGGCATAGGACTGGAACATGATTCCGAAATTTCTCCGGGAAGGCGGAAGTCTCGTCACATCCCGATCCCCGATATAGATTTTTCCTTCCGTCGGATCATCCAGCCCTGCGATCAGCCGCAGAAGCGTAGACTTTCCGCATCCGGAAGGACCGAGCAGGCAGACGAACTCGCCTGCCTGCACATCCAGATTGATATGGCTCAATGCAATATTTTTATCATAGGCCTTCGATACATTTTCAATCTTCAGACTTACACTCATAGCCTTTTTTATTCCTCCGGAGCGCTTTTCGCGTCATATCTCTCCGACCACTCGGCGAGGATGCTTTCTCTGTCTGCCGCAGCCTTATTAAAATCGATGTCCGGAATCAGCTGATCCAGCGGATTGGATGAATATCCTTCCGGGATGTCATCGCCCACGCCGATGGCAACGATCGGATAGTTTGTCGCATACTTCGTCATGATATTGTCAGAAATCGCCCAGTCAAGGAACTCTTTCGCGATATCCTTCTCATTTGCTTTTTTGATCAGCGCATTGGCTTCCATATCCCATCCGGAACCTTCTTCCGGGAATACCGCCTCACAGATGTCACTGCCCACTTCCTCCGCAGACTGGAGGCATCGGTAACCGAAAGAAATGCCGATTCCGTACTCGCCTGCCGCTGTCTCTTTCGCAGGCTGGCTTCCGGAGTGCATATAGACTGCCACATTTTTGTCTAATTCATCCAGATAGTTCCAGCCCTCTTCCTCTCCGTAAAGCGTAAGGATGCCGTTTACGGTAAGGAGTCCTGTTCCGGAGGAAGCCGGATTCGACATCGCGATCAGTCCTTTATACTTCGGATCCAGAAGATCCTGATAGGAAGTCGGAACGGTGTCGATCCCGTGGGATTTGAGCACTTCCTTGTTTACGATCCATGCCGTCTCCCATGCGTCGATGCCGACCCAGGAAGGCGTTTCGTCCGTATCTTTGAACTGAGGAAGAATCCGGTCAACTCCTTCCGGCGCATAAGGCTCCAGCATTCCTTCCTGCTTCAGCACGAGAAGGCTCGTCGCGGAAAGTCCCCATACGACGTCAGCCACCGGGTTGTCCTTCTCCGCCAGCAGTCTGGATGTAATGACTCCGGTGGACTCTCTCGTCACATTGACCGTCACATCCGGGTGAAGCTCCTTAAATTCCTCCAGGTAATCCGTTACCTGCTCGTCCTCTAACGCTGTATATACGTTCAGCACGTTTTCCTCTTCGGAAGAGGCGTCCGCTCCGGCGCTCTGCGCTTCCTGCTGTGTCGTCACACATCCTGTCAGCGAGGTCATCGCCATGATAACCGTCATCGCGAGAAGTATCAGTTTCTTTTTCATTTTGTAAATCCTCCGTTGCTTTTCTTTTCACAGATATTATATCCTCCTTATTTTTACTTTTTATATAATTTATGTATAATTTCTGTAAAAAAGTAAGGGGAAATATACCGGAATTCAACATTTATTACATTTATTATTTTTCCTGCTTTTTTCTGAATATGCCGGCATCACCTGCTTTCAAAGATGATGCGGCTGCTCTCCGGTGCCGGATACTGTCCCAGGCTGCTTCGGATCCTCTCATATCGGCCGTGGAAATCGCTTCCTCCGGTCAGGAACAGAGATTCGCTTTTCGCAAACTCTTCCACTCGCTTCCTGTCCGATGCGCTGTGGGAAGGATGATTGCATTCGATTCCGTCCAGTCCCGCCTCTGCCAGCCTGTGTATGGCGCCGTAATTTCCCATCTGTCCGGGGTGGGCCAACACCGCAAATCCGCCGTCCGCTTTGATTGCCCGCACGCAGTCCTCCGCGTCCGGATACCGGATATCAAAATCACAGGGGCCTCCGTTCTTGAACACATTCTGATAGATGTCACCGAACAGGGTTTCGCTCTGTCCTGTCTTCACAAGAAAATCCAGAATATGCTGCTTATAGATGCATTTCCCCGCCAGTTTTTTTACTTCCTCCGTCGGAACATGATATCCCAGCTCATTCAGGATTCCGATCTGCTTCAGACAGTTCCCGTTCCGCTTCTTCAGCGTCTCCTGACCGATCTGCTCGATGTATTTCGTCTTCGTATACGCGTAGCCCAGAATATGCACCTTCCGGTCTTCTTTATAATCGTACGCCGACATCTCCACGCCGGTCACGGCGCAGATGCCGTACCGGGCTGCCAGATCCACATGCTCCTGCGCCAGTTCCGTGGTGTCATGATCCGTAAACGCCAGATGGGTCACCCCCGCGTTCTTTGCCTCCTTCAATATACTCTCCGCGTCCATGCTGCAGTCGGAAACGGAAGAGTGTACATGTAAATCCGCAAGATACATCAGGACACCTCCTGTTCCGGCCGGAAACTTCCCTGAGAAATATTATAGACATGGTCGCAGAGTCCTTCCATGAACTCCAGATCATGAAATATCCCGATCATGGAAGTTCCCTCCGCCTTCAGTTTCATCAGGAGCTCTTTCACGAGAAGCTTCGTGTCGTTGTCAAGAGACGCGGTGGGCTCATCCAGAAGAAGGAGACGGGGCGCTTTCACCATGGCATGGGCCAGGTTCAGTCTCAGCTTCTCTCCTCCGGAAAAGGTATTCGGATAGATATCCCACAGATTTTCACTGAGCCTGAAGTACCGGAGCATCTCCTCCGCCTTCTTCACCGATTCTTCATAGGAAAATCCCGCGTCTAAAGCCCCGTTAATGACATGCTGCTTCGCCGTGGTTCTGGGAAGGATCGTCAGAAACTGAGACACATATCCGATCTCCACCTTGCGCAGATGGATAATCTGTCTCTCTTCCGCCTTCACAAGATCCAGCTTTCCGTACGAGAGAGAATCGTAGATCACGCTCCCCGCAGTCGCCAGATAGGTGCGGTAGATACACCGCAGCACTGTGGATTTTCCTGCACCGGAGGCTCCCACGATACCGATGAACCCTCCTTTGTTCAGGCTGAAGGAAATATCCCGGCAGCTTTTGATCTTTCTCTGCTGTTCATGCAGGTAAAACTCCTTTGACAGCCCTTTAATTTCCAGAATCTTTTCCATTTTTCCTGTCTGCCTCCCTGTAATTGCACTCAAAGACTCTCTGTCCTGCTACGTAGACCTGTTCCAGCAGAGGCATCTCTCCTCCGCCGTCTACGATCAGGAAATCGGCAAGTTTTCCCGGCTCCAGGGATCCCGTTTTCTCATCCATCCCCACCGCTTTCGCCGGGTTCAGCGTCACATAGCGGGCAGCCTTCCACAGCGGAAGTCCTTCCTTTTTATACAGATGGAACACCGCGTGGAGCAGCGCCTGGGGATAGTAATCCGATACCAGAATATCAGCCGCATTCTCCCGGATGGCCCCCAGCGCCGAAAGGTTGCCGGAATGTGATCCGCCAAGCAGGATGTTCGGCGCGCCCACAACAGTCATAAATCCTTCCTGTCTGGCCGCTTTTGCCACCTCCAGCGTGATCGGGAACTCACTGATCCGGACTCCCAGCTTCCTGTTCAGCGCAAGCTTCTCCACTGTATCGTCGTCATGGCTTGCCACCGAAATGCCCAGTCTTTCTGCGCATTCGGATAGCTTTTTCAGTCCTTCAAAGGATATCGTCGCTTTCTCCTTCTCCCAGCAAATCAGATCCTCAAACTCCTGATCCGTAAGGTTTTTTCCCTCGTCCGGCTGATGTTTCCGGTAGATCTCCAGATTCCTGTACTGTCCCTGTCCGGGTGAATGATCCATAAAGGAGAGCAGATCCACCAGCCCCTCCTCCATCATATTCATGACGTCATCATAGCAGGCCAGATTGTCGATCTCATACCGCAGATGATATCTGTGCCGGATCAGCCGTTTCTCATGCCGGTATTTTCCGATCAGCGTCGCCAGTTTTCGCACCTGGGGAGCCTGACGGATCTCTTTTAAATCCCATGTTCCCTCGCGGTACATGGATATAGAGTGAAACATCGTCGTGATTCCGCAGGAGGCGAGCACCCGCTCCGCTTCCCGCAGTCCCATCTCAAAATCCATCACCGCCGTGCTCCGGGGCTGGATATAAGTCTCGATCATATCGGAGTGGATGTCGATCATTCCCGGCATGACGAATTTTCCATTCAGATCGATCACCCGAATCCCGCCGTCCTCTGCGGAATCTCCGTTTCCGGTACGTATTCCGGCACGTACCGGCTCCGCCGCTTCCCCGTCGGGGCAGATCGCAAGGATCTTCTCCCCCTCGGTCACAAGTGTATATCCTTCCAGTAGCCGGTCCGCAAGAACCAGCTTCCCGTTCTTAAAATATGTCTTCATTCGATCCTTTCCTCCTGAAGAGGCATCCTTTCCTGACTTTTCCGGATCCGGACAGCCGGTTTTCTTTCTACAGCAACGAATGTACCAACTGCTGGGTGTAGGGCTGCTGGGGATCGTCGAGGATCTGGTCCGTCAGCCCCTGCTCGATGATCTTTCCGTCCAGCATCACGATCGTTCTGTCCGCCAGCATCCGGATTACGGCGAGATCGTGAGACACCAGCATGATGGAAATATGAAACTCCTGATGAATCTTTCGGATCAGTTCCAGAACTCTCGCCTGAACCGACAGGTCAAGCCCGGTGGTCACCTCATCCAGCAGAAGGATCTTGGGATTGTTGGCAAGGGCTTTTGAGATCTGAACCCTCTGCTGCATACCGCCGCTGAAATTCTTCGGCGGTTCCTTCTTTCGGGACTGGAGGATCTCCATCGCATCCAGAAGTTCCGTCACTCTCTCGTTCATCTTTCTGAAGTTCCGGTTTCCGGCAGCAATCAGCTTCTCCGCGATATTGCCCGCGCTGGAATAGTCCATCCGAAGACCCAGCACCGGATTCTGGTACACCATTCCCATGATATGGTTTTTGATATATTTCTTCTGCTGGAGGCTCTGGGAGAAAATATCCTCTTCTCCGTCGTGAAAATCCTTCAGATAGCCTCTTCCTTCCGTGATGCCGAAGTCAAAGTAAAGGCTTTTCATCAATGTGGATTTACCGGAACCGGATTCTCCCACGATCCCCAGAATTTCCCCTTCGTAAAGAGACACATTTACATCGTTACAGGCCCACACCGTCTTACAGTGAGGACAGGTATTCTTGTTCAGCTTTCCTCCGTTCCGGCAGTAACCGCATGTTTTTCCATAGCGCACTGTCAGGTGATCGATGCGAAGCACCGGCTTTTCCATCTCTACCTACTCTCCTCTCTGCTCTGCATATTTTCTGTCTGCATGCTGTTCTTACCGCGCATTCGTCTTTTCTTACAGAATCCGGTGTCATTGCATTCGTATACTTTCTCTCCTGTCGCCTCATCGATAAGCTCGTCCAGATACACCCCTGCAGCGCCGCAGAGCCGGCAGTGTTTGCCCTCGAAGTCCTCTGTCCGGAAGGGCACATCCTCAAAGCACATGGAAACCACTTTCGTGTGGGGCGGTATGGCATAGATCTTCTTCTCGCGCCCCGCCCCGAACAGATACAGAGTCTCGCTGTCATTTAATTTCCAGTTGTCATACCTGGGAATGGGGCTCGGGTTCATCACATACCGATCCTCCACCATCACCGGATACTCGGAGCTGATGCTGATCTTCCCGTACTGTGTCAGATCTTCAAACAGAGACAGCCACATCCCGCTG
>CAJFPD010000084.1 GCA_904398315.1 Candidatus Alangreenwoodia gallinarii | reverse complement strand
CGGCCGCCGCATCGGAAATAAAGTGAAAAAACATAGCCTCTCCGCCTCTCTGCTCTGTTCCGCTCTTCCCGGCGCAGGGAGGGATGTTTGCATTTCCTTCCATATTTTATATAATATCATCAGAAATCCTGCAGAACAACCTATCTGCATCCCACTTTCAACAAGGAGATTTTTCGCTTTGAGTACCGTATTTCAGAAGACAAGAGTATCGGAGGCTGCTCTTCTCAACCCTTCCGATTCCACAAAGAAAATAAACGATTTTCCGGAAGCCTGCGTTTCCGCTTTTTCCGGAGAACTCATACGAAAATTCGCGTCGCGTCCGGATACAGAGATCATAGCGAAGCTGCCCTCCACAGGCGGCAGCGTTCCCGTCTTTAAAACGGTGTATCTGGGCCGGGAGGTGGCCTTTTATCTCTCCCGGGTCGGCGGTCCCGCATGCGCCGCCGCTTTCGAAGAAGTGACGGCCATGGGTGCCCGTTGTCTCGTCCTCTTCGGCTCCTGCGGCATTCTCAATGAGGAAAAAACCCGCGGACGCCTCATCATCCCCGACTGTGCCGTCCGGGATGAAGGTACCAGCTATCATTACGCTGAGCCTTCGGATGAAATCGAGGCCGATCCGGAAAGCGTCCGGATCCTTCAAAAGATAATGGATAACCACAATATTCCGCATATCATCGGAAAGACCTGGACGACGGACGCTCTGTACCGTGAAACGGCTCCCGCGGCAGCGGAAAGGCGGAAAGAAGGCTGCCTCTGCGTGGAAATGGAGTGTGCCTCCATGCTGGCCGTCTCCCGCTTCCGCCGGATTCCTTTCGTCCAGTTTCTGTACGGATCCGACAGTCTGGACTCCGGAAGCTGGAAAGCAAAAGGACCCGATCGTCACGGTCTTCCCCTGCAGGAGCTGTATATGCACCTCGCCTTCGAATGCGCTCTGGCGCTGTGCGATGCCGATAGCAGGAAAGATGCAGCAAAAAACGACGGTCGGTAAAAAACGGATATGGAAAAGACCCGGCAGCTGATCCGGCTGCCGGGTCTTTTCCGTTCCGTATCCGCCACTTGCGCGGCGTTTTTCATATATAGTTATGTGTTGTATCGTTAAGCAAGTTTATAGTTTATTTATATAATCCGGACGCGTTCCCCCAGCCGAAGACACCTCTTCCGGTGCCGGCGCGGTTTGCCGAAACCCCGGCGAAAATTCAGCGAATTCAGCGAACTCAGTGAATATCGAGAGCCGCATGATAGCCCTGATATACCGCAAAGGTGATGGTATCCGGGCGCACGCAGTTGCCGATGGCTGCAAACTGAGGCGCTGCATCTCTCAGTTCGTCCACGACGGAAGTATTTGCCTTCAGGCCGAGAGCCGCTACGACGGTGTCGCCTTTCAGAACGATATCTTCTCCCTTTTCGGAGCAGATGACGCCGGATTCCTTTACTTCTTTACAAGTGCAGTCCGTATAAATTTCGATGCCAACTTCCTCCATTTTCTTCATGAGAAGCGGACGATAGCGGATATTAGCATCCGGGCAGAGCTCGGAGCGCATCTCCACGATTTTCACTTTTTTACCGAGATCAGCCAGGCAGACTGCCAGCTCACAGCCCACAAGACCGCCGCCGATTATGACAACGTCGTCGCCCACTCTGTCTTTTTCGAGATGATAATGTTCGGCGAGGATCATATTTTCCGCCTCGCGCAGTCCCGGAATCGGAGGAATGACAGGATCGCTTCCCGCTGCGACGATAATCGCGTCCGGAGCTTCCTTTTCCGCATATTCTTTTGTCACCCTCGTATTGAGCCGGATTTCCACGCCCTCTTTTTCGCAAAGGAGCTTATAGGTTTCACCCAGCTGATACATTTCATACTTAAACGGAATCGCTTCTTCGCCCCGGAGCAGTCCTCCCACTTCCTCCGTCGCTTCGCAGAGTATCACCTCATGACCGCGGCGCGCCGCCGTATAGGCCGCATACAGACCGCCCGGACCTCCGCCGGCCACCAGTACCTTTCTCCGCTTCGGCGCAGGCATCACTTCTCCGAGACTTTCATCCTCTCTGCCGATCAGCGGATTGACCGTGCAGCGGCGTGTAGATGTGACACCCCGTTCCGCCATACAAGTGAAACAGCGGAGGCATCTCACGATTTCCTCATCTCTGGCCTCATATACTTTGTTCGGAAGCTCCGGATCCGCCAGAAGTGCTCTTGCCATTTCCACCACGTCTGCCTTTCCGGAAGCTATGATCTCTTCCATCATAGCCGGATCATTCAGTCCTCCCAGCGTAGCTACCGGCTTCTTCACATGCTTTTTAATCTCAGCGGCGAGATAGACATTGCGTCCGTGATCTTCAAACCAGGATGGATGTGTGATTCCGAAGGTTTTCTGATAAGTTCCGGCGGAGACGTGAATGAGATCCACGTATTCTTCCACCGCCTGAGCGATGCGGATGCCTTCGTCCAGATGATAACCGCCTTCCACGAATTCGTCGCCGCTCATGCGGAACTCGATCGGGAATCCCGGTCCTACGGCTTCCCGCACCGACTTCAGAATTTCCTGCGCCAGGCGCACGCGGTTTTCAAAGCTGCCGCCGTACTCGTCCGTACGGAAATTGAACAGCGGTGAGAGGAACTGATTGATGAGCCATCCGTGACCGCCGTGAACCATGACCATCTCAAATCCCGCGCGTTTGGCGAGAGCCGCGGTCTTTCCGTAAGCCGCCACGATATCGTCGATCATCTCTTTTGTCAGTTCGCCGATTTCCAGACCGTCGGCCCGCACGCCGGCGGACGGACCCCACTGAGCCAGTCCCTGCTTCTTATTCTTATCCGCCAGATATGTACCGGAAAACTGGCCGGAGTGGGAAAGCTCTACAGAAGGTATGCTGCCGTGACGACGGATAGCATCTGCTGTATAGGTGAAGCTCGGCAGACTGCCCGGAACCGACAGATCCAGGTGATATGCGTGGCTTCCGTCTGTCTCCGGATGAACCATACATTCCGAAATGGTCACCGCCGCCGCGCCGCCTTTGGCGCGCAGTTCATAGAATTTCACAGACTTCGGACCGATGCAGCAGTCCGCCGTGATATCCGTGCCGCCCATCGGCGCCGAAAAGATGCGGCTTTTAAATGTCACATTTCCCAGAGTGATCGGTGAGCTGAGGTGTGGATATTTTCTCTTCATCTTTTTGTCCTCCTGTTTTTCCCGCAAGGGATAAATACGATGAAACTTTCAGATGCATGCTGATAATATTCTGATCGATCTTTCTCTTCGCATTCATCCTAACATCTCCCCCTCTTTATGTCAATATAAACATGTATATATTTACATATTTTTTCTCCGGCGAAAATCAGCGAAAATTTTTCTGAAATGTCAGAGAAAACATTGTATAATAGAAAAGATATCGTATTTTGTACCTGACGATACAAAATCAGAATTACCATAATCACTGCAGATGGCAGCGGGAGGAATCGGAATGCGCGAATTAAAATATGCCATTTTAGGATTGCTGAATCAGAAAAGTATGAGCGGATACGAGCTGTCCGCAGAATTTGAATCCGCACTGAACGAATTTTGGAGTGCGAATCACAGCCAGATCTATCCTGAATTGAAAAAACTGACACAGGAAGGAATGATCACCTACGAAGTGGCGATTTCCGGTCATGTGCTGCAGAAAAAAATCTATACGATCACCGATGCAGGACGGGAAGACTTTCTGAAATGGCTGTCCAGGGATCAGCCCATGTCTTCCACACCGAAAGACGTCTTCCGGCTCCGCGTCTTCTTTTCCGGCGAGCTGACGCCGGAACACCGCAGAAAGATGTTCGAAAGTCATCTCACACAGCATCGCTCCCGTCTGAACTATCTCAGGCAGCAGATGCAGAAATTTAACGGAACGCCCGGTTCCGCTTCTCCCGAAATGGGTGACTATCTCGTTCTCACCGGCGCGATCATGAGAGAAGAAATGACATGCGAATGGCTTCAGAAATGTATCGAACTGGCCGGCGGCTGACTTTTTTCCGCGGCGTTACCGCGCCGCTTCATCGAAATAACCATGAAAATGCGGCATGATCGGATCTGCATTCCGTCTGCCGGAAGTCCCAGCTATTTAAAGAGGAGGCTCTCCTATGAATATCCGACATATGGGCAAAGATATTTTCGTCATCGGCTTTGCTCTTTTTTCCATGTTTTTCGGCGCGGGAAACGTGATTTTCCCTCCGTATCTCGGTCTGGAATCCGGTTCCCAGTGGTTTCTGGGTTTTATCTGCTATTATATAGCGGACATCGGTCTGGCGCTGGTAGCGCTCTTCGCCATCATGCGCCGCGGCAGTACAGAAGCTATCGTAAATCGTATAGGAAAAATACCATCTATTATTCTGATGAGTGCCATCGTCCTGTGCATCGGTCCCATGTTGGCGATTCCCCGCACGGCAGCATCCACATATGAGATGTCGCTGCAGCCTTTGATTTCCGGAATCAGCGCACCTGTCTTTTCCATCATTTTCTTCGCGGTTATTTTCCTGCTCTGTGTCAGAGAATCCGCTGTGGTGGATATTGTAGGAAAAATACTGACACCGGTACTTCTGATCGGTCTTCTGGTCATGATTGTCAAGGGCGTGATAAATCCTATCGGCTCTGTTCCTTCTGAACCGAAGATCGATAACGTTCCCGCCACCGGAATTGCAGCCGGTTATCAGACTCTGGATGCTCTTGCCTCGCTGATTTTCGGCATCATTCTTCTGAAAAGCGCGGAAAACAAAGGCTATTCCCGTCTTAAGGACAGAGTCCGGGTAGTTTCCGGCGCAGGCATCGTGGCCGGCATCGCCCTCTTCATCGTCTATCTCGGCCTCACTTATCTGGGCGTCACTACTTCGGAGTATTTCGACCTCTCCGTAGACCGGGCCGCTCTGGTCATGTCCATCGTGCAGAGACTTCTGGGATCCGGCGGTGTCATCCTCTTCGCCGTCGTCGTCGCTTTAGCCTGCATAACCACAGCTGTCGCCCTTGTCAGCTCAGCTTCCGGATATTTCTCAGACCTGTCCGGCGGTCGTCTGTCTTATCCTCTGCTTTGCACGATTATCTGCGTCTTCAGTGCCCTCATCTCCAATATCGGACTGGATCAGATCATCGCCATCGCATCGCCGATTCTCGACGTGGTATATCCGCCTACGCTGGTACTGGTCTTTCTCGCTTTCTTCGGAGGACACATCCGAAACAGCTGGATCTTCCGCATCGCCGCTCTGGGTGCACTGATTTCCAGTTTTCTGACCATGCTGAATCACTATACGTCTCTGCCTCTGTCGTTTCTGGACATGCTGCCGCTGAGCTCTCTGGGATTCGGCTGGATTCTTCCGGCGGCGGCAGGCGGAGTGATCGGAATTTTTATTCCTTACAAAAACGATTCCCTTGCGGAACAGAAGGGATGAAAACTGTAACTATTATCCGTTTTCCGGCACCTTCAGGCCCCTGGCATCAGAACAGGCAGATTCTGACGCCCGGGGCGTCTTTTTCATACCGTCAGAGCATAACCGGCCATACGATATAAATATTTGAAGAGCGGGGAAAACTTCCGATATAATCTTATATAACAATAAAACAGTCGAAAATCAGAAAATATCATTCCGCTGACAGCCTGCAGAAATCCTCTGAAATCCTCCGGATCAAAGGGCAGCGGAAAACGGAAAGGAGAAAATATGTTAGGAAATTTCATGTACTGCAATCCGACCCGGATTTACTTCGGAGAAGATGCGCTGGATAATCTCGGCACAGAGCTTGAAAAATACGGAAATAAGATCATGCTGACTTACGGCGGCGGCTCCATCAAAAAATCCGGACTCTACGATCAGGTGACGGAAATTCTGAAATCCTGCGGAAAAGAGATCCTCGAACTGCCGGGCGTCATGCCGAACCCGACGACAGAGAAGCTCTATGAGGGCTGCCGGATAGCCAGAGAAAACGACGTGGATCTCATTCTCGCCGTCGGCGGCGGTTCCGTCTGTGACTATGCCAAGGCGGTATCCGTTTCCGCATGGTGCGAAGAAGATCCCTGGGATAAATACTATCTGCGCATGGAGGATGTAGACAACCGGATTATCCCCGTGGGCTGTGTCCTGACCATGGTGGGTACCGGCTCTGAAATGAACGGCGGTTCTGTCATCACAAACCATGAATCAAAGCTGAAAATCGGCCATGTGTTCGGCGACAATGTATTTCCTAAATTTTCTATATTAAATCCGAAGCTGACCTACACGCTGCCTCATTACCAGATGGTTGCCGGTTTCTTCGACATCATGTCCCATATTCTGGAGCAGTATTTTTCCGGCACGGATGACAACACATCGGATTATCTGATG
>CAJFPD010000083.1 GCA_904398315.1 Candidatus Alangreenwoodia gallinarii | reverse complement strand
GGGAATGCCCAGCTCTCCGATTTTTCCTTTGAAATATTCGTAGAGGCGGTTTGCGGGCTCCGGAGCGGCGGCGCCGGTGAAGCTGGGCCGGTTGCCCTTTCTGCAGTCGGCGTAAAGGGTGAACTGTGAGACGACGAGAATTTCACCGCCGATATCTTTTACGGAGCGGTTCATCTTTCCGTTCTCGTCCTCGAAAATCCTCATATTGACCGTTTTTGCGGCCAGATAGTCCGCCTGTTCTTCCGTATCTTCCGGGCCCACTCCCAGAAGGAGGAGAAGGCCGGGTCCGATTTCGCCCGCCGTCCTGTCTCCGATGCGGACGGCGGCATGTGTCACTCTCTGTATTACAATTCTCATGTCAGATCTGAAGTCCTTTCCATTGATTCGTCTTATTCGTCCTGAATCCATCCTGAAGCGCGTTTTACCGCCCGGTGCCACTCTTCCATCCGCCGCGCGCGTTCTTCCGCATCAGAACGGGGTTGAAATACAGCGTCTGTCCGCAGCAGCGACGCGAATTCCTCCGGACTCTTCCAGACGCCTGCGGCGAGGCCGGCGAAGCCGGCAGCTCCCAGCGCTGTCGTCTCCACGCAGGCCGGCCGGCTGACGGGAATGCCAAGCAGATCGGCCTGAAACTGAAGCATTATATTGCTGACGCTGGCGCCGCCGTCGGCCCGCAGCTCGGTAAGCAGACGGGATGAGCCGGAACTGCAGCGGTTGTCGCAGCTGCTGTGGTTATAACCGGAGCCGTGATCACTGCCGCCGGCATCGGCCTCCATGGCTGTGACGAGGTCCGCCACCTGATAAGCGATGCTTTCCAGCACGGCCCTGGCGATATGCTTTTTATTGCTGCCGCGGGTCAGTCCCAGAACGGCGCCCCGGGCGTACATGTCCCAGTAGGGAGCTCCCAGGCCCGTAAAGGCGGGAACCACAAAGACACCGCCGCTGTCCTCCACCTGTCCGGCCAGAATATCGCACTCGTGAGAACTGGAAATAATACCCAACTCATCGCGGATCCACTGGATGGTGGATCCGCCGTTAAATACGCTGCCCTCCAGAGCGTAGACGGGATCTGCGTCCGTACACCATGCGACGGAGGAGAGAAGCCCGTGTCCGGAGCGTACCGGCGTGTTTCCCGTGTTCATGAGGGTAAAACATCCGGTACCGTACGTGTTTTTCATGTCTCCCGGCCGCAGGCAGCCCTGACCGAAAAGCGCCGCCGGCTGATCGCCGGCGGAACCGCAGATCGGGATGCCTTCCAGTGCCGTCAGATATTCCGGTCTGAAAGCGGAGGCCACTCTTCCGTAAAGCCGGGAATTCGGCACCGGCTCCGGCAGAATCTGCTCCGGAATGTCGAGAGCCTGGCACAGATCGCTGTCCCAGGCGAGTTTTTCGATATCGAAAAGCATGGTCCGCGATGCGTTGGAATAGTCCGTCACGTGGACTCTGCCGCCGGTGAGATTCCAGATGAGCCAGCTGTCCACCGTGCCGAAGAGCAGCTCGCCTCTCTCCGCTTTTCTGCGGGCCTCCGGCACGTGATTCAGGATCCAGCGGATTTTCGTGGCGGAAAAATAGGCATCGATGAGAAGGCCCGTCTTTTCCCGGACAGGATCGCCGAGCCCCTGAGCGATGAGATTTTCACAGTCCTCCGCGGTGCGGCGGCACTGCCAGACGATGGCGTTGTAGACGGGTTTTCCGGTGTACCTGTCCCATAAGATGGTGGTTTCCCGCTGATTTGTGATGCCGATACCGGCGATATCTTCTGCCTTCAGGCCGGAGGAGGCGAAGGCACCGTACAGAGCCTGCAGCTGGGAGGCAAGCAGCTGCTCCGGATCGTGTTCCACCCAGCCGGGGCGGGGATAGATCTGGGGGAAAGGGACCTGTTCTCTCGCCGCAATCTGCCCGTTTCTGTCAAAGATAAGAGCTCTCGAGCTGGTGGTTCCCTGATCGAGGGCTATGATGTATTCTCCCATTTCTGTCGTTTCCTTTCCTGTCGCAGATTCCTGTTCTTTTTCGCAGGGGATCTGCGCTTTTTTTCATTATACTCCATGAGCCGGAGGCTGTGGGCGGAAAAAGAAGCGGGCGTAAAAAAACAGTGAACTCCCGCGGAGATGTCAGGTATGAAAAAATGATGCGCTTCCGCGGAAGTGTCAGAAGACAGAAGATGATGAAAAAATGATAAAAAAGAAACGGCGGAAAGCCCGGCAAAGGCCGGGATTGTCCGCTGCGGCTTATTGACAAGGCCGGAAAGGCATAATAAAATAATTGGCGGACGTCAAATACTAAGGAGAGAAGAAATCAGATGATCGAAATAAAGGATCTGGCAAAGATATACCATACAGACCACGGCGAATTCAAAGCGATCGAACATATCAATCTGACGATAGAGGACGGGGATATTTTCGGCATCATCGGCATGAGCGGGGCGGGAAAGAGCACGCTGCTGAGGTGCATCAATCTCCTCGAGAGACCGACCTCCGGTTCGATTTTAATAGACGGACGCGACATCACGGGACTGAGCGGAAAGGAGCTTCTGCAGCTGCGGCGGCAGATCGGCATGATTTTTCAGCGTTTCAATCTGCTGATGCAGCGCACGGTGGAGGCCAATGTGTCTTATCCGCTGGAGATCTGCGGCATGCCGAAACCGAAGAGAAAAGAGCGGGTGGCGGAGCTTTTGGAGCTGGTAGACCTCACGTCGAAGGCGAAAAACTATCCCGTTCAGCTGTCCGGAGGACAGCAGCAGCGCGTTTCCATCGCCCGGGCGCTGGCCAATAAGCCGTCGATTCTCCTGTGCGACGAGCCAACCTCGGCTCTGGACAGCCTGACGACCAATTCCCTGCTGGAACTGCTCAAGGATATCAACGCGAAGCTCGGCGTGACGATCGTCATCATTACCCACGAGATGAGCGTGGTGGACAAGATCTGCAACAAAGTGGCGGTGATCAATGATTCGCAGATCATCGAGCAGGGATTTACGAAGGAGGTATTCGCTTCTCCGAAAGAGGAGATGACAAAGCTCCTGATCAGAGAGATGAACAGAGGAGGATTGGAGAATGAGTGATTTTCTGGCGGAATACGGAGCGATGCTGCTGCAGGAGACGGCGGCAACGCTGGAAATGAGTCTGATCTCCACTCTGTTTGCCTATATTATCGGAATTCCCGTAGGCGTTCTGGTGACGATTACGGGAGAACATTCCATTCTGCCCTGCAGGCCGGTCAATGTGATTCTGGGCTGGATCGTGAATATGGGACGTTCCATCCCGTTTATCATCCTGCTGGTGGCGCTCATGCCGTTTACGCGGGAGGTCGTGGGCACGGCCATCGGCGTGAAAGGCATGATCGTGCCTCTGATCGTGGCGGCTACTCCGTTTGTGGCCCGCATGATCGAGACATCACTGATGGAAGTGGACGACGGTCTGATCGAAGTGGCTCACGCCACCGGCTCCACCACGTGGCAGATCATCCGCAAGGTGCTGATTCCCGAGAGTATCCCTTCGATTCTCATGGGTGTGCCTATCACGCTGATCACCATCGTGGGTTATTCTGCCATGGCAGGCGTCGTAGGCGGCGGCGGACTGGGCGATGTGGCGCTGCGTTACGGCTATTACCGCTATCAGGGAGGAGTCATGATCGCGACCATCATTATCCTCATCATCCTGGTCCAGATCATGCAGTCTCTGGGCTCGCTGATCGCCAAGAAGAGCGATAAGAGAACGAGATAACAATGCAGATGCCGGCGGAGGCTAACCGGAAGGGTGCACGAAGGCGCGACGGCAAGACAGAAAAAAGACATATTGCGACAGAAAAATCCCGGACAGTCATTGAACTGGCCGGGATTCTGCGTTAAAATGGTGCAAATGAAAAAATGTCCCGGTACGGCAGCAGTATGCCGGCCGGGACAGGCACATTTTGTGCGGACTCTTATCTATCAATTTCTGGAGGGAATGAAAAAGATGAAAAAAGTATTATCAGTGCTGCTGGCTGCCGTTCTCGTATTTGCGCTGGCAGGATGCGGCGGAGATAGTCAGGATGCGTCCTCTGCGGGCGGAAATTCCGAAATGACGACGATTACCGTAGCGGCATCTCCGACACCTCACGCGGAGATCCTGAATGCTGTTAAAGATCAGCTTGCGGAAGAAGGCATCGATCTTCAGGTGGAAGAATATACGGATTACGTGATGCCGAACAACGTAGTGGAGGACGGAACGGTAGATGCTAATTATTTCCAGCATCAGTCCTATCTCGACGACTTTAACGAGGAAAACGGCACTCATCTCGTGTCCGTAGCGAAGATTCACTACGAGCCGATGGGTATCTACGCGGGAAAGGATAAATCCGCGACGCTGGAGAATATCGCAGAGGGAGCCGTCATCGCGGTTCCGAACGATACCACAAATGAAGCGCGCGCTCTTCAGCTGCTGGCGGCGCAGGGCCTGATCGAGCTTCCGGAGGACGCGGGTCTGACGGCGACGCCGAAAGACATCACGTCGAATCCTCATAATATCGAATTTACGGAAGTGGAAGCTGCGGCGGTTCCGAGCATGCTGTCCGATGTGGACTTCGCGGTGATAAACGGAAATTACGCGCTGTCCGCAGGCCTGACAGAGGATGACAGTCTGGCCTTTGAAGCGGCGGATTCGCTGGGCGCTCAGACGTATCCGAACGTTCTCGTCGTAAAAGAAGGAAATGAGAATAACGAAGCGGTTCAGAAACTGGTGAAAGCGCTGACTTCTGAGGAATGCAGAGCCTTTATCGAAGAAACCTACAAGGGTATGGTGGTTCCGGTATTCTAAGCCGGAGAAGATTTGCTTCTGTATTTTGCGGGCGGTTGCCGGACAGCTGCGATATAGCGGTGACGTGATAATACCACAGATCATGCATCGCAGTATAACGATGAAGAAAGCTACAGATCTGTTAATGAGTCGTAATCAGTGATATACCGGATAACTGTGTCGTGGGAGGTGTGCCTGCAGACGTTATCA
Source organism: Candidatus Alangreenwoodia gallinarii (assembly GCA_904398315.1). GTDB lineage: Bacteria > Bacillota > Clostridia > Peptostreptococcales > Anaerovoracaceae > Alangreenwoodia > Alangreenwoodia gallinarii. The sequence goes on along the minus strand of CAJFPD010000083.1, from coordinate 13,412 downwards.
AGAGAATTGAAAACGATATAGAAGGTTAAAAATAACGGTTCTGAAAAAATCTTTCGGAAGAAGAAAAAGGTCCCCTTTCTGTAAAATTGACCATTTACAGAAAGGGGATATCCTTTTTTTCAGCTGAGCATTCTGAAAAATATTGCCACCGCGATCACTTCGACGATGAGAAGTCCGGCGATCACGCCGAACGCCTTGGCGAATGCCTTCGGCTTTCTGTCCATTCGGTTTTTATTCCTCCGCTTCCGGTTTTACCCACCAGTCCAGATCAGCATAACCCGCCTGAAGGGCTTTGATGTCTTTTCTCGTATCGAGGAAAAGCTGTTTCTTTTCTATCAGATAATCCGTATGCATGTCAAGACTTTTGTGTGTCAGATGATGATTAAAGGTCGGATTATATTCGATCTCCATGCCCTCCATGCCGCGGATGAGCTGGCCCTCTCCGGCGCATACGCAGCAGCGTACCTTTCCGTTCGGATAGATGTGGAGCGCCGTGCTGGAACAGAACGGACATTCGAGCGCATCGGAAGTCGGTTCCGGAAGACCTTCCCATCCGTCCTTCAGAAGATCGGCCAGGCGGTGGAGTTTTTTGAGATTTTCTCCCTGAATGCTGTCCGCAGGCAGCGTGGCGAGCATGAGCTCCGTACCGATGATATTGAGATGGAATTTTCTGGCGAAGAGAATGGCGTCTTCCTTGGACAATCCCTCCCAGCCGTCATATCCGTAGGAAACGGCGATGACACAGTCTTTTGTGCCGAATTCCTTATAATCGCTTACGAGAGAGATCAGCCGATCGAGTACTCTTTTGAGCATCGTGTGGCCGCCGAGCATATAGGTCGGCGCTGCGATGACGATTTTATCCGAATGTTTGACCTGGCGGATGAGAAAATCCAGGTCGTCGTCTTTTATCCGGCATTTGCTGCCTTCCGGTACACAGGAATAACAGGCCGTACAGTTTTTTATATTCAGATCATAGAGATTTACCATCGCTTTTTCCCATTCTTCCGGAAGAGATCTGAGAATTTCCTTGGCTGCCAGTTCTGAATTTCCGCCTCTTCGCGGAGATGATATGATTCCTAAAACACGCATGAGATTTTCCTCCTTTGGTTTGATAAAGCACGTCTTTCGACGGGATATTTCCGCTGGTAAATACAGTATAACATAAGCTCTGCTGTTTGCGGCTTGAAAGATATGCGCAAATATATTTCACAGATGATAGAAAGACGGGAGAGAAAAATTCCGTGTAAAATTGTCGGATATGCAGACTTTGTTATTGATAGAAATTATCAATTAGAGTAAACTAATCTATACCGGAGGATACAGAGGGTGTATGGCCCGGATATCTCTGCTTTGGCGGAAGTACAGGACGGCTCAGCGCCGTCCTGTACGGAAGAGATACGCTGTCATAATCTCCGGCGGTTTTGAATAAAAATAGGACAGGGGTGATTTTATTGACACTGGATCAGCTTGAGATCGGCCGTGAGGCCATGATTATCGCCGTAGGCGGGCAGGGCGGTCTCCGAAGACGTCTGCTCGACATGGGGCTGACGCCTCATACGAAAGTCAGAATCAGAAAAGTGGCTCCCATGGGAGATCCCATCGAACTGACACTCAGAGGCTATGAACTGACGCTGCGGCTGGAAGACGCGAGAAAAATAGAAATCGAGGAATTATGAATTTTGCACTGATAGGAAATCCGAACTGCGGGAAAACGACGCTGTTTAATCAGCTCACAGGAAGTAAGCAGCACGTGGGCAATTTCCCGGGAGTTACGGTGGATAAAAAAGAAGGAAGTATAAGAAAACAGGAGGATGCGACGGTGGTCGATCTTCCCGGAATCTATTCGCTTTCACCTTATACGTCGGAGGAGATCGTTACGCGGGATTTTCTGATAAGAGAGCATCCCGACGGGATCATCAACATCGTGGATGCTTCCAATATCGAACGGAATCTTTATCTGACGCTTCAGCTTCTGGATCTGGAAATTCCTACCATTGTAGCCCTGAATATGATGGACGTAGTGACGGCAAATGGCGGGAAGATCGATATCAAAGGAATGGAAAAAAAGCTGGGAATCCCTATCATCCCGATTTCCGCATCGAAAAACCAGGGAGTGGACGATCTCATCACCAGAGCCGTTCAGATGGTCCGGAAAAAGGAGATTCCGGAAAAGAGAGATTTCTGTTCCGGAGATGTACACCGGGCTATTCATTCCACCGCACATCTGATTGAAGAGGAGGCACGCTCTCACGGAGTGGCTCTGAAGTTCGCTTCGATCAAACTGATCGAAGGGGATGAAAAGATGATGAAGGAGCTGGAGATTCAGGAGCCGGAGCAGGACATCATTCATCATATCGTCGACGATATGGAATTTCACTGCGGAATGGACCGGGAAGCGGCTCTGGCGGATTCCCGGTATCAATACATAGAAAAGCTCTGTTCCGAGCTGGTGGTGAAGCCTCATGAGACGCTGGGACAGAAGCGTTCGGTAAAGATCGACAGGATTCTAACGCACCGGATCTTCGCGATTCCTATCTTTCTGGGGATCATGGTCTTCATTTTCTGGATCACCTTCGGCGTAGTGGGATCGACTCTCAGCGACTGGTTTTCCGCCGGCATCGATTATCTGGTCGGTCTGGCCGACAGCGGTCTTCAGACACTTCAGGTAAACGAAACGCTGCGGGGGCTTCTGATCGACGGCGTCTGTTCCGGAGTGGGCAGTGTCCTCTCTTTCTTGCCGACCATCGTCCTGCTGTTTTTCCTGCTTTCGATTCTGGAGGACAGCGGCTATATGGCGAGGGTTGCCTTTGTCATGGACAGGCTGCTGCGCAAAATCGGTCTTTCCGGGCGATCTTTCGTGCCGATGCTTATCGGATTCGGATGTTCCGTGCCGGCGATCATGGCTACCAGGACGCTCTCCGGTGACAGGGACCGCAAGCTGACGATTCTGCTGGTTCCGTTCATGTCCTGCAGCGCAAAGCTGCCGATTTATGCCATGTTTACGGCGGCCTTTTTCGAAGAATACAGGGCGCTGGTCATGGTCAGCCTTTATGTGGGAGGCGTTCTGATCGGGATTCTCTGCGGGCTCGTCATGAAAAAGCTGATGTTTTCCGGAGAACCGGTACCGTTCGTCATGGAGCTTCCGGAATACCGCATGCCGGCGGCGCAAAGCGTTCTGCTTCACATGTGGGACAGAGCGAAGGCTTTCATGAAAAAAGCTTTCACCGTCATCTTCGTGGCATCCATCATCATCTGGTTCCTGCAGAGCTTCGACATCCGCTTTAATCTGGTTTCGGACAGCCGGGACAGCATGCTGGCGGATCTCGGTCATCTGATCTCGCCGCTCCTGGCACCTGTCGGTTTCGGAGACTGGCGCGCGGCTACGGCACTCCTTACGGGATTTTCGGCGAAGGAAGCCGTCGTCAGCACGTTTGCTGTGCTTCTGGGTGTTTCCGGAGAGTCGGCTCAGCTGACCGCACTGCTGGGAAATATCTTCACGCCGCTGACAGCATACTGTTTCCTCGTATTCTGCCTGCTTTACACTCCGTGTGTGGCAGCCATCGCCACCGTCAGAAAAGAGCTGGGCGGAACGCGTCAGGCCATAGGTGTCGTCGTCTTTCAGACGCTCATCGCTTGGGTGGTAACTTTCGTGGTATATCACGTCGGCCTTCTTATTCTGTAATTTCACCGGAGAGAATTTTTCTTCGGTTTCTGGTGATTTTTGCCTACGGATGATTTTTTCCGCAGAGACAGCATATCCTTTAGGGGAGGTCGTCACACTGTGAAAAGCGAAAAAACGGAAAAAATGATCCGCAGGGCGGAAGCCTTTGCCGTCATCGCCTGCCTGCTGGCCGGCTCTCTCCTGCTGGCAGATAAAATCTGCTCCGGAGGACCGGTATTCGTATTCGGCAGAGAAGAACCTCTGGTTCTTCTGGACCCGGGTCACGGAGGTATCGACGGCGGCGCGGAAAGTCCGTCGGGAGTCTGCGAAAAGGACATCAATCTGTCTGTCTGTCTGAAACTGAAGGAAAAGCTGGAAGATTACGATATCATAGTGGAGATGACGAGAGAGACAGACCGCGGTCTGTATACGGGAGTGATCAACGACGGAACGGATGAGATGAAAATCGAGGGAAAACGGAGTATCCGCAGTCTGAAGACGGAGGATCTGAACGCCCGGCGGGATATGGCGGACGATCTGAAGCCGGATCTCTTTCTCAGCGTACATCTGAACAGTTTTAAACAGGACCGTTCGGTATTCGGAGCTCAGACATTCTATACCTCCGGAAACAGCGAAGAGACGGGAGAAAAGAGCCGAAGGCTGGCCGGTCTGATTCAGGATGAATTTCTGTCGATGATCGATGACGGAAATACCAGGACGCCGATGAATAAAAATGATGTTCTCATCATGAAAAATGCGAAAGTACCGACTGTCATAGCAGAGTGCGGGTTTCTGTCGAACCGGCGGGAGGCCGCTGTTCTGGTACAGGAGGAATATCAGGATCTTTTGGCGGAAGCGATGAAAAAAGGGATTCTGGCTTATCTGGGAATCGAAGAGAAAGCCGCAGCGAAAGAGGAAAGCGAGTCTCCTTCTGTGGTATTGAGCGATACCTGAATGCAAATCACAAAGTGCAGAACACAGAATGCGGAACTCAGCAAAGCAGTAAATATCACATCAGACCGCACTGTCATTCCGGCCGTGCGGTTTTTTGTATAAGGAAAACCGCGCACTGGACGCGTGGATGTTTTTTTCTGCGGAAAAGGCGAAAAAAAGGGGAAAATAAAAATATTTTCGGTCGTCATCCGATCTTTCTGTCATATTTTCTGAAACACGTTTCGTCGGTGGAAAAATGTGGACAGTTACTATAAATTGTGGATAACTTTTTTGGGAAAATATTCCCTGATATCGATAAAATGTTGAAATTCTAACGTTTATAAGGCATTTTATTTTACACACAGATCTGTGGAAAACTGTGTGAAAACTGTGCAAAACCTATGGATAACTTCCGGAAGGCGCAGAATTTCAAAGGCGACAGAATCCGCGGGTTATCAACAGATTTCGAAAACTGGTTTACGATAAAATGACGATATAACGTCATGAGAAGACGGAAATGATGAGCCGGCAAAAAGAATGCATACCGGAGCGATAACAGAGAAGAAATCCGGGAGAGCGGAAAATATTCAGAGGCGGGAAAAGATTGTAAAAGCGGCGCCGGGAAGATATAATATATCTGTTACAGATTTACGGAAGTTGGAGGTTTATCCTATGAAACACGTTTTATATGCCCTGATGGAGAATAAGCCGAGCGTTCTCAGACGGATTTCCGGTCTGTTCGGCAGAAGAGGGTATAATATAGACTCCATCGTAGCCAGCGCAACAGAGGATGAGAATGTTACGAGCATGACGATTGTCGTCGACGGCGATGAGTACATACTGGACCAGGTGATAAAACAGCTGGAGAAGCTGCAGGAGATCATAGAGGTTGTCGACTTATCTGACATTCCGGCTGTCAGGAGACAGCTTCTGCTGATGAAGGTGTCAGCGACGCATGATACCCGTCTGGATATCATCCAGCTGGCAAACGCTTTCGGAGCCCGCATCGTGGATATCAAGTCAGATTCCATCATCATCGAGGCTACCGCCGAGGATGAGGTCATGAGCTCTATCGTCGAGACCTTTGAACCGTATGGAATTATATCTCTGATTAAAACGGGAACGGTGGCGCTGAGAAAATAACAGACCGGCAGAGCGGCGCGGATGCGGTCCGGAAAAAGACAGCGGCGCTGCGGAAAGAGAACGGAAAAAGGTCTGCATATGCCGGCATATGCAGAACAAAAAAGAATCCCGGCGCTGCGGATCGATAAATCCGCAGCGCCGGGATCCTTTTTTGACTCCGGCGCCGGAAGCGGCGTGTTGCCCGTCAGTTTTCCGGCAGGCCGCAGACGACATTCAGAAATTCGTTGAAGTCCTCGAAATTGCTCTTGATGAATTCGTAGATGATCGGTTCGCGGAATTCATATTTTTTCGAGACACGCATGTAATTCGGCATCATGGCCAGCGTGATGTGAAGCTCCGCTTCAAAGACGGCCTCGTAGCTGTATGCGATGACGAGCAGCTGATTGAAATCGGTGAGATAGTACATCGCGCGGATATCGTCGTTCATGCGGTATTCGGAACGGCCGACGTGATCGTTCGTATCGAAGAAATCGATATACAGCTTTCCGGTGTCGTAGGCTGTCTCCGTAAAGGTTTCCACATAGGAATAGAAAGCGTCCTGGAAAAGCTCGCTGTCTCCTGCCACATCGTATACCGTGATGAACTCCGAGCAGTTCATGATCATCGCTGCTTCCGTGCTCGTAATCCTGAGAGAAGAGCATTTCTTTGCGGAAACGACGCGGTTCTGCAGAGGATCCAGACGGATCTCGGAGACGATGATGTGATAGCGGTTGCCGTGCTCGATGACGGATTCGCAGAGATACGTGTGATCCTCAGGAGGGCCGTACGGTTCGATGGTATTCCGGCACATCGTCGCCGGCGTGGTCTGAGGATAGATATCGCACGACGGAAACGGCGGCTGATAGTCTGCCGTGATCGGGTCAGCATCTCCGTAAGTCTGTGCGCCGGAAGCTTCGGCGGACGGAAACTCCGCCGTGCCGAAATCTGAAGTCTGCAGCGCCCGTCCGCCGCAGGCGGCGGAAACGTCGGCTGTTTTTTCCCGGACTGTCCGGGCAGCACAGAGCGACTGTTCTTCCGTTACAGCGGTGAGAAATGCGATACCGCGCCGGTCCTTTGCGAATGTTCGCATGAGATAGTAATTCAGCACGAAGTTCGGCGATCCGATGTTTCCGCTGATGCGGGAAAACAGCGAGTCGTATTCTTCCCGGGTGAGGTGCTGTACCGGAGTCAGCATGAATTTATATTTCTCATAACCCGCCGGCAGACTCTGGCGGAATTTTTTGTTGATTCTCACATATGACTGCAGGATAAAGCGGGCCTCAGCTTCGGTGACCGGAACGACAGTGCCGCCCAGGGCGCCGATCAGGCGGTTGCGCTCGACCCGTATGGTTTCCGGATCGTCTCCGAAAGCCTCTGTATAGGATTCGAGGCCGAATTCCTCCGCATCGAGATAAAATATCTGATTCAGCGTCGTGACCCTGGCGTCTGAAATAACATCCCATTTCAGCTCCATGCCGATGACACCCATCAGGCGCGTGTCGGTTACATATCCGGAGATAAACTGCCGGCCGCGGCTTCCGGGCTCCATGGCTTTTCCGCCTCTGATTACTGTTAATTTAGCGTCCATAGAAATCTCCTTCTATCAAAATTATATCTTATTTAAACAATAATGTGCATACATTCTATAAAATTATCTGTGAAGTTTGTGTGTTTTTTTTCAGGCATAAGTTGACCCGCTTCGGCAGATATTATAGAATTTCAAGTTAGATATGACCTGAAATAGCAGGATTGTATCCTTTTGATATAGAAAAATGACGGAAACCATAGGCTTCCGTCTCAATCCGGCGAGAGGAAAGGAATGAAAAGATGGGCGTAAAAGTGGTGAAATTCGGGGGATCTTCTGTGGCGGACGCGATTCAGCTTCAGAAAGTGAAGGATATCGTTCTGTCGGATCCGGATCGGAAATACGTGGTGGTTTCCGCTCCTGGAAAACGCTACAGCGACGACAATAAAGTTACGGATCTTCTCTATCTGTGCAAGACCCATGTGGATCACAATATTCCGGTAGATCACATCTTCCAGGTGGTCAGCGACCGCTTCAAGATGATGGAAGTCAATCTGGATGTGAACATCGATATCGGCGCAGAGCTCGATGAGATCAAGGAGCGTCTGAAACCCGGCGTCACCGCCGACTATATCGCCAGCAGAGGTGAATATCTCTGCGGAAAGCTGACGGCAGCCTATCTCGGATTTGATTTCATCGACCCGGCGGGCCTGATTCAGTTCGATGAAAAGGGCAAACATCTGGCGGCTGAAACGCAGAAAGCGCTGTCCGAAGAGCTGGCAAAGCACGAAAAAGCTGTCATCCCCGGATTTTACGGATCTATGCCGGACGGCAGGATCAAGACATTTTCCAGAGGCGGTTCCGATGTGACAGGTTCTCTGGTGGCAAAGGCGGTGGGAGCCGATATTTACGAGAACTGGACGGACGTTTCCGGTTTTCTCATGGCGGATCCGCGGATCGTGGAGAATCCGAAGCCTATCGAACGGATCACATATAAGGAACTCAGAGAGCTGTCCTACATGGGTGCCAGCGTGCTGCACGAGGATGCGGTATTTCCGGTGCGTGAGGTCAATATTCCGATCAATATCCGAAATACCAATGAACCGGACAATCCGGGAACGATCATATCCGATACCCCGGCGGTCACCAACAATATCATCACGGGAGTGGCGGGCAGAAAAGACTTCGTCGTCGTAGCTCTGTATAAAAATATGATGAATTCCGAAATCGGATTTGTGAAGCGTCTGCTGACGATCCTCGAGAATAACGAGATTTCCTTTGAACATCTGCCAAGCGGAATCGACACGGTATGCGTCGTCATTTCTCAGAAGCAGCTGGAGGGGAAGCTGCAGGATCTGCTGGACGACATCGAAAAGCGGCTTCAGCCGGATACCATCGACATCTACGAGGATATGGCGCTGATCGCTACGGTGGGACTCGGCATGAGCCGCCGTCTGGGTGTCTCAGCGAAGCTTTTCGGTGCGCTGACGGATGCGAAGGTCAACGTGCGCATGATCGACCAGGGCTCCAGCGAGATGAATATCATCGTCGGAGTGGAAAACGATCACTTTGAAGCGGCGATCCGGGCGATTTACGGAGCGTTTGTCTCATAGAGAAAGGATCTTGTTTTACGGACCGGAGAACCGGGCGGCATCGGAGCATGAGGGCTGATGTACAGGCAGACTCTTCGGATCCGGCTGCCGCAGTCCGGTTTCTGCGTCAGAGACAGAGAAGATACAGGAAAAGAGGGAAAATATGGGTGTAATGGAAGTGATTTTCGGCGATCTCAACAAGAAAGAGGTTAAGAAGCTCGATAAGATCGCAGATAAAGTAGAATCCTATGATGAGGCCATGCAGGCTCTGACGGATGAGGAACTGCGGGCCAAGACGGCGGAGTTTCAGGACAGATGTCAGAATAAGGGCGAGTCGCTGGACAGCCTGCTGCCGGAAGCTTTTGCGGTCTGCCGGGAAGCGGCGTCCCGCGTCCTGGGCATGAAGCATTTCCACGTGCAGATCATCGGCGGCATCGCGCTGCATCAGGGACGTATCGCCGAGATGAAGACCGGTGAAGGTAAGACGCTGGTGGCGACGCTGCCGGCGTATCTCAATGCGCTGGAGGGAAAGGGCGTCCACGTGGTCACGGTCAACGATTATCTGGCAAAGCGTGATATGGAGTGGATGGGAAAGCTCTATAACTTCCTGGGACTGACGGTGGGAGGTATTTTCCACAGCGTGCCGCCGGAGCAGAGAAAGAAGGCTTATCAGGCGGATATCACCTACGGGACAAACAACGAGTTCGGCTTCGATTATCTGCGGGATAATATGGTCAGCTACAAGGAAAATATGGTCCAGCGCGAGCTGAATTACGCCATCGTCGACGAGGTGGACAGTATTCTGATCGATGAGGCGAGAACGCCGCTGATCATCTCCGGCGTCGGCGAAAAATCCACAGATATGTATACGCAGGCGGATCGTTTTGTCAGAAATTTCAAGCTCGATGTGGATTTCACCATGGACGAGAAGGATAAGACGATCTCCCTGACGGAGGAAGGCGTGGCCAGATGCGAGGATTACTTCAATCTGGAAAACTTCTCGGATCCGGAAAACATGGAGCTCAACCATCACATCATGCAGGCGCTGCGGGCCAATAATCTCATGAAGAGGGATGTGGACTACGTGGTGAACGACGGCGAAGTCATCATCGTCGACGAGTTCACCGGCCGTCTGATGTACGGAAGACGCTACAGCAACGGTCTGCACCAGGCCATCGAGGCGAAGGAAGGCCTTTCCGTCCGCAGCGAGTCCAAGACGCTGGCCACCATCACGCTGCAGAACTATTTCCGTATGTTCAACAAGCTGGCCGGCATGACCGGTACGGCGAAAACGGAAGAAGCGGAATTCCGCGATATCTATAACATGGACGTCGTTGTGATTCCGACCAACAAGCCGATTGCCCGTATCGACATGCAGGACAGCGTCTATCTCAACGAAAAGGCGAAATTTCACGCCATTGTGGAGGAGATCGCCGAGGTACACGCCACCGGCCGCCCGGTGCTGGTGGGCACGATTTCCATCGAAAAGTCGGAAGCTATCAGCGATATGCTGAAAAAACGGGGAATCAAACACAATGTGCTGAACGCGAAGCATCACGAAAAAGAGGCGGAGATCGTCGCGGAAGCCGGCCGTCTGGGCATGGTCACCATCGCTACCAATATGGCGGGCCGTGGTACCGATATCATTCTGGGCGGAAATCCGGAGTTTGAAGCGAAGCGGGAGATGAGAAAGCTCGGCTATGATGAAAATACGATTTCCTACGCGTCCAGCCGGATTCCTCTCGACGACGAAGAACTTCTGGCCGCCAGAGCGGAGTACGATAAACTGTATGAAAAATTTAAGGCGGAGCGTCAGGAGGAGCACGAGAAAGTCATCGAGCTGGGCGGTCTGCATATCATAGGTACGGAACGTCATGAATCGCGGCGTATCGACAATCAGCTGCGGGGCCGTGCCGGCCGTCAGGGAGACCCGGGTTCCACGAAGTTCTTTGTGGCACTCGACGACGATCTGATGCGTCTGTTCGGCGGCGAAAGAATCCAGGTTCTCATGCAGAGACTGGCAGGATCCGGCGAGGATCCGCTGGAATCAAAGACGCTGACGAGGACTATCGAAAACGCGCAGAAGAAGGTGGAGGGCAGAAACTTCACTTCGCGTAAATATGTGCTGCAGTACGACAATGTCATGAACAAGCAGCGTGAGATCATCTATTCCGAGCGCAGAAGAGTGCTGGACGGCGAGGATCTCCGGTCGCATATCCTTTCCATGGCGGAGGAATTTGCCGATTCCGCCATCGAGACGTGTACGGCGGAATCCAGATTTTCGGAGGAATGGGATCTGGAATCTCTGACCAATACGATGAAACGTCTGTGGGGCGGATTTGCTCTTCCGGATTACAGCGAAAATCCGGATATCACGCCGGAACAGCTGAAAGAGGATGTCCACCGCGTCATCGAAGAAGGCTATGCGGCCAAGGAAGCGGAGATCGGCGAAGAGCGCATGAGAGATCTGGAGCGCATGATTCTCATCCGCGTGGTGGATAACAAGTGGATGGATCATATCGACGCCATGGATCAGCTGAAGACGGGAATCGGCCTGCGCGGTCTGGGACATCAGGATCCTGCCGTCGCTTACGCGAAGGAAGGCTTCGAGATGTTCGAGGAGATGATCAATAACATCAAGGAGGACGCCGTCAAGTTCTGTTTCAACGTTACGCTGCAGACGAATACGGAGCGCAAGCAGGTGATGGAAGCGAAGAGCGCCGAGAAAGAAGAAGCGGCACCGTCTGTGGGAGGCGGCGCTGCCGGAGGAAGCGGGGCTGCCCGCGTATCCTCTCAGCTTCCGGGAGCCGCGCCGAAGCCTCAGGCGACAAAGGGGGATTCGAAGCCGGAGCCGGTCCGCAGAGAGACGCCGAAGATCGGAAGAAACGATCTGTGTCCGTGCGGCTCCGGTAAGAAATATAAAAACTGCTGCGGCAAAAATGCGTAACGTATAGCCGCGGCGTTCTGCGCGTCGGAGTGTGGATAAACCTCGGAGGAGTACGCCAATGCGGATAAATCGCGGCGGAGTACGCCAAGATCGCCCGGAATGCAGGTGAATATGGCAGCCCGGGATACGGGCAAACACCGATGTAATAAGCGCCGCCTGCCCGCGGACGGGCAGATAAGCAGTATTCAAGCAGTATTATGAAAGGCAGCGCCTCCGGCCGGTGTCGGTATGTTGCTTCGACTCCGTTTTCGGCCCCCGGTTCCGGAAGGAGTCCGGGCAGGACGGATGCAGATGACGGAGCGCGCTGCATATGTGAGAGAAAGGATGTGAAAAGATGCTGGAACTGGATCAGATCAAGTATGAGCTGCCGCAGACCCGCAATAATCTCAAAGAACTGGGTGAGTCCCTTTGACGTCGCGGGACTGAGAACGAGACTGGACGGAATCGAACAGGATCTTCAGAAGGAAGGTCTCTGGGATAATCCGGAAGCGGCCCAAAAGATCATGAAGGAAAAGAAATCGGTGGAGCGGAAGCTGGGCGAGTACAACAAACTCGAGAGCGACCTTTCCGATATCGAGGTTCTGATCGAAATGGCCGAAGAGGAAGAGGATGCTTCTCTGACAGAGGAGATCCGGAATAATTTTGAAAAACTGAACGAAAATATGGAGACACTCCGTCTCCAGACGCTGCTGAACGGCGAGTATGACGCGAACAACGCGATCATCTCCATTCACGCCGGCTCCGGCGGCATCGACGCCCAGGACTGGGCCGGCATGCTGCTGCGCATGTACACCAGATGGGCGGAGCGAAAGGGATATAAGATCAAGACGCTGGATCTGCAGCGGGACGACGAGGCGGGCATCAAAAATGCGACGCTGCTCATCGAAGGCGAAAATGCTTACGGTTATCTGAAGAATGAAAGGGGCGTTCACCGTCTCGTGCGGATTTCTCCTTTCGATTCCAACGCCCGGAGGCATACCTCCTTCGCGTCTTTAGACGTCTCGCCGGAGCTGGACGACGACATCGATGTGGAAATCGCTCCGGAGGATATCCGCGTGGATACTTTCCGTTCCAGCGGAGCCGGAGGTCAGCACGTTAATACGACGGATTCCGCCGTCAGGATTACACACCTGCCGACGAACATCGTCGTATCCTGCCAGAATGAGCGCTCGCAGCATCAGAACCGCGAGGTGGCGATGAAAGTCCTGAAGGCGAAGCTCATCGAGCTGAAGGAACGCGAAAACAAAGAGCGCATCGACGAGCTGCGGGGCGATTACGGCCAGATTACCTGGGGTAATCAGATACGCTCTTACGTATTTCAGCCGTACACCATGGTCAAGGATCACCGGACCGGCGCCGAGGTGGGCGATGTCAACCGCGTCATGGACGGAGATATCGACTATTTCATCAACGAGAAGCTGAAACAGAAGCAGCAGGCTTGAGAAGGCAGGAGAACCGAAGGCGGAGCTGGAGTCCGTCACCGTCGAAGCCGCGGAGGCGGATGTCAATCGGTACGAGATGGACGGCATGGAATTTCACTGGTCGGATCCATACCGTTTCGAAGAGGAAGACGTCTTTACAGTGACAAATCTTCTCCGCGGAATCGATGAGGCGCGCATCATACTGAGCGAT
>CAJFPD010000082.1 GCA_904398315.1 Candidatus Alangreenwoodia gallinarii | reverse complement strand
TATCCCATCAGTTCCGCTTTATGCGTCAGATAATAGGGATCCACACCGATGCAGTGTCCGCCTACGAGACCCGGGGAAAATTTCAGGAAGTTCCACTTCGTCTCCGCCGCGTCCAGTACGGCTCTCGTATCGATGCCCATCTTGTTGAAGATGATAGAAAGCTCGTTCATGAAAGCGATATTGATATCTCTCTGGCTGTTTTCGATGACTTTCGCTGCTTCCGCCACCTTGATACTCTCCGCCCGGTAGACGCCGGCTTCGACCACCAGTTCATAAACCTTCGCCACTTCTTCCAACGTTTCCTCATCCATACCGGAAACGATCTTCACGATGTTTTCCAGCCGGTGTACTTTGTCTCCCGGATTGATCCGCTCCGGCGAATAGCCGACCTTGAAATCCACGCCGCACTTCAGACCGCTTTCCTCCTCCAGAATCGGCACGCAGACTTCCTCCGTTACGCCGGGATACACGGTGGATTCGTACACAATAATAGAACCCCTGGCAAGATTTCTGCCAAGGGTTCTGCTGGCTCCCCGGATCGGCTCCAGATCCGGAGTATGATCCGGATTGACCGGTGTGGGAACGGCTACGATATGAAATTTCGCCTCTTGCAGTCTCGTTTCATCCGTGGTGAAATCTACACTGCACGCCGCAATGGCTTCGTCTCCGACTTCCTGGGTCAGATCCTTGCCGTTTTTATACTGTTCGATTTTGTATTCGTTCATGTCATATCCGATCACATCTACTTTCTTAGAGAAGGCGACGGCGATCGGCATACCGACATAGCCGAGTCCGGTCATAGCGATTTTTTCTTCTCTGTTTACGATTTTTTCGTATAAGCTCATGCTCCTTACTCCTTTTCCTGTTCGATTCGCGTTTTATATGATTGTTTGCATTAATATCCGGTATTTATAATTTCATAGTCTGCAGAATCTTCTGATTCACCAGTCTGACATCAAATTTTTCTTCCGCCATTTTCCTGCTTTCTTCTGCCATTTTTTTCACCAGAGAGGGAGATTCGATCATCTCGCATATTTTGCGGAACAAACCTTCTATATCCTGAACCGGTATCAGGTATCCGTTTTTTCCGTTCACCACGGTTTCTCTGCATCCCGGCGCATCCGACGTGAGAATGGCTCTTCCGCATGCCATCGCTTCCAGAACAGATTTCGGTGTTCCTTCCCGATAAGACGGGAGAACGAAGACACAGCACTGTGCCAGATACGGCCGCACATCGTTCTGTTCTCCGAAATACTCTATGATATTCTGATCGATATACGGTTTCAGTTCTGCCGGAGTAATTGCACTCGGATTGGAATCGTAAGGTCCCACCAACAGAAAGCGAGCTTTGGGATATTCTTTTTTCACTCTTCTGGCTGCTTCCAGATATTCATAAATTCCTTTATCCCGGATCAGACGGCTCACGCATAAAAAAACCGGCTCATCCGGCAACGGCTGAAGAGAAAAGGTATCCAGATTCACGCCGGAACCATGCAGGAGAACCACTCTATCCGGATCAATGATTCCGAGCTTCCGAAAAATCTTCACATCATCCGGATTCTGAAAAAAATATCGCGGGCAACGTTTCATCGCAAATTTATATTCCAGTTTTACAATAGTTCGTATTATGCGGGTTTTCAGAGAATCCGACAAGAAAACAGAGCCGATTCCCGCAATTAAGGGATAGACCTCATCGATCTTCAGTTGTTGCGCCGCACAGGCTCCATATATGATCGTCTTGGCCTGATAAGTAAAAATTTTATCGGGCATTTCCTCTTTCAGTATCTTTTTCAGCGATCGGAATGTTTTCAGATCCTGCAGCGGATTGGTACCGTTTCGTGATATTTCTGCCTGTCGGTAATCAATCTTCTTCTTTCGGAAAGAATCCTTCCATTCCGCTTCTTTTTCATTTCCGACAGCCACCACTTTATGGCCCTGTCGGAGAAATTCCTGCATCATATCCATACGAAACCAGAATAGAGAGGGAGTATGGCTTGATAATACTGCAATTTTCATTTCTATTTTTTATTATTTATATGGTTATAAAATATATCTACTTCAGCGACATGTATTCTTTTATCTCATCCGCCACACCAATCTCAAAGATTCTCGGAGAATACCCAAATGCGTCCGCTGCATCCTGATGAGAGTAAACACGCGGCTCACACAGACGCTGCACTTTTTCTCTATAGTCTTTCTTTCTGAGTGTTATCAGATAAATCATCCAGGCTCCTGTATAAGCAAGGCAAAACGGACAATTTATAAATTTTACTTTTTTACCCAGATCATTTCCTATCGTAATGAGCATCTCTCTAAGCTCAATCGGCGCTCCTCCCGACAAATCGAAGTTTTTATTGGCAGTCGTCTTTTCGTTTATGAGAACCTGATAATATGCCGCTGCCAGATCTTGATAATGAACCGGCTGAAGCTCATATCTCGCTCCGTTTACAACCGGCATAACGGGAAGTCTGTCAACCATCTGAATAAACTGCACTACATTCCGATCTGTTACATTTCCATATATCATCGTAGGACGCAGAATTGTCAGCATCATATGATGATCTCTGCATTTTTTCTTCACATAGGTATCTATTCTCCGGTACTCTTCGCCGGCTTCTTTATATTTTGAATAAATTCCTGTGGTATGGACAAAGATCAGACGACGAACCCCACACTTCGCCGCAGCATCAACTAACTTCGGAGATAATGTTATTCCCGCTATATGGACCAAGGTATCAACTCCATTTAATGCACTTTCGAGAAACGCTACATCCGAAAAATCCCCTGCCCTCACATCGAATGCTAATTCCCGATTTTTCAGATTTTCTGTTTTGGAGGAAGGTCTTACAAGAGCACGAATACCACCTGCAAATTTGCTTCGGATTTCGTCTTCATGTCTGCATAGTTCCTCCACAAAGGCTCCTCCGGATTTTCTTCCGGTAGCGCCTGTGATCGCCAATATGTTCATTTCTCCATGCTCACTTTCTCATCTGACAACTGCTTTCCTTCTCCCGTACCGCCTTCCACAACACCCTCACTCTTTAAAACCTTTCCGATCGGCCCGAAAAAACATCTGCAGTCCATCCGAAATGCCGTCCATCCTCCTTTCCTGATCTGTTCTGTATATTCTCCATCCAGTTTTGCCTTGACCTCGATTTCCAGCTCATCCCTGCCATTGATCTGAGCCCAGCCGGTCAGACCCGGTTTGATGTCATTCGCGCCGTACCTGTCACGTTCTGCAATCAGATCCTCCTGATTCCAGAGAGCCGGACGGGGACCGATGATACTCATCTTCGACCGGAAAATATCCCAGATTTGAGGCAGTTCATCCAGGCTGCTTTTTCTCAGAAATCTGCCGGTTCTTGTGATGTATTGCTCCGGCTCTTCCAGCATGTGAGTCGGCATATCATGCGGTGTCGACATTTTCATGCTGCGGAATTTATGCAGATAAAAAATCTGTTTGTCTTTTCCGATCCTCTTCTGCCGGAACATGACAGGTCCCGGATCATCCATTTTAATCGCGACGGCGATCAGCAAATACAACCAGGACAGACAGATCAGGGCAAGAAACGACAGTACCAGATCAATCAGGCGCTTTATTACTTTTTCATACATATAGAAAATTCTCCCTGTCGATACTTTATTGAGATCTTGATTTTGTTAAGACTTTGATGCTTTGATATTGAGAAATCATTCAAAGAACCGTCTCAGAAAAATCCCGGCTCCTCCCCCGTCTGCTCCATATATTCTCTGACCCAGCGTTCTTTCTGATCACAGACTGCCATGGGATACCTCTGCGGATGCCGCTGCGCAGCGGGGTCCTGCATTGAAGGATCTTTCTCCTCCTCTGCTGGGTCGGATTGTAGCGAATCCGACTGGTCTCGTGCTGAAACAGACAATTCCTGCGAAAAGTCCGTTTTATCCCGCGTTCGTAACTCAATATTTCCTCTTATCCTGTTTCCGGACATAATTTCCTCCACACAAAAAGAGCGTCCTGAAAAGCTTCCGTTTTTCCTTTTTTCTTTTTTCACTGTAGATTCTTTTTGGCTATACTCCATGGTGCGTAACCACGAAAAACGCTTAACTATCACAACTATCAGCTCATGCCATCCCCGCGGCTGCTTCTTCCGGGGCTCCTTCATCGCCTTTCAGCCGGATCCCCAGCAGCACATCCCGCAGTCCGCCCAGAAACGGTAGCCGCACGACCACATAGCGCAGCCGGATTCTCTTCTTCACAATATTTTTCTGATAATGCCGCAGCGCTCCTCCGCATCCGATGATCCGCTTCTCCTCATCTTCTTCATCCACTTCCACCGGCGACAGCCGCACGATACGCTCCCGGTCTCCGTCCAG
>CAJFPD010000081.1 GCA_904398315.1 Candidatus Alangreenwoodia gallinarii | reverse complement strand
TCCGGACAGGTGATCTCCACATCCGGCAGAAACTGGACGTCCATGGTGATTCTGCCCGTGCCGTCGCAGGCGGGACAGCGCAGCGATCCCGTGTTATACGAAAAGTCGCGCACGGTATATCCCTGCTCTTTCGAAGCCGGCAGAGCCGCATAGGCCCGTCTCAGCTCATCCAGCACGTTGCTGTAGGTAGCCACGGTGGAACGGACATTCGTTCCGATGGGCGCGGCGTCGATGAGGCATATCCGCCGGATTCCCAAAGCATCCAGCTGACGGATATGAGGCGGGAGCTTCTCTCCCTCGGTCATCGCTCTCAGCGCCGGCACCAGACTTTCCAGGATCAGTGTCGTCTTGCCGGATCCGGAGACGCCGGTGACGGCCGTGAGCCGGCCTTTCGGAATATCCAGTTCGAGAGCCCGGACGGTGTGCAGAGGTTCGGTGGAGAGATGAATATTTCCGCGCTCAAACATCTGTGCGGATGCTGCAGGTTTCCGGACGAGAACCGATTCTCTGCCGGAAAGAAACGGTCCGATCAGAGAGTCTCTGTTTTCCGATACATCCTCCACTGTCCCCTGGCACAGCAGCCGGCCGCCGTATTCACCCGCACCCGGTCCCATTTCGATCAGCCAGTCGGCCTCCCGGAGAACGCGGATATCATGATCCACGAGAACGACGGAATTTCCACGGGCCTTCAGATCACCGATCATGGCCAGCAGGCCGTCGACATTGGCCGGATGGAGACCTATGGATGGTTCGTCGAGAACGTAGAGAACACCGGTGGTCCGGTTTTTCACCGCCCGTGCCAGCTGAACGCGCTGACGCTCTCCTGTGGAAAGCGTAGAGCCCGCCCTGTCCAGTGAAAGATAACCGAGTCCCAGATTTGCCAGCCGCTCTGCCGTATTCAGAAACTGAGATACGATGCTTTCCGCCATCTCCCGTATCGTTTCCGGCACGTTGTCTCTGACGGTTTGTACCCACGCGATCAGCTCGTCCAGCGTCATGGCGGACGCCTCTGCCAGATTCCGCCCGCAAAGCAGCGTGGAACGCGCCTGTTCATTCAGCCGGCTGCCGCCGCAGTCGGGGCACGGCCCCTGTTTGAGAAATTTTTCCACGCGCTTCATGCCTTTATCATCTTTGACCTTCGCCAGCGCGTTTTCAACGGTATAGACAGCGTTGTAATAGGTAAAGTCCATTTCCGCAGCCTGATTGCTGTTCTTCGCTTTATACAGAATATGCTTCTTTTCCGGCGGTCCGTGGAAGACGATTTCCCTCTCCTTTTCTGACAGTTCGGAAAAAGGGACGTCAGTGCGGACACCCATCTCCCTGCATACGTCTGTCATCAGAGACCACATCAGGGAATTCCAAGGAGCTACGGCTCCTTCATCGATGGACAGGGATTCGTCCGGCACCAGAGAGTTCTCATCCACCTTTCTCACCACGCCGGTTCCGCCGCAGGTTTCGCAGGCGCCGCCGCTGTTAAAGGAAAAGCTTTCAGCGGAAGGACCGTCAAAGGCTGCTCCGCAGACAGGGCAGATCAGCTTTTTTTCCATCGCGGTATCGGCAGAAGGCTTCAGATAATGTCCGTTGGGACAGCGATGACTTCCCAGGCGGGAATACATCAGCCGCAGGCTGTTTAACAGTTCCGTCGCCGTGCCGAAAGTGCTCCGGATCCCGGGAACGGCAGGACGCTGGTGAAGCGCTAAAGCGGCCGGCACGTTTTCGATGCTGCCGATTTTCGCCTCGGCGGCCTGCGTCAGACGCCTCCGCGTATATGCCGAAAGCGCCTCAAGATATCTTCTCGACCCTTCGGCGTACAGGACGCCCAAAGCCAGGGATGATTTTCCCGAACCGGATACGCCGGCGATTCCCACTATTTTTCCCAGCGGAACGTCCACGTCCAGATCTTTCAGGTTGTGAACCCGGGCTTTGCGGATCCGGACGGAATCCGGAAAAGTTCTGTTTTCGTCGTTATGTTTTTGTGACACTGCATTTCCTCCCCCGCTATTTCCTGATGAAATGAAAGTCGCAGCAGGAAGCGCCGCCGGCCAGCGTCCCGCTCCGCCGAAACTGAATTTTCGGCATCAGACCCGAAAAAGCGATATCGTCATTTTCACAGTATACGCAGCAGAGCTCCGGACATCCGCATGCTGCCGTCACGTCGGCATAAAGACATCGGTGCAGATTAAATACGATCTGATGCCGGTCGCAAAAGACCCATTCGGTCTCCCATCCTTCCTGCGGAAAGTTGTTTTTCATATATCGTTTCACGCCCATCCGATAGATTTCATAGGAAAAGGGCATCCGCGCCAGCTTTTTCAGTCTGTCTTTTTTCAGTTCCGCCGTTTTGCGCGTCTCTTTTCTCACATATTCCAGTGCATTTTCTCTGTCCGTGCCCGCTGCTGTCAGAGCCTGATAATAAGCCAGCGGCGGCAGAAGTCTGTTTTTCAGATGATCGCGCACCGCTTCGCTGCCTCTGTCATCCGACTTTTGAAGAAGTTTCCGGTAAATCCGGTCGGCATCCCGGAAGATTTTTCCGCCCTGTTCCTCTCCGAATTTCTTTCTTATATCATCATACAGAAAAGAAAACGGCGTTTTCTCTATCGATATTTCATTTTCCGTCGTCACTGTGTTTCTCCTCTCCGATTTTCCGGAATACCTCTTCTGCATGTTCTTTCAGAACGTCCGCCTTTGTCACCGCGATTCCCCATTTTTCGTCTCCGAGAACGATCAGCATATCTCCCGCCCGGATGTCGAAAACATCCCTGGCTTCCTTTGGAATGATGATCTGTCCCCGTTCGCCCACTTTGACCGTGCCGAAGATATAATGGCCCTTCGGAATTTCCATAACTGCCTCCTTTACGATAAACGCAAAGCATATACATATAAGTATGAATTTCATATTTGTATGTATTATATCCGATTACTTAATCTAAATCAATACCGGAAACGGAAAAGAAAAACGAAAAAGGCAGAGTTTCCCCTGCCTAAAAAATTTCTGATTATCCGGCTGCCTGAAACCGGCTTTCTCTGTCCTGACCGGCTGTTATCCGTCCTACAGCTGTACCGCCCGTTTTTTCTGAGACATATTTTTCTGCGGTATATTTCCGGAAGGAGTGACCCGGCGAATATTCCGGATTTTCCCATCTTTTATCAGCCACTCCACTTCGTCGCTCAGAGTTTCCTCATAGGAACGCGTGTGATATCCCAGCTCTTTTTTCGCCAGCGAAGAATCAAAATCGTTGTTCCGCGCCAGATTCCATACGGCAAAGGATGTCATCAGCGGACGTTTTCCCTGAGCTTTTGCCTCTTTTTCCATGGCTTCCGCCATCTTATACGCCTCCTCTACGGACAGGAAATGCGAAATCGGCCTGCATCCGGAGACATCCGACAGAATGCGGACGAAGTCCCGGAAGGATACCATTTCGTTTCCGAGGATATAGTTCTTTCCCGATACGCCGTAATCCGCCGCCCGGATGATTCCGTCGGCCAGATCTCTGGCGTCGGCGAGGTTGAAGGTTCCGTCGATTCCCACCGGCATTTCCCCGTTTACGATCCGGACGACACGATCGGTGGCGCCGCCCATGCCGTAATCCTCCGGTCCCATGATCCCCGTGGGATGGACGAGGCAGGCTGGAAGTCCGGAATTATGCACCGCGTCCATCACCGCCTGCGCGGCCATGGCCTTCGACTTGCTGTAGCAGCCTTTTACCAGCTCCGGATCGAAGTGATCCACTTCCCGTATTTTCTGTCCCAGAGGTCTCTCCGGAATAGCGCCCGTGCTGCCGCAGTATACCAGTTTTCTGCATTCTTTGTGAGAGAGACACATTTTCAGGATATTTTCCGTTCCCTTCACATTGATGTCCATGAGCTTCTGATTGTACTCGAGATCCAGCGAAACTACACTGGCGATATGAAGGATAACTGTTTCCGTGTCCTCAGGCACCCGGAAGAATTTTTCCAGAGAACGGATATCCCGGAGATCTCCCGCCATAAATCCGGCTCCTCCCGTTACAAGATACAGTGTATTTTCATTACCCCTCTGACTGTTCATTTTTCCTCCTTGTCTGATTTTACCTTTCTGTCTTTTATCTTTCGACAGTGTCATCATACAGGCCGGATATTACGCGTCTGTTTTCAAATTGTTTCGGAATCATGAAAAATTCTTTTTGTCTGTCTGTAGACTCGAATAAAAAAGGATGATATACTCCCAGACGTAATGACGTCTTCTCCGCCTCAGCTATGTAAAATATTTTTCTGTAAAATAATTCTGTCGGGCGGCAGCGTGAAATCCCCGGATTTATCCGCCAGGAGAGGGGATCCTCTGTATAAAAAACTATATAAAAGATCGGAGGAAAAATGAAAATACACTGGATTACATTACATACATCAGATCTCGTCAGATCGAAAGAATTTTATACTGATTATCTCGGCATGAGTGTGGAAAGAGAATTTTCTCCGGCTCAGGGAACGGCATGCAGATCGAACTGATCGGACAGACAGAGAAATCTGCGGCGCCCGATTTCAGAATCAGCGCTCTGTGCAGCATCTCAATCGGCATTTCTTCCGCAGATTATGAGAAACTTCTGTCGGAAGCCCGCGGCCGGAACATTCTGACGGCGGAACCCGCGGTGCTCGGAGGTCAAATGGAATGTTTCTTCGTCAGTGATCCCGACGGAACAGGGATCCAGATCATCAGAGAGAACAGCAGAAAACAGTAAAGAACAAAACGGCAGCTCTCTTCAGGAGGCTGCCGTTTCTCATCAGACCTTTGAGGCGAAAACGTCAGATTCCCAGATTTCTGATCCAGGAAGTCAGCACGTTTTTCTTCTGTTTTCCGTTCATCATCGCTCCGTCTCTGACAGTGGCGGAAGGCACCGTATCCTGCAGTGCCTTTACCGTTTTACCCAGGCCGCTGCCGCCGGATGTGGCAAACGGTATGATCGTCTTGCCGCTGAAATCATAAGCCTCCAGGAAGGTTTTTATGATGGACGGCGCGGTGTACCACCAGATCGGAAAGCCGAGAAAAATCACATCGTAAGAGGCGATGTTCGCGTCGTGATCCGCCATAGGCGGACGGAAGGACGGATCGTTCATCTCCACGGAGCTGCGGCTCTGGTTATTGGTCCAGTTCAGATCGGCAGATGTATAGGGCACCTCCGGACGGATCTCATAGAGGTCCGCTCCCGCCGCTTCCGCGATAGCCCGGGCAGCCTTTGCGGTGGTACCGCTGGCTGAAAAATAGGCGACTAATCTTTTATTCATAATCATGTTCCTCCCTTTCAAGTATCTTTGCGGTATTATTTTTCCGGTTCCTGCCCTCCTTCCGCTAAAGGCTGGTCAGAACAGGATTTTTCAGGTAATCGTAGACTCTTCTTACTTCGCTGATTTTTCTCGTATCCAGCATGGACGGCTG
>CAJFPD010000080.1 GCA_904398315.1 Candidatus Alangreenwoodia gallinarii | reverse complement strand
CTAAGATAAGTTTGAAGTTCAAAAGTCCGGATCAAATGGTAACAGAGTATTTCTCGAATTGTAACATATGTCTTGACAGTTAAGAACGGGCAGAACGTGGTGTGAAAAATTTTCATTTCATTTTCGATCCGGATGTGCTATAATATATGCCGAAAAAAGAAGAAGGCATCGGTCTTTTGGAATTTCTATAGAAATAAGTCTTTCAGGCGTAGTCTATGAGAATAGATTGACGCCTTTTCTTATGGCAGGGATTCGGAGGAATCCTATGCAGCTGAGAAAATTTCAGGGCCGCGTCAGGAGCTGATTTTCAGAACCGGTTGTCAGGAGCTGATCTTCGGAACGGACTGTCAGGAACGGATGCGGCGTTTTCGGAAAGGAGGGCTTTTTTCTATGCCGAAGACAAAATTTCAGGAAGCCGTATACGGCGTGCTGATGACGTTTTTCATGGTGCTGGCCATGGAGCTGTATAACACGGGGCTTCGCGAAAGCAGACTGACGAATGCCGGGTTTCTGACGGCATTCCGTGAGATGGCGGTAATGTTTCCGGTCTGTTTTGTGATGGGCTTTTTCATGATCGACCGTCTGGCTCCGAAGATCGCTTTTCGCATGGTGACACCGGGAGTGGACAGGCCGGTCTTTGTCACGATGGTCAGAGCGTCGGTGACGGTGGCTTTCATGTGTCCGATCATGAGCTTCTGGGCGACGTTGATCTTCAAGCAGCCCGGAGCGGAATTTATTCCCGTGTGGTTGCAGACGATCGTCTGCAATTTTCCGATGGCATTTTTCTGGCAGGTGTTTTACTGCGGTCCGCTGGTCCGCTTTCTGTTCCGGCAGATTTTCCGCCCGGGATCGGAGACGGCAGGAGAAAAGGCCGCAGGCGCGGAGAAAAATGCGATGACCTTCGGGAAGAAGTAGAGGAAAAAGAAACAAAAGAAAGAAGCGGAAGAAGAAAAAAGTTCATAAAGGAATGATCGTGCAGCAGATGCAAAGAAAGCGTAAGTCCAGATAAATATTGACGGACCTGCGCTTTTTTTATTTACCGCGAAATTCTGTTTACTGTGAAACTCTGTAAATCAGATCCGGAGGAAGAACGCAAACGGCGGGATTCACACATACGGGTACTCTTCAGAGAAAAGCGGCGGGGAAAAACCGCAGACGGAAAAAGTACAGGGAGGAGAATCATGGATAATAATAAAAAAGTAAAACTATGGACAAAGGATTTCGTGCTGATTATCGTCATCAACTTTTTCGTATTTCTGAATCATCTGATGATATTTTCCACATTTCCTTTTTTCGTATCGCATCTCGGCTATTCGGATACCGTTTCGGGGATCTGCGCGGCAGTCTTTTCCTTTGTAGCGGTAATCTGCCGGCCGTTTATCGGATGGATGCTGGATACGGGCCGGAGAAAGAGGATTTTGCTGACAGGCATATGCGGTATGCTGCTAGTGCCTGTGGGATATCTCGCCGTTCTGACGGCTGTCGCTTCCATTGCGCTGACCGTATTTTTCCGGATGGCTCACGGATGTGTTTTCGCCTGCTCCAATACGTCGACATCCACGGTGGCCACCGATATTCTGCCGAAGCCGCGATTTGCGGAGGGAATGGGAATGTTCGGCATGGCTACGGCTCTGGCCACAGCCTGTGCGCCTGCTGTGGGAGAGGCGCTGATGTCGAAGGGATTCGGCGTTCTTTTTCTGAGCGCCTCTGTCATTATGGCGGTTTGTCTGGTTCTTTTCGCTTTCCTCAAAGTGCCGTCGATTCCTCAGGTGCAGAAACGGCTGTCTTTTAAAGAGCTGATCGACAGAGACGCTCTGCCGGCGTCCGTAGTCGTCCTGGTATTTCTGATGACTTACGGAGCCCTGGAAAATTATACACTGAAGTTTGCAGCGGAGGAAGAGGCGATTACGCTGTCCGGAGGGATTTACTTTACGGTAATGGCGGTGATGCTGTTTCTGACTCGTGTGCTGGTGGGCAAAGCGGCGGACCGCAGAGGAGAGGAAATCTTCGTCTATACCTGCAACAGTTTTATGTTTGCGGTTCTGATTCTGCTGGCGCTGGTGCCGAATAACGTGACATTTCTTCTGTCGGCTGCCCTTTCCGGATATGCCTTCGGCGGTCTGGAACCAGCGCTTCAGGCAATGGCTGTCAGTATCGCTCCTCCCGAGAGACGGGGAGCGGCCAATTCCACTTTCCTGTGTGCCTATGATATCGGAATCGGGATCGGCGGAGGTCTGGCGGGCATCCTGATCGATGCGGCAGGGTATGAGAAGATGTATCTGATAATCGCCGCATCGACGATCATTTCCGTCATCATCTATGTGATCTGGGGAAGAAAACATCTTTCTTCCATGACGTACCGGATACGGCACAGAGCATAGTGAAGACGGTAAAACGCCGTCTTCGCAGAAACGGAACAGGAGCCGGAATAAAAGAGAAACGGGGCCGCGGGATAACATTCCCGCGGCCCCGTTTTCAGAGCCCATTTTCCGGATTTCTTTCTTCCGGATCAGTTTGCTGCTGCAGCCTTCGGCGGTTTCGGCAGCTTTACGATGGCATGTGTAGGACATTCCTTCGAGCACATACCGCAGTTTTTACATTTTTCAGGATCGATGACGGCTTTGTTATTCTCCACACGGATGGCGTCGAATTTACATACTTTCACGCATTTGCCGCAGCCGATACAGCCGGCTTCGCAGGCCTTGCGTGTGACGGCACCTTTATCTGTAGAGCTGCAGGCCACATACGTCAGATTGTGACGCGGAACCATAGCGATGATGTCGTTCGGGCAGGCTTTTTCACAGGCCTTGCAGCCGAGGCAGTTATTGCGGTCTACCCAGGCAACGCCGTTTACGATGCCGATGGCATCGAACTGACAGGCGGCGACACAGTCTCCGTAGCCCAGGCAGCCGTGCCCGCAGGCTCCGGCGCCGCCGTACAGACTTTTGACGGCTTTGCAGGAAGGAATTCCTTCGTATTCGAAAATTTTATCCGTCTTATTGTCGTAGCCGCCGCACAGGACGACAGCGTATTCTCCTTCCGCAGAGCCGGCCTCCACGCCCATGATGCCGGCCAGCTGCGCGCTAACGGCAGGACCGCCTACCGGACACAGCGTGACGTCTGCGCCGCTTTCCACCATGGCATTGGCGTAATCGGAGCAGCCGGCGAAGCCGCATCCTCCGCAGTTCGCGCCGGGAAGCGCTTCTGTCAGCTGTTCGACTCTTTCATCCACCGGCACAAACATGATTTTTGCCGCGATGGTAAGGAGGATGCCTGCCACGATACCGGTGATGCAGACGATGAGTATCGGAGTTAAATATACCATATTCTACAACCTCCTAACCGAAAATGCCTTCGACGACGCCGCTGAATCCCATAAAGGAAACAGAAAGGATCGAGGCGGCGATCAGTACGGAAGGGACACCTTTCAGAACGTTTGGAATGTCGGCGTGTTCCATCTTGCCGCGGATACCCGCGAAAAGTACCATAGCCAGCAGGAAGCCGACGCCTGCGCCGAAAGAGTTGGCGACAGATTCCACAAAATTATAGCTGCTGTCGATATTATTTACGGTGACGCCCAGCACGCAGCAGTTCGTCGTAATCAGCGGCAGATAGACACCCAGCGAACGGTAGAGAGGCGGCATATATCTTTTCATAGCCAGTTCCACCAGCTGTACGAGAGCTGCGATGACGAGGATGAATACCACCGTCTGCATGTAGCCGATATTGAAGCGGTCCAGCAGGAATGTCTGGATCGGCCAGGTCGCTATGGTGGAGAGCACCATGACGAATGTGACGGCTACCGACATGCCGACAGCCGAGTTGAGCTTTTTCGATACCCCGAGGAACGGGCAGATCCCCAGAAACTGCGAAAGTACGTAGTTATTTACGAGGATAACGCTCATG
>CAJFPD010000079.1 GCA_904398315.1 Candidatus Alangreenwoodia gallinarii | reverse complement strand
CTTCCGCCTCCGGCACATCCAGCTCTTCTTCCGGATCGCTCAGGCCGCTCTCTTCCCCTGCCGGATCGCCGTCCTCATATTCCCGGCTTTTCCGCTCCGACTCGGCGATGAGTTCGGAAGGATTCTTACTTTCCGGCTCTGTCAGCTCCAGGAAAATATCTTCCAGGGAAGCGGTCTCTTCTCTGAGCCCCACCACCAGACATTTTGCTTCTGCAAAAGCCAGCGCGATTCTGTCTCTGAGATCTGCCCCGTGTTCATATTCCACCTCTGCCGAAAGAACCCCCTCTTCTTCGGACTCGCTTATCTCATAACGGCTGATGCCTTCCATCGATGAAAGCACCGATTCCGCATCCCGCCTTTCCGCCCGCAGCGAAATGTGCAGACGTACCACCGGCTGCATGAGATTCATGAGATTTTCCGGCGTATCGCTGGCGATGAGCTTTCCCTGCGAGATAATCATGATCTTGTCGCAGATGGCACTCACCTCGGAAAGAATATGGGAACTCAGTATGATTGTATGATTTTTCCCGAGTTCCCGGATAAGATCCCGTATTTCGATGATCTGTTTCGGATCGAGTCCCACCGTAGGCTCATCCAGAATAAGAACTTCCGGCAGTCCGAGCAGAGCCTGGGCAAACCCCACCCGCTGTTTATATCCCTTTGAAAGATTCTTGATCAGCCGTCCGGATACATCGGCAATCTGCACAGTTTTCTCCGAAATATCGATGGCCTGCTCGATCTCCGATTTCGGGATTCCCTTCAGCTCTGCGGCAAATGTCAGATATTCCCTCACCGTCATATCCTGATAGAGCGGCGGCATTTCCGGAAGATAGCCTATCATCGACTTGGCCTTCTTCGCATCGCGCAGGATATCGAAACCGTTGATCAGCACTTCTCCTTCGGTCGCTGCGATATAACCTGTGATGATATTCATCGTCGTCGATTTGCCCGCGCCGTTCGGTCCGAGAAAGCCGTAAATTTCTCCCTCTTCGACAGAAAAGCTGAGATTGTCGACTGCTACGGTACTACCGTACTTTTTTGTGAGATTCCTCACCTCAATCATCAAGTACACCTTCCCTTCGGTCAAAAAATAAAAACTCACTTACGGATAGCTATTTTACTCCAGCCATGTGATGAACAGATATGATTTTTCGTATGAAATGTGAAGACAATGTGAAAATTACTGAGAAACCCCGTGAATCAAATCCAAAGGACGCAGATGAACGGCCGGTTTCTCGTATGCGAAGATCCCCTGGAAAAAAATTTCCCGGCTCCTGCCGAAAAGAGCCGGGAAAAAACGAAAAATAACGTGCCGCATTGCCTTATCAGGATACTGCAGACGCGGATTCTGAGGAAACTCCGGAATCCGTGCTTTCCGCCGCCATACTGTCAAATGACTCATTCATAATCTGCTGAGCCTGATCTGACAGCAGAAATTCATAAAAGGCTTCCACATTCGCGTGGCCTTCCTCCTGAGCGTGAGTTGTCAGAACAATTTCCCTGTCGGAAAATGCCGTCCTGGTCTCCGGCTGCAGATACCCCTCCTGATCCAGCTTATCCAGCACTGCAGGATCATCACAGATGAAAATATCGCAGTCGGCATTCTCTCTTATCTGCCTGCTGAGTGATTCGGAATCGGAATAATTTGCGACCACCCGGCCCGCACCCTCGCTGCGGTACGCCTCAATCAGATCATTCATGGACAGCGTCATCGTCGATGGTACGAATACATTGATTACGCCTGCCTCTTCCTCTGATGTCTCCGAACCGAACGCAGAAGACGGCTCCGCTTCAGCTGCCGAAACTGAATCGGAAGAGCCCGGTCCGCTCTGCGCGCAGCCGCCGAGCAGAATGACTGCTGCCAGAACGAGCATCAGCACGAGCATCATATTGAACTTCTTCATTTCGTTTCTCCTCACTTCCATGCCGCCTTCAGTCCGGCGGCAAAACAGTAAATCTTTTCCATACCCCCGTTTCTTTTTGAATTATATGTTAAATCTTTTTCGCATGTCAACCTGCTTTTCTCGCCTTATTGTGCTGTATGCATATATATTTCGGAAAAATATATGCCATCTGTCTCTTCAAACCCAATGATACCAAACAAAATGAGCTTTTCGCTCCTTGTAATCAATTAAAATTATGATATAATATCTCAGATAGGTTTTTTTATTTTCTCTGCTCACGAAAAGGGAACGAATCCTTTCGTTGCTGACATTCGTAATGAAACCAAAAAGCTGCCGCCGGCCGGCGGTATAAATCGTTGTTTCCGGAAGAATCATCCGGAGGAAGGGAAAGAGCGGGAAGGAAAACGATCCTTCTCCGTTTTAATGAGGTGAATTATGCGCGATGAAATACTGTACACTCCTGAAGAAGTGGCACAGAAGTTAAAACTGTCAAAATACACAATCTATGAGATGATAAAACGAGGTGAGATTTCCGCTCACAGAATCGGCCGCAGTCTCAGAGTGACGGAATCTCAGCTCCAGACGTATCTTATGCAGTCCACGCAGTCTGAAAACTCCTTTGAGGCGGAAATCGTGACCATCGATGACGAAAAATTCGCGAAGGTTATCGGAGCGACAAAAGATGTCTATATCTCCGTCACCACGGATATTGAAGGTTCTGCCAAGATTTCCATCAAAGCGGAGGATATCATTCTGAGCCGCAATGTACTCATCTGCAGCGCCAGAAACAACCTGGAAGGTATCATCACAGGTATGGAGGAACTGAACAACAACTATAAACTGGTAGTCAACATCGGTATTCCTCTCGTCGTCAGCGTGACAAAGCGTTCTGTCCAGGAACTCGAATTCAAACTCGGCGATACCGTCTACTGCGTCTTTAAATCGATGTCTGTAGCCGTTGTATAACAGACGGATTTTCCGTTTGCGCGCTACCTGTCAGGAAGACAGTGAAAAAATAATACATTTTTCTCCGTCAGCCGATAACCGGCTGGCGGTATTTTTATTCTGCATTCTGCCTGTGATATACATCAGGCTCCGCCTTCATTGCCGGATTCCCAGTTCTGTTTCGATACTGTTCTGCGATTTTTACTTTTTCTGCCGCATCTTCCGCTGTATCAGATTTTCTCTTTCCGGACGCAAAAATACCCCCGGGCAGTTTTTTATTTCCGTATTCCGCCTGAGGGTATCATATCACGGAGAACCGTTTTTTCTTTTTCTCTTGCAGTCTTACGACATTGTCAGCCGAAGCATTCGCTCCGTCATTCCGTCGTCATCCATTCTCGGTCAGATCCGTCCTATGCCGTCACCGCAGCGTTTTCCGACAGATATTCCATCACTTTCTGATCCATCACCAGACGGTTGACATAACCTTCGCCGTAATACTCCGTATACTGTGAAATATCATCCGTATCGAAGAATGTCTGACGGTCCTCATCGGAGATCTCCATGTTCTGCTCTTCAAAGATCACCTGGCAGACGAGATAATAACGAACCAGCTCTTCGATGGAATCACGGAAGGATTCCTTCAGCTCATCCTCATTCTCATATCCCGACTGTTCCAGATACTGGTCGAGAGTCGCTCCGGTGGATTCCAGCTGTGTCTCCACATATCTCATCTGCAGCGTCAGCTGATTGTCCACGAAATCCGAAGGCAGCTCTTTATATTCGGAATTATCTAGAATATACTCGTACAGATACTGCTGCTTATTCGTTTCGTAAAGCTCGTCCCGCAGCTTCGTCCGCATGTCCTCCACCGAAGTATACCCTTCCGATTCCTGAAGATTTTCCGTCACAAATTCATCGGTCAGCTCCGGCAATTTCGATTCCTTGATATAATTGATGGTCGTCTCAAACACAGCATCTTTTCCGTTTACCGCTTCATCACCGTAATCCTCCGGGAAAGTGACATTGACATCAAATGTCTCTCCCGGCATATGACCTACCAGCTGATCGATGAAATCATCGATATACTGCGTCTGTCCCACCGTGACATCCGTTCCTTCACCCTGGGTGCTGCCGTTTTCAAATTCGACGCCGTCGATTCTTCCCACATAGTCGATGTTGACGGTGTCACCATCGGCTACGGCGCGATCCGTAACCTGTACGGTTTCCGCATAATTCTGCAGTATCGAGTCGATCTGACTCTGAAGATCCTCATCGGACACCGCAACATCTGTTTCCGGAATCTGAATCGATTCATATCCCACCGGCGTGACATAATCCGCAGGATCTATACCGTCCATCGTTCCGTCATCCGCAAGGCCGACGCTGAAATTGATCGTATCGCTTTCCTGTTCGGAATCTCCGCATCCGGCGAACGTTCCCGTTATGAGAGCGGCCACGAGAATGACAGAACATAATTTTGCTGTTTTGTTTTTCCTCATTTCTCTGTTCCTTTTCTCTGGATTCTCTGAACTAATTTTTTACAATCTCTATACTACCATCTTTCCGGACAAAACTGAACAGGAAATATTCCGCCGATATCATATTAATTTTCTATTTCGATAATTTCATTTTTTATCGTATTAACTATTTTTTATTTTATTAAAATATATTTATCTATTTTATATTGACATAAGAGTTTTTATATATTATTATTTGAATATGTTAAAAAAAGTTTTAATTATTTAAAAGATGACAGTAAAGGACTGATTCTGACATTCGGATTTCGTTTTTATGGTTCTTTCCTTCTCCGCGGAGCTGCAGCACAGTCACCGTTGAAAAAGTCATAAAATCCGATCATTGCAAAGATGGAAAAACAGAGAGGTTCTCCCGGTGTGAGCAGCAACGCAGAGGAGAGAGCCTCTCTGTTTTTTATCTGTCAGTTGATTCTTTCTTCGCCCGCGGCCACGTTTCTGCTCAGCCAGTCGATCATTTTACCTGCTGCCGGAATGCAGACAGAACTGCCGCCGCTGTCTTCCATGAAAACAGTGATCACATATTCGGGATCATTCTGGGGATAAAAACCGCTGAACCAGCCGTGAACCACATTTCTTCCCGACATACTGCTCTGGGCTGATCCCGTCTTTCCGCCCGCCGCCGCATCTGTATATTTCTGTATTCCTGCCGCAGTACCTTGATCTGTCACACCGCCCATCATCGATAACAGTGAAGACGCCGTACTCTTCGACAGAATACGCCTGTTTTCCCCTGTGGTTTCACGCAGAACACCTTCCGGCATCACACCGTACTTTTCCAGATCCTTCTGTGTATCTCCGGTCAGAACGCGAAGCTGAGAAAAAACTCCTCCGCCGGCAATACCGCGCATCATGGCTGTGATCTGAAGCGGTGTGACAAGCAGAGTCCCCTGGCCGATAGAAAGATTGGCGATCCCGCATTCCGCCGCATCCGAAGGCAGATTTCCGGTAACCTCTGAAATCTGCGGACAGACATCGCGCCCGAGTCCCATCTTTTCCGCCATATCGAGAATTCTTTCTCCTCCGGTCTTTATTCCCAGCTCGATGAATGCGCAGTTGCAGGAGTTTTCCAGGGCTTCTCTCAGAGTGATCTCACCATGTCCCGTTTTACCGCCTGTAGAACATCTGACGACAGTTCCTCCAACCTGTATGCTCCCGCTGCAGTCAAATATAGTATCCTCCTGTGCGATACCGGCTTCCATAGCCGCCGCAGCCACCACGAGTTTAAAGACGGAACCCGGAGGATAAGACGCCCCGGAAAGTCTGTCTGTCAGCTCACTGAAACTGCTGTCGAGAGAAGAGGCGACATCATTCGGATTGTAGGCCGGATAAGAGGCATATGCCAGAATCTCCCCGCTATCGATGCTGCAGACGATGATGCCACCGGGGTTTCCGGTTTCATCCAGAATTTTTTCAGCTTCTTCCTGTATTCCCAGATCGACGGTGATGCGGAACTGTTCCCGGATTTCTCTGTCGGAAAGGATATTTCCGCCTAGATATTTTCCCGCGGCGTCACGATACAGATATTTTTTTTCCGCTCCTTTCCTCAACCGCTCATCAAACATCTTCTCCAGTCCGCAAATTCCCGTCTCTTCTCCGTCTTCTTCCGAAATGCCGGTATAGCCGATGAGATGGACCGCTTTCTGATTGTCGCTGTAACGTTTCCGGCATGTCACAGCCGTACAGCCGTATTTCGCCGTGATGGAAATCTTCTGACTGTCATTGTCATCGCCGCTCCAGACGCAATATCCATCCCGTGAGGAGGAAATCTCCTCACAGCCGTACCTCTCCAGCATTCCTGTACCCTGTTTCCTTATTTTCTCTTCTTCTGTATAGTAGCACAGATACGTTTCGCCCCCCGTAATCTCCATGCCGTTTCTGTCGTATATTCCTGCCCGCTCCTCTGTCTCCTTCAGTTCAGTCACATGCTGACCGGAGGCCATCACCGCCAGAGCCGGATCCTCGCCTGACTGCAGATAAAAAAGACGGACGGACAACAGAATAAAAACCGACAGGAAAAAAAACATCAGGAACAAAAGTCTTCTCTTCGAAATGTTCTTTTCTTTCATGAGAATATTTTTTACACAAATTCCTCTGTCTATGCGATAATATTCACAAAGAATTACTGAGAAACCCCGTGAATCAAGCTTGCAAAGCGCAGAAGAACGGTTGGTTTCTCGTATACGCCGACCTCTTAGCGAACCGCAAGCCCTCTTTTTATCTGGCGCAGCGGGAGCTTAGAGGCTCACCGTTACTGAGAAACCCCGTGAATCAAGCTCGCAGAGCGCAGAAGAACGGTCGGTTTCTCCGCTGACGCGGCATCCCGCCGCACACAGACAGACACCGCCGGTGCAGATCAGACAGGAGATTGTACGATTATGACATGTTTTCAACCATTTAAAGCGCTTCGGCCGTATCCGGAGTTTGCACAGCAGGTACTCTGCCCGCCCTATGACGTTATTTCCACCGAAGAGGCGCGCAGGCTGGCTGCGGAACATCCCCGCAGTTTCCTGCATGTCATCCGCTCTGAAGTTGATCTGCCGGGAGCAGATCCTTACAGCGACGAAGTATATCGGAAAGCCGCCGAAAATCTGGCAGCTCTCGAACACGAAGGAATCTATTTCACCGAAAAGGAATCCATCTATTATATCTACAGCCAGACTCAGAACGGCCGCACACAGACGGGAATCGTCGGCTGTGCTTCGATAGATGATTATGAAAACGGAACGATAAAAAAACACGAGATTACGCGAACGGAAAAAGAACTGGACCGTATCCGCCATTTTGATACCTGCAGCGCGGATACGGAACCTGTCTTCTTTTTTTTCCGGAACGATGCCGGTATTTCCGGCATCATGCAGGATATCACCCGCTCCGGAATGCCGGCATATGACGTAACGGACTGTGAAGGCGTCCGCCACCGTCTCTGGCCGGTATACGACAGAAATATCTGTGAAAAACTCCGCGTCCTCTTTGACAGACTGCCGGGAATGTATATCGCCGACGGGCATCACAGGACGGCCTCCGCGGCAAGAGTCGGAGAAAAACGCCGGGCTGCCGCACCGGATTACGACGGGTCAGAGGAATTTAACCGTTTCATGGCGGTCGCCTTTCCTGCAGATCAGCTGAAGGTTTTCGGCTATCATCGTCTCGTCAGAGACTTGAACGGTCTTTCAGAAGACACCTTTCTTCAGAAAATCTCGGAGATCTGTTCCGTTCAGAAAATAACCGGTGCCGATCCGGTTCCGGCAGCAGGGCATACCTGTTCGATGTATCTGGGAAAAACGTGGTATCGTTTATCTTTTGAAGGCAGCATTCTGCATCCTGACGATCCTGTCGCTTCACTCGATGTGGCCCTGCTGCAGGATCTCATTCTCGCTCCTCTCCTCGGCATTGAAGACCCGAGAACGGATCCGAGAATCCGCTTTGCCGGCGGCACGAAAGGAACAGATTTTCTGAAGAACTGCGTCGACAGCGGGGAAATGGCTACAGCCTTTGCCATGTACCCTGTCAGCCTCGAAGAAATCATGAAAGTAGCCGATGCCGGACTCGTTATGCCGCCGAAATCCACCTGGTTTGAACCGAAACTCGGCAGCGGCCTGTTTGTGCACCGTTTCTGACACGGCTGACATAAAAGGCAGTCAGAAGGCTTTCCTCCGCATCTTCAGCTTCTCCACTTCAGCAAAAATGCGGAATTGATGATGACGATGACAGAGCCTGCATTGTGCACGAGAGCGCCCACTACCGGACTCAGGATTCCCGTGATCGCCAGGATAATGGCCACGAAATTCAGCGTCATGGAAAAGGTCAGATTGCAGCGTATGGTAAACATCATGCGTTTCGCCAGACGCAGAAGATGCGGAATTTCCCGGATCTCATCGTTTACGAGAGCGATATCCGCGGCATCCACCGCGATGTCGCTTCCGATTCCGCCCATGGCGATGCCCACACAGGCTTTTTTCAGAGCCGGCGCATCGTTGATGCCGTCGCCGATCATGCATACTTTTCCGCCTTTCTTCTGTCTGTCGTCGATCCAGTTCAGCTTATCCTCCGGCAGACATCCGGAGAGAACTTCGTCGATCTGAAGCTGAGATGCGATGTGACGCGCCGCATTTTCATGATCGCCCGTCAGCAGCACAGGTGTGACACCTGCTTTTTTTACTTCGCCGATGGTCTGAGCGGCATTCTGACGCAGCGTATCGGCGAGAGCGAGAAATCCCGCTGTCTGATCACCGAAGGCTGCAAAGATGACGGTACACCCTTCTTTCCGGAAGGATTCCGCCTCCTCCGCTATCTCTTCCGGCAGAATGATTCCCTCCTCCTTCAGCAGTTTTGCATTTCCCGCGACGATCTTCCTTCCTTTCACACGCGCTTTCACACCGCGGCCCGGAAGCATGAGAAAATCTTCGCTCTCCGGAATCTCCCGCGGGATTTTATCCCCGGTACTTTCTTTCCAGCAGCGGACGACAGCTTTTCCCAGAGGATGCTCCGACCGCTGCTCGGCAGCCGCGGTACACAGGTAGAGTTCTTCCTCGGAAAAATCCGTCAGGAAACTGCGGACGGCGATAACCCGAGGCGTTCCGTAGGTCAGCGTTCCCGTCTTGTCAAAGGTGATATCCGATACGGAAGCCAGACGTTCCAGTGCGTCACCTTCGCGCACGAGAAATCCATGTCTCGTCGCATTGCCTATAGCCGCCATGATGGCAGTCGGCGTAGCCAGTACCAGAGCGCACGGACAGAAGACGACGAGAATCGTGACAGCACGGATGATTTCGCCGCTGATCAACCAGGTGAGAGCGGCGGCAGACAGAGCGATCACGACGATCCAGGTGGCCCAGCGATCCGCGATACCGACGATCTTCGCCTTGCCTGCGTCCGCCGACTGAACGAGACGGATCATCCGCTGAATGGAACTGTCCTCCCCCACCTTTTCCGCCTTCATATCGAAGGAACCGAACTGGTTCACCGTTCCGCTGAACACCTCGTCGCCCTCTTTCTTATCCACCGGCAGGGATTCCCCCGTCATGACCGCCTGATTGACGGATGTCTGTCCCGAGAGAATCACTCCGTCCACCGGAATCGTCTCTCCCGGCAGAACTCTGAGAATATCACCCACCCGGACTTCCTTTGCCGGAATTACGCGTTCCTCCGATCCGTCGATCACCCGGGCTGTCCTCGGCGTCAGATGCACCAGTTTTTCAATACCCGCTCTCGCTCTGGCCACCGTCAGATCTTCCAGCAGCGCTCCCAGCTGCATGATGAAAGCGACCTCTCCTGCGGCAAAATCTTCTCCGATGACGACAGATGCCACGAGAGCGATGGAGACCAGCACATCGGCTTTGATATCAAAGGCTGTCACCAGACCGACGACCGCCTCGAGAATGATCGGCACGCCGCATAGAATGATAGCGATCCATGCCGGGTCGAATGGCAGGGGCAGAATGTCGAAAATGCTCAGAAACAGAGCGATTCCTCCGATTACCAGGAAGGCGATATCCCTCTTCGTGCCTCCCCACTCCAGCAGATTTTCCAGCTTCTGCAAAACAAATCCTCCTCTCTTTCTCTCTGCGTCGTTGTATCAATTGCGACTTCATTATACCTATAGGGGTATATGTTGTCAAGAAAGAGGACAGTTCTTCCGGAGTCAGGAAAGAAAAATCGCCATCCGCGATTCAGATGGCGATTTTTCTTTTTTAACCGTTTTTTCTTTTCGGATATGTTTCTTTCTCCTCCGGCAGCCGGCAGAAAGCCGCGGATCTGAAGCGGAACCGCTTCAGATCATATTGGCAAACCGCTCTACCGCTTTTGTAAATTTGGCAATCGTCTCGTCGGCGTCGCCGTGTTCGATGCCGTCCCGCACACAGTGATTGATGTGCCCCTCCAGAACCACCTGACCTACGCGGTGCAGGGCGGACTTGGCAGCGTTGATCTGCGACAGAATATCTTCACACGGGATATCTTCATCGATCATCCGATCGATCGCCTGAACCTGGCCGATGATCTTCTTCAGCCGGCGATGCAGATTTTCGGAATCCATACATTGCTTCATTTTCGTCACCTCCCTCCGCCGTTCCTCGGGATATACAAGTATTCTGAAAGTAAGTCCTCGGCTTGTCAAGCGATTTTGCGAAAGACCTCCCCGTCAGCCCAGAGCCACATCCAGAACCATCATAACCGAAAAACCGGCGGCGAACATGATAGCTCCCGCATTGGAATGCTCCTCTCCGGACATTTCCGGGATCAGCTCCTCGATGACGACATAGATCATGGCTCCGGCGGCGAAGCTCAGCAGATACGGCAACTGAGGAAGAATCAGTCCCGCCGCCAGTATCGTCAGCAGCGCTCCGACGGGTTCTACGATTCCGGAAAGAACGCCGTAGAGAAATGCCTTTGATTTTTTCACATTTTCCGCCCGCAGCGGCATGGAGATAATCGCGCCCTCCGGAAAATTCTGAATGGCGATTCCCACTGACAGAGCCAGTGCCGCCGTCACGGTGATCACAGAATCCTCGGCGATCCAGCCCGCATAGACGGCTCCGACGGCCATTCCCTCCGGAATATTGTGAATCGTCACAGCCAGCACCAGCATCGTGGACCGTCTGAGATTTTTTTTCGGCCCCTCCGACTCATCGCTGTTGACGTGAAGATGCGGAATGAGATGATCCAGAAGGAGCAGAAACAGCATCCCCAGCCAGAATCCCGCGACAGCCGGTACAAAAGACCACTTTCCCATATGTGAAGCCTGTTCAATGGAAGGGATCAGAAGACTCCACACCGATGCCGCCGTCATGACTCCGGCTGCAAATCCCGCCAGGACACGCTGAACGGTTCCGCTCATACTCCTCCGCATGAACAGCACACAGGCTGCTCCCAGGGAAGTTCCGAGGAAGGGAACGAGGATTCCGATCAGTACTTCAGCCGGCATAGTTCACACCGATATGCTGCAGCAGGCACTGCAGCGTCCCTTCGATATCGCATTCGTCTGTGCTGATATCAATCGCATCCTCCGCTCTGACCAGCGGATTCAGTTTTCTCGTCATATCGCTGTGGTCACGCGCCTTCAGATCTTCGAGAACCTCCTCATATGTCGTCTGTTCGCCCTTTTCCAGAAGTTCCGCCAGGCGGCGCTCCGCTCTCGTCTCCAGAGATGCCGTAACATAAAATTTATGGGAAGCACCCGGAAGAACATTTGTCCCGATATCTCTGCCGTCCATAACGACACTCTTTTGTGACGCGATCCGGCGCTGGATTTCCACCAGCTTTGCGCGGCAGCTCGCGAGCTGGGAAATTTTAGATGCTGCATGTGAAATCTCCAGAGTGCGTATTCTGTCACTGATATCCTCGCCGTCCAGAAGGATACGGCCTCTGACAAAATCTATCTCCGTTTCCGAGAGCATATCCCCCACGGCATGATCATCATCCACCGGTACGTTTTCCTTCAGCGCCTTGTATGCTGCGGCCCGGTACATCGCCCCGGTGTCGATATATTCGATCCCCAGCACCGACGCCAGATTTTTCGCCGCGGTGCTCTTCCCCGAGCCGCTTGTCCCGTCGATGGCGATCGTCAGATGTCTGTTTTCTGTACTCATCCTTCCTCCTCTTCTCCGCAATATTTTACTTCAATATTTCCCCGCAATATGACGGGAGGCCACCCGCAGGCAGCCCCGTCTTGTCTTATCTCCCCGGAATCGCAGCAGAGTCACAGCAGGACGATGCCTGCGCACATTCTTCCGGTTATTCCGTTCTCCCGGCGGTGGGAATAAAAAAGATCCGTTCTGCAGC
The DNA here is from genome assembly GCA_904398315.1 of Candidatus Alangreenwoodia gallinarii. Classification (GTDB taxonomy): domain Bacteria; phylum Bacillota; class Clostridia; order Peptostreptococcales; family Anaerovoracaceae; genus Alangreenwoodia; species Alangreenwoodia gallinarii. The sequence goes on along the minus strand of CAJFPD010000079.1, from coordinate 3,734 downwards.
AGGTGACATATTCCGTCACGAAGACGTTCCCAATCCCGGCGCGCCTCAGAAGCTCTCTGTTGATTCCCCTGAGATCGAGATGATACTTTCCGTTTCTGTCGTCGGTATAAAAAGATTCCGTTCTGCTGCCGAGCAGCTCTTCAAAGGCATGTACCACCTCGCCTCCCACCTCAAAGCAGCACCTGCCGATTCCCGGCCCGATAAATGCCAGAAGATCCTCTCTGCGGGAGCCGAAAGTCTCACACATACGCTCCGCCGTCTTTGCCGCGATATCGGCAGCCGTCCCTCTCCAGCCGGCGTGAGCCAGGCCCGCCGCATGCTGCGTCGGATCGTAGAGCCAGACCGGAATACAGTCCGCGTGCAGACTGGTGAGGATGACATTTTTTTCGTCGGTAATCAGGGCATCGGTATCGGGAAACGACAGCTTTGCGCCCCTTTTTTCCTCCGCTTTCCGCTCTTTATTCTGCGTTTTCCTCTCCGCGATCCGGACACAGACGATATCCGATCCGTGCACCTGATGCGGCGCCGCTTCGCAGTATCCGTCCTCACCGATAAAATCGAAGATACGTCTCCTGTTTTTCTCCACATTTGTCCGGTCATCTCCGGTGGAAAATCCCATATTGAGCGACGCATACGCACCGCTGCTGACGCCTCCGTTCCTCGTAGAGAAAAAAGTTCTGACCGGATATCTGTTTTCCAGATCTGCCAGACGCAGATATACAGCGCCGCTGTCTGTTTCCGCCTTCTCAAAGATTTCGCCGCTCATGCCGTATCTCCCTTCCGCCTAAAGTTCCCGGCCGGCGCCGACAAACAGCGTACCCACAGGCCTGCCGCCGACGATATCGTACAGCGCTGCCGGATTTTTTCCGTTGGTAATGATCACATCTGTTCCCTGAGCCGTCGCCAGTCTGGCAGCCTCCAGCTTTGTCCTCATACCGCCCGTTCCCCTTCGTGATCCGGCTCCTCCCGCCAGCTTTTCCGTCTCCTCATCGATTACGGTGACGCGTTCTATCAGCTTCGCGTCCGGATGAAAGCGGGGATCGCTGTCATAAAATCCGTCGATATCGGAAAAGATCACCAGACGGCCGGCGCCGCACAGCACGGCCACCACGGCGGAGAGCATGTCATTGTCGCCGAACAGCCGGTCTTCCGACTCGATTTCCTTGTAACTGACAGAATCGTTCTCATTTACGACGGGAATGATTCCCATCTCGAGGAGAGTATTAAAGGTATTCGTCAGATTCTCTTTCTTCTGCTCCATCTCAATATCCTCCGCGTTCAGAAGGATCTGTGCAATCGTCTTGTCGTAATCATCGAAAAATTTATCGTACAGATACATGATGCTGCACTGTCCCACCGCTGCCGCAGCCTGTTTCATGCGCAGCGTCTCCGGGTGCTTTTCCATGCGCATCTTATTGGCTCCCACCGCAATCGCTCCGGAGGATACCAGTATGATCTCGTACCCCATATTCTGAACGTCCGACAGGACACAGGCCAGACGGTCGAACGCGCGGAGATTATTTTTTCCCGCATCGTTTGTCAGCGTAGAGGTTCCTACCTTTACGACGATTCTGTTCTGATGTAATTTCATTTCTTTCTACCTCTTTTTATGATTCAGTTTCTCGATCTCACGGATAAAGGTATCCACGTCTTCAAACTGCCTGTACACCGATGCGAAACGGACGTACGCCACTTCATCGAGTTCTTTCAGATTATCCAGTATGACTTCTCCGATCACGGTGCTCGATATCTCTTTTTCCATCATGTTATTCAGGCCCCGCTCGATATCGTCCACGATCTTTTCGATCTGATCTGTCGTAATCGGCCGCTTTTTGCACGCATTGATAATGCCGTTCCGCACTTTCGAACGGTTGAACAGCTCTCTGCTGCCGTCCTTTTTTACTACCATAAACATGATCTCTTCCACCTTTTCGTAGGTGGTAAAGCGCTTTTTGCAGCTGTCGCAGACTCTCCTTCTTCGGATCGCCTGTCCCTCATCTGTAGGACGCGAATCGATCACTCTCGTATCCGGGTGATCGCAAAACGGGCATTTCATATGTTATTCCTCCTTTGACACTCCCCACGGATAAATCCAGGGGCTTTACGCCGCTATTCGGTAAACCGCAGACCTCTGTTTCCTCGCCTGCCCCGGCAGATCCGCACCTGCAAGGCGTGAGTCCCTTCTGTCATCGGATATTCGTTTCTGTTCTGTTACTTCCATATTCCATGCCGATAGTATAGCACAAAAATCCTCTTTTGGCGACCGCAATGCACTGCCGGAAGTCAGCAGAACTGCGGCCGCTCCGTATCCTGCGGCCGCTCTGCGTCAGCTTTGTTTTTCCGGCCTGCCCGCTTCCGATGAGCCTCCGCTTTCCGCATCCGGAATACGCCTCCGGCACACCGTAATATATCCTTCATTCGTATCGCTCATTTCCGTTTCCTGTCTCGTAGAGATACTGACCGTCCCGGACTCCGGAAAAATCCACGAGTATGACATCATCCCCGATGCGCTTGATATCGCGCCAGCGGATAACCAGATCCTCCCCCTTCGGAAAAAATCCCATGAATCCCCGTTCCGCCGGGATGATGATAGCTTCGATGGTTCCCTTTTCCAGATTCAGCTCCACATCCTCCACAAAGCCCAGGCTCCGTCCGTCGTAAATATTGATGACCTCCTTGTTTCTGATATCATAGGTATTCATCTCGGTTCTCTGCCCTCCTCCTTTTTCTTTTTCATATATATATGTATATGCCCGTCCTTTGCCGCTCATGACTGACCCGCAGAAAGTGTATGCGAAAATCTGTCCGCGGCAGATTATGCATCCGACCACGTTTTCCCCCGGCAGGGTCAGATAATGCGGAAAAAGGATACGATCAGGAAAAGAGGACTCGTTCTGCATGCCGCCGCGCCGGAATACAGAGCCAGTCCTCCTGATTTTTCATGTATGATATATGACCGCCGAAGTACCGGAACTATCTCGGTTCGATGATCAGCTTGATGGCCGTTCGTTCCTCTCCTTCGATGAAAATATCGGTAAATGCCGGAACGCAGACCAGGTCGATGCCTCCCGGCGCAACAAACCCCCGTGCGATTGCCACTGCCTTTACCGCCTGATTCAGAGCTCCTGCTCCAATCGCCTGGATTTCCGCTCCGCCTTTTTCCCTCAACACGCCTGCCAGTGCACCCGCTACTGAATTCGGATTGGACTTTCCTGACACCTTCAATACTTCTACCATTGTGTCCTCCTTTTGATCTTTCGGTACGATTCATCTACGGTAATGATTGTTCAGAAAGTTAAAATGCTCGCGCACTCACTTTTCACCTAATTTTACGACGGAAGAATACCGAAACGACCTCTTTTCGTAATACAAATTTCGACAGAACCTATCTCTTTTCCCGTCTCATGATATATTTTATCCATAAAAATCCATTTATATTAAAGTAAACTGATTTAAATTTATTGAAACCTGCCGGAATCTGCTCGCCGAACCGATATTTTTCCATATCATCTTTTCATACCAAAAAGATGAGGACTATATTCTCCGATCTCTGAAATACACTGTTTTCCGCGAAACATGTCGAATTTTCAAATATTTTCAATGTTGCTATTGATTTTTACTCATCTTTTGTTATAATAACAACGTGGTTATCCCCCTGATAACCTTATATTAATCTCTAATCCCAATACCCCTTTTGAACAATGAAAGCCGCGCCCCTGCGGCTTTCATTGTTT
>CAJFPD010000078.1 GCA_904398315.1 Candidatus Alangreenwoodia gallinarii | reverse complement strand
TGCTGCAGCCGCAGAATCAGCTGTTTCAGATTGATATCCTCCGGTCCGATACCGTCCATCGGCGAAATCGCTCCGTGCAGAACGTGATAGAGGCCGTTATACTCCTTCATCCTTTCCATCGCCGCCACATCTCTCGCCTGCTCCACGACACAGATCGTATGCTGATCACGGTTCGGATCCGAACAGATCTCACAGGGATCTTTATCTGTAAGATTCCCGCATACCGAGCAGTATTTCATGGAAGACTTAGCCCGCAGAATAGAATTTGCCAGCATCTCGGCCTCTTTGTCGTCCATGGACAGAATGTGAAAGGCCAGACGCTGGGCGCTCTTGCCTCCGATCCCCGGCAGTCTTGAAAGTTCGCGGATGAGGTTTGCCAGAGGTTTTGCATACTGAGCCATCTGATCTGCCTAAAAGAGGCCCGGAATATTGATTCCGCCTGTCGCCTTGCCCATCTCACTCTCGCTGATCTCGTCCACCTGACGCATAGCTTCATTGACCGCAGCGATGATCAGATCCTGAAGCATTTCGATATCGTCGGGATCCACCACTTCCGGCTTGAGTTCGATCTTAAGCAGCTCCTTCTTTCCGTTCACTTTCACGCTGACAGCACCGCCGCCTGCAGATGTTTCGATCTCCTGTGCCTCGATCGTCTCCTGCGCCTGCTGCATCCGCGCCTGCATCGCCTGCACCTGCGCCAGCTGTTTCTGCATATTTCCCGCTTTGCCTGCGCTCGGCTTTCTGCCGGCTCTCATACCTTTTCCCATCGTTCGTTCCTCCTGCTTTTTGTGTTTTCTGTCACTCTATATCGACTTTCATGTGAAATTTTTCTTCGATCTGCCGTGCGATGTTTTCCGCTCCGGCATCTTTCCGGCCTTCCGCCGCTGCCTGCGGAGCGGCGCCACGTTCCAGCCGGAGAATCAGTCTGCTCCCGTAATACATCTCCAGTTTTGATTCCAGCAGATCTTTTCCCTTCTCCATCAGAACTTTTTCCGTGTACTCATCGTCGGCCGTCACATAAAACGCGCCTCCTGCGATGCGCACGGGATGCGTCTTTGTCTCGATACGGATGAGCATCGGCTTTTCGCCCACCGCTTTTCTCACCGCAGCACTCCAAAGTTCCTCCGGATCGACCCCGGCGGCCTGAGCAGCTTCAGCGGTCTCTCCGGCCGCCTCACCGGTATCGGCAGCTGCTGACGGAGCCGCGCCGGACGGAACGGATTCCCCGGCTGCCGTTTCCGTTTCGGACTGCGCCGGCTGCATCGGGCCGGCCGCCGGCTTTTGCGGCCGCACCGGTATTTGCTCCTGCGCTTCACCTGTTCCGCCGCCCAGCCGCACGATACAGACTTCCAACAGCACCCTGGGCTGGGAAGACCAGCGCGATTCGGAAATCGTCTTCGACAGCTCCTCTATGGCGTAATTGAGAAGGTTTCCGTCGATCTCTCCGCTCTGCCGGCGTACGCGCTCCGCATTTTCAGCAGACATATTCAGCAGTCCGGCCGATTCCTCCACGTATTTTGCCATCAGCAGATTCCGCAGATGAGAGAGCCATTCCTTCATGAGCTGCTTTACGTCGCTTCCCGAGCGGATCATCTGATCCAGCTGAATCAGCGCCTCCGAAACATCTCCTCTGATGACGCTGTCTGTCAGAGCGATAAGTGCTTCCTCTCCCGCCGTCCCGAGAAGCTCCGCCACATCCGCCCTCGAGATGAGGTCCTGTCCGGTGGAGATACACTGTTCCAGAATGCTCAGGCTGTCCCGGACGGAACCGTCGGCATTGACGGCGATCAGTGCCAGTGCCGCGGGTTCCGCGCTGATACCTCTGGCCTCGCAGATGTTTCTCATGTTTTCCGCGATGATCTCCTCCGATACTCGCCGGAAATCGAGCCTCATGCACCGGGAAAGGATCGTGGCCGGCAGCTTCTGAGGCTCTGTGGTAGCCAGAATGAAGACCACATGTTCCGGCGGTTCCTCCAGTGTCTTGAGCAGCGCGTTGAAAGCCCCCGGAGACAGCATATGGACTTCGTCGATGATATATACTTTGTTGCGCCCCTTCACCGGCGGATATTTCACGCTCTCACGCAGCTCCCGGATGCTGTCGACGCCGTTGTTGGACGCCGCGTCGATTTCGATGACATCCATGAAGGTTCCCTCGCGGACCGCCCTGCAGTTTTCACATTCGCAGCATGGACGCGCGCTCCTGTCTTCCGCCTCGCAGTTGAGCGCTTTGGCGAGGATCCTGGCTGTCGTCGTCTTTCCGGTGCCTCTGGTTCCGCAGAACAGGTAGGCATGTCCCGTCTGACCTGCGGCGATCTGATTTTTCAGAACCTTCACGATATGATCCTGACCGACGATCTGATCAAACCGATCCGGCCGGAAATCCCGGTATATCGCAGAATACATGTCATGCCTCCTTGTCTTTCCCGCACGTTTTCTTTTCCGTTTTTCCGTTCGTTTTTTCCGTTTTCTCCGCATTCCGGCTGCAAAAAAGCTGTCCTTTGAAGGCTCCGCAGGATGAAAAAGGCTTATCTGCGGCACATAAGAGGCCCCGCTTATCGCTGCTTCCTTCCGGACCTGAC